>CAYGYQ010000205.1:1265-3832 GCA_964354035.1 uncultured Bordetella sp.
ATCCGGAACGCCGCGGCACCCGGCCCGGTCACCAGCAGTTCGGCGGCGACCGGCTCGCCGCCATCCCAGCGCAGCCGCTGCAAGGAGGCGTCGTACTGTACGCCGCGCCGCTGATAGACGACGAGGTAGTCGCCCGAGCGCAGCGTCGACGGCGCGGGCAACGTGTTCTGCCGCGGGTCGAAATAGACGTTGTGCGGATAGAGGTGGTACGCGCCGCGGCCGCGGAAGTAGTCGGCGTCGGCCACCACGATCACGCGCGCCGGGCTGGCCGGAAGCTTTTCGCGCACTTTTTCGATGAACGCGAAGAGCGGGCCGTCCTCGGCGGCGAGATGGCGCTCGCGCCAGTCCTTGCCGGCGTACAACGTTGCTGTGGCGTCGGCCTGGCGCACCAGATTCAACGTCCAGCGCAGATCGAGTACGGTCCAGGCGATGACGAACAGCGCTCCCGCGACCCACGGCAATGCGGCGATGCCCGCGCGGCGACGGGCGCCGAGGTACCACAGTGCGACGGCGAGCAGGAGCGCGGACACGAGCAGGAGTGGCAGCGGGAGTTCCTGCACCTCGGCGCCGCCGGTCACCGTGTTGATCGACGAACCGCTCCAGTTCTCGAATACGAGCCACTCCTTGGCGCGGTCGGTAAGAATCTCGACGGCGCCCATCGGCTTCGCGACGACACCGGAGACGCGCAGCGGCTGCGGCAGCGGCGCGCGGATGGCCAGCGCGATACCGGTGATGCGCCCGACCCAGTTCGGGTCCCTGGCGAGCGAGACGGGCAGGAGCCGGCCCGATTCCACGGCGAGCGGCACCGAATGCACGCGGGATGCGTCGTAATCGGAGCTCCAGAGCAGCCGGACGTCACTTTGTCCGGAAACGCCGGTTGCGCTCCACGCGATCGCCGGATACTCGCTCGACCGGAAATTCGCATTCAAGGCGACGAGGGCAAGGCCCGAGGGGTCGATCGCGGTGACGACCAGCGCATCGCCGTCCAGGCCGCCGCTCCCGCGCGTCAGCGCCAGGTCGCGCGCGGTCCAGGTCCTGGGGGCGGCGCCCGGAAACCAGTTTCCCGGGACGCTCAGCGCGACATAGACGGCTAGGCACAGCAGCAGCGACGCGCCGAAGAGCATCGCGGCGCGCGCAATCTCGCGGCCGGCGTCAGCGCCGTTCACCTCAGTATGCATTCCGGCTCCTGATCACGTGGCCGATGGTCATGGCGATGATCCGCAGGTCGAACCAGACGGACCAGTTTTCGATGTAGTAGAGATCGTACTGGATTCTGGCGCGCAGATCGGTGTCGCCGCGCAAGTCGTTGACCTGCGCCCACCCCGTGATGCCGGCTTTCACCAGATGCTTTTGCATGTAGCCTGGAATTTCCTGCTTGAACCGCGTGACGAACTCGGGGCGTTCGGGGCGCGGCCCGACGATCGACATGTCCCCGCGCAGCACGTTGATGAACTGCGGCAGCTCGTCGAGGCTCCAGCGCCGGAGGAAGGCGCCGAACGGCGTCGCCCGCTGCTGTGCGGGATTTGCCCAGACCGGACCCGAATCGGCTTCGACGCCTGCTGGCATCGTGCGGAACTTGAGCATCGAGAAGCGCTCGCCGTTCCAGGTCACGCGCTCCTGCCGGTAGAAAACCGGGCCCGGTGACGACCGCTTGACGCCGATGGCGATCGCCAGCATCAGCGGCGAAGCCAGCACCAGGAAGATCGTTGCGAGCAGCAGATCCTCCAGCGCCTTGGCGACGGCGTTCACTCCATGCAAGGGTGAGTCGGTGAGATTGATCACCGCCAGCCCTGCGATCTCGGTCATCGAATGGTGCAGCAGCGTGAAATTGTAGATGTCGGGCACGAACCGTACCTCGACGGTCTCCGTCTGCAGCGCGGCCAGTACCGCGCGGATGCGGAGGTCGGCGCGCAGCGGCAGTGCGATCCAGACCTGATCGATGCCGCCACGCTTCACGTCGTCCGCAATGCCGTCTGCCGATCCGGCGACCTTCGTGCCGGCGACCACCGTGCCCTCCTTGGCGGGGTCGTCGTCGTAGAACGCGACGACGTTGAAGCCCGCCCACGGCGCGCCCTGCAGCCGCTCCGCGATCGTCCGCCCCAGCGTGCCTGCGCCGACGATGACGATGTGCCGCAGATTGTGACCGCGCTCCCGCAGCCGGCGCAGGACAAGCCGCACCGACACCCGGGTCACGACCGTCGCGGCGAGGCCGCCGCCCAGCCACGTGCCGACCCAGATCCGCGAAAAGGCATCGCCCATCTTGGTGGCGAAGATTGCGCTGCCAGCGAGCGCGGCGAGAACCGCCCACGCCAGCACGAGCCGCCGCAGCTCCTCGGTGAGGCTGACGCCGCGCTGCGGGTCGTACAGGCGGAACAGCGGAAACAATGCGGTGATGGTGACGGCGCCGGCGCCGATGAAGAGCAGGTATTGCTCGGGTACTGGCCAGATGCCGGGATGGACGCCGTACGCGATGAGTCCGACGATGACGGGCATCAAGGGATCCGCAAGGCGCAGGATGCCGAGAAAGACGGTCGCGTGGGGCTTCAGGACGCTGCGGGCCATGGAAC
>CAYGYQ010000205.1:3932-6481 GCA_964354035.1 uncultured Bordetella sp.
AACGGTTCGGCGTTGGCCCGGCACTCTCCCGCCCGAATCGTGGGCAAAGCCTCGTCGAACGCGCGCACGGCAGCGGCGATGGCCTCGGCCGTCGGCTCGCCGAAGAACATCCCGGTCGCCGTCCCGGTGCCGTCGTCGCGCACCGTCTCGAGAGCGCCGCCCCGGCCATACGCGATCACGGGGGTGCCGCAGGCCTGCGCCTCGACCGGCAGGATGCCGAAATCCTCCTCGGCGGCGAACACGAACGCACGAGCGCCGCGAAGGAGATCGCGCAGGCGCTCCCGTGGCACTTCGCCGACGAACTCGACGTTCGGCCCTGCGGCGCGCCGGACGCGTGCCGCGTCGGGGCCGTCGCCCGCCATCACCAGCCGCCGCCCGGGCAGATCGCGGAACGCCGCCGCGACGAGGTCCATCCGCTTGTACGGCACCCAGCGTGACGCGGCGAGGTAGTAATCGCGTCCGGCAGGCTCGGCGCCGCCTTCGCCCGGGGTGAAAAAGCGCACGTCGACCGGCGGATGGATCACGGTTGCCTCGCGGTCGTAGCAGCGGGCGATGCGCTGCGCGATGAATTCGGAGTTGGCGATGAAGTGCGTGACCCGCGGGCTCACCCGGCGATCCCAGTCGCGCAACCGGTTCAGCACCCGGTCCGCGAGCGCGCGGCGCAGACCGAAGCGCAGTCCGCGCGGGCCGAGATACTGGTCGCGCAGGTCCCATGCGTAGCGCATCGGCGTGTGGCAATAGCAGATGTGCAACTGACCGGCGGCGGTCCGTACACCCTTCGCCACCGCGTGCGAGCTCGAGATCACGAGGTCGTAGCCGCTGACGTCCAGGGCTTCGATCGCGCGCGGAAAGAGCGGCAGCAGTGCCCGGAAATACCGCCGGACGCCGGGCAGCCGCTGCAGGAACGACGTCGTCGCGCGCTTTCCGGAAAGACGTGCGCGCGCCGCGGCAGGAAGGAAATCCACGAGCGCGAACAGATCGGCCCCCGGATAGATCCGCAGGATCTCGGCCAGCACGTTCTCGCCGCCGCGCCACGTGTCGAGCCAGTCATGGACGAGCGCGATCCTCATGGGCGCTCCCCTGCGCGCTTCCCCGGGGCGGCCCGGCGGGCTCATGGCGCGGCCGCTCCCGTCACCTGCTCCCAGCACTCCATCGTCAGCGCGGCGCACCGCGCCCAGGTGAACGTTTTCGCTCGCGCGATCCCGCGTGCCGCGAGGTCGTCAGCGAACGCCTGGTGCTCGACGATCCGGAGCATCGCCGTGGTCAGGCCCTCGACATCGTGGGGCTCGACGAGGATAGCGGCGTCGCCGACGACTTCGGGCAGCGACGCGCGGTCGGAGACGGCTACGGGGATCCCGCTGGCCATGGCCTCGAGCGGCGGCAGGCCGAAGCCTTCGTAGAGAGACGGGTACGCCAGCATCGTCGCCCCCGCGTACAGGAGCGGCAGCTGCTCGTCGCCGACATGGCCGAGCAGCCTGACCTCCCCGCGCGCACGGGCTGCTTCGAGCCGCCGGGAAATGGCTTCGTTCAGCCAGCCCGACATGCCGGCCACGACCAGCGGGTAGTCTGCCCGCACGCGCTGCGGCAGGCGCGCATGCGCATCGAGCGTCGTCGTGAGGTTCTTGCGCGGCTCCAGCGTGCCCACCGCGAGGAAGTATCGTCCGTGCGTCAGCGCCAGCGGGCCCAGCACCGCCGCCGTCCCGTCGCGGTCGCGCGGGAAGAAAGACGCATCGACACCAAGCGGAGTGGCCACGACCCGCTCCGGCGGCACCCCGAAGACCTCGATGACTTCGCGCCGCGTGAATGCGGACGGGGTCAGGATGCACGCTGCCCGGGCGATGGCCGCGGGCAATTCCCGCTCGTACTGGCGCACCCGGGCAGCGGGATGGGTTTCCGGATGGCGCAGGTGGGAGAGGTCGTGAACGGTGATGACCGTGGGCAGCGTCGTGCGAAAAGGCAGATAGGTGGGCTCGAAATAGAACGCGAAATCGCCACGGCGCAGACCCGCCGCAAAATTGTGCCGCTCGACGGCGCGCAGGAGCGGCTCGACCGAGCGAAGCAGTCCGGTGCCGCGCATCAGGTTGGGGCCGAGCAGCCGGCCGGGGGCCCGATCCAGACCCTCGCCCCAGTGCGTGGAATAGAAATAGTGCGGGGCGAACCGGTCGTCGCGCTCCACCTCGCGCATGAGCCCGCCGAGATATCGGCTGATGCCGGTGACGGGCTTGCGCAATGGACGCGCGTTGACGGCAAATTTCAAGCGGTGAGGCATCGGTAGGCGCCGGCTTGCCGGCGCTGCGGTGGGCAGGGGGAAGGTATCTGTAGGCGCTGGCTTGCCGGCGCTGTGGTGGGCAGGAAGGTATCTGTAGGCGCCGGCTTGCCGGCGCTGCGGTGGTTGTCGCGTGGGTGCGATTGTTGCGCGGGCAAGCCCGCGCCTACGAAATCAGTCGTGGTTGTCGCGCGGGCAGGCCGGTGTCGGTGAAATCATTGGATCATCCCGGACTTCCCGAGAGCACGATGCGATCGGCAATCGCGCGCCACGAAAAGTGCAG
>CAYGYQ010000206.1:0-6377 GCA_964354035.1 uncultured Bordetella sp.
CAGCGAACGCAGTGAGCGTGGGGGCCGTTCATCCGCCCGCCCGGCCGCCCGAAGGCCGCTGCACGCCCCCGCGGGGGGCAGCGAACGCAGTGAGCGTGGGGGCCGTCCATCAGCGAATCGCGAGGCGTTGCCGCGCCTTGACCGCGGCCTCGGACTGCGGGTGCTTCGCAATCAGCTCCTCGAGCGTGCGCCGCGACGCCGCGCCGTCGGAAAGCTCGAACTGGCTGGTGGCGATGTTGAGCAGCGCATCCGGCACTTTCGGATTGCCGGGAAATGCGGCGACGAGCTGCCGTTGCGTGGCGATCGCCGCGCGATAGTCCTTCAGCGCGAACTGCGAATTGCCGATCCAGTAATAGGCGGACGGCGCGAGCGGGCTCTTGCCGTAGTTCTTGACGAAGGCGTTGAAGCTGGCGACGGCCGCGGGGTAGTTACCGGCCTTGAACTGATCGAGCGCGACGTCATAGGCGCGCTGCTCGATTGCCGCCGCGTCGGCGGCGCCGGTGCCCGACGAAGGGGTCGTGGATCCCGGCGTGGCGCCTGGCGTCGGGGGCGCAGCCACCGCCGGACTTGGCGCGGGGGGCGCGGTTGCCACCGGCCCGGGTGCAGGCGCACCGGAGGCCGCCGGGGGCACGTTCGCGCCGGGGCCGCCCTCGAGCCGCCGCAGCCGCGAGTCGAGATCGATGTAGAGATCGCGCTGGCGCTTCTGCAGCTGGTCCTGCTCGTGGTTCAGCACCTCGATCTGGCCACGCAGCCTGGCGATGTCGGATTTCAGCTGCTCGACCTGCGTGAATAGCTCGACCAGGCCCTGGTTCTTCAACTGCTGCTCGAGCGCCGCAATGCGGTCCTCGAGCTGCTTCTGGACCTGCGCCACGCGCAGGTTTGTCTGCTCGATGCGCCGCCGGGCTTCCTCGTCGTCCCAGAGCGCCGCGCGCGCGGACAGCGGGACGAGCCAAACGGCGACGAGCACCGCAGCACCCAACCGCAACGGAAAGGCGAGACGCATCACTCCACGGCCTCCCCGCGTTCCTCGCTACGCGATGCGCTGCGGCGTCGACCGAGCCCGGTCACTCATTCCCCAGCGTGGACGATGTCGGCGCGGCGATTCTCGGCCCACGATGATTCGTCGTGGCCTTCGCGGCGCGGCTTTTCCTTGCCGAAGCTCACCGTCTCGATCTGGATCTCGGTGGCGCCGAGCAGCAGCATCAGGTTCTTCACCGCGTCGGCCCGTTTCTGACCAAGCGCGATGTTGTACTCGCGCGTGCCGCGCTCGTCGGTATTGCCCTGGATGATCGCCCGCGCGCCGCGGTTCGCCTGCAGGTACTTGGCGTGCGCCTCGACAATGGTCTTGTACTCGTCCTTGACGGTGAACTGGTCGTAGTCGAAGTAGATGTTGCGCTTCGACAGGATGTTCCTGGGATCCTTGAGCGCGGCGGCCGAGGTGGCGCCGCTGGCCGGCCCGCCGGCGCCCCCACTGACACCGCCAATCGGCGCGGTCGTGGTACCCGAGGTCGTGGCGCCGGTGCCTGCTCCCGGCGCCGTCGCGGCGGATGACTTGTCCTCGACCGGGGCGGTGTCCTCGGTCCCGGTGCTCGCACAGCCGGCGAGTGCGGCGATCACAAAAGCTGCGATGATCCACTTGCGCATGAAATGTCTCCTCGATTGGAAAGGGTCACCGCGGCAGCGGACCCCAGGCGGGCTCGCGCACATCGGCCGCGGGTGAGACGAGCCGCTGCTTCACGCGCCCGTCGGAGGATACTCCAGCCAATATACCACGCTGACCCTGCTGCGCCGCGTAGATGATGAGCTTCGAATTCGGCGCGATGCTCGGGCTTTCGTCGAGCGGACCCGGCGTGAGCAATTGCACCTGTCGCGTCGCGTAATCCTGAATCGCGATCATGAAGCGTCCGCCGTCGCGGCGCACGAACACGAACCCCTTGCCGTCGGGGGTCGCCCGCGGCGATACATTGTGGCCGCCCTCGAACGTCATCCGTTCGATAGCGCCCGTTGCGATCGTCAGCCGGTAGATCTGCGGCGAGCCGCCGCGATCGGAGGAAAACAGCAGCGCCTTGCCGTCCGGCGTGAACGAGGCCTCGGTGTCGATGCCGCCCGAAGTGAGAAGGCGCTGCACCCCCGTGCCGTCGGCGTTGATGAGGAAGATCTGCGAGCCGCCATCCTTGGTCAGCGTCACGGCGAGCCGGCGCCCGTCCGGCGACCACGCGGGCGCGCTGTTGCTGCCGCGAAAATTCGCGAGCACCTGCCGCTGTCCCGTCGCCGTCGACTGGACGTAGATGACGGGCTTCCGGTTCTCGAGCGACACGTAGGCGATCCGCGAGCCGTCCGGCGACCACGACGGCGAGAGCAGCGGCTCGTTCGAGCCGACGATCGCCTGCGGATTGCCGCCGTCGGCATCGGCGACGATGAGCTCGAAGCGCCCCCCCTGGCGGGTGATGTACGCGATGCGCGTCGAGAACACGCCGGCGTCGCCGGTGAGCTTCTCGTAGATCACGTCGGCGATCTTGTGCGCCGTCGCCCGGAACTGCGGTGGCGTGACCACGTACGTCATCGCGGCCAACTGCGTCTGCTTGACCGCGTCAAGCAGCGCGAAGCGCACCTCCACGCGAGCGTCGGGGAGCGGGCGCATCGATCCGACCACGACGGCGTCGGCACCGCGGGCGCGGAAGTCACCGAGCTTGACGTCCTCGGCGCGGCTCGGCCGCGGCACGATGCCGGCTTCACTCACCAGGCGGAACAGGCCGCTGCGCTGCAGATCGGCGGCGACGATGCCGGAGATCCCGAGGGGCCAATTCGATTCGTTCTCGAACGGAACGATCGCGATGGGGACGGTGGTGCCGGCGCCACCGACGATCTCGATGGTGAGCTGCGCGCGCGCGGGCGCGACGGCCAGGACCAGGAAAGCAAGAGCGGCGAAGATCAGACGGTGCAAATCGATCCTTTGCGAATGACGGTGATGTCCCCGGCCGATGCGCTACCGCGAACGGTGGTCGGCGCGCCCTCGGTCGATCGGTGCAAACAGCGCTTCACTCCGAGCCCCGCAGACGGCCTGCGAATTATAACGGACCGCGCCCGCCATTCGGGTCAACGTGGCAACGGTGATGACGGATGACGGGAACACGTCAATGCACGGCGATCGTCGACGCAACGCCGATTGCCTCACGCAGGCGATCCGCCATGCGCTTCGCATCCTCGCGCGCCGGGTAGGGGCCGATGAACACCCGGAACAGTCCGTTGACCTGGCGCACCTTCGGTTCGACCCCGATCGGCGCGATCTGGTTCACGAGATGCGCGAGGAAGGTCTGCGCGTTGGCATAGCTTGCGAACGCCCCCAGTTGCACGACGAACCCGCCCTCCGTGCTCGCGATCGGCACCGGCGCCCCAGGGGCGCCGGCCCGTGGCGTCCCGACGGGGGCAAGCGGCGCGGCCGCGGCGACGGTCGGCATGCCGGCGGGAAGGATCGCCTCGACCTCGACCTCGCCGCTTCCCTTCTGCGCGATCCCGAGTTTGGCAGCCGCCGCGTACGAGAGGTCGATCACCCGCCCGTGCAGAAACGGCCCGCGGTCGTTGACGCGGACGATCACGTTCTTGCCCGTGGCGACATTGGTGACGCGCGCGTAGGAGGGCAGCGGCAGCGTTGGATGCGCCGCCGTCATCGCATACATGTCGTAGGTCTCGCCGGTGGACGTCTTCTCGCCGTGGAATTTGCGCCCGTACCACGAGGCGATGCCCCGCTCCCGGTAGGGGCGCAGGCTCGTGGCCGGCACGTAGTCGCGGCCGAGCACCGTGTACGGACGGTTGGCGAAGCGGTGGAGCGGCTCCATGCGCGGGATGGCGTCCGGAAGTGCGTCGACATTGGCAGGAGCGCCATCGCCCGGGCCGTCGTCCTTGTAGTACTTGGACGAAGGCGCGGGCCCGGGCGCAGGCCGGGCGGCGGGCGCCGGCTCTGCCAATGGCTCCTTCACCGGTGCGCTGCCGCATGCGACGAGCGCGGCGGCGGCGAAGGGCACCAGACAACGGGCGAAGCGCATGATCATGGCCGACGGCACGAGGGAGGGCGTATTATTCACCAACTGCGGATCGGTCCCGCCGGCGCGTGGCCGTGATTGTGCGCCGGTGATCGGTACGTTTCGCTGCATCAACTTCCAGACGAGGAGAACACAACTTGGCAAAACCCAATTTCGGGTACCAGAAGCGGCAGAAGGAACTGGAAAAGAAGCGCAAGAAGGAAGAGAAACTCAAGAAACGACAAGAGCGGGCCGCCACCCCGCCTGCAGAAGGCGCGCCACCGGCTCCTGAGCCTGGCGAAGCCGTTTGACCCGATCTCGCGGGGCATCGCTGCGATAGGGTCGCGCCCCATCCATTGTGGCCACCTACCTTTTCGCCTGGAATCCGGCGATCTGGAACTGGCCGGACCTCACTGCGGATATCCGCGCGCTTGCGCGCCGCGGCCACCTCGACACCCGGTGGTCCTGCGGGCGGCACCGGAACATCGACCCCGGCAGCCGCGCGTTTCTCGTGCGCCTGGGCGTAGCCCCCAAGGGCATCTTCGGTTCCGGGGTCACGCTCACGGTCCCGGCAGCGCGGCGCCACTGGATCGAGGAGAAAGCCGCGGCCGGGCTCACCACCAATTACACGATGCTGCGGCTCGAGCGACTGTTCGAGATGCCGCTCGTCACCTTCGACGAGCTGGCCGTCGCGCCCTTTCGGCGCTTCCGCTGGGGCGTGCGCTCGTCGGGCACCTATTTGCCCGAGACCATTGCCGACGCGGTGGAAGACTTGTGGGAAGCGCGCGTCGCCGAGGCGATGAGGCGGCCGACCGGGCCAGCCGTTGCCGTCGGCCACAAAGGCCCCCGTCGTAGCCGGAATCTGCCTGGCTGACCCCCTGACGTCAACCATCGAGTGGGCTGACCACCCCGCGGCCCCCGCGATTGAGCACGTGCGTATAGATCATCGTCGTGCTCACGTCCGAGTGTCCGAGCAGCTCCTGCACCGTGCGGATGTCGTAGCCGGATTCCAGCAAGTGCGTCGCAAAGGAATGCCGGGGCGTGTGCGGCGTAGCCCGCTTGGCGAGCCCCGCGCCGCGCCGGGATACTTGCGATCGAGCGCGAACGGAAGCAAGACCGATCCGAGCCCGTCGGCCAGGTCGCCTCGGTGCAGCTCGCGCGCGTGCTCGACCTGCTCGCGCAACGACCTGACAACACGCAGCGGCAGCATCGTCACGCGGTCCTTGTTGCCCTTGCCGTCGCGCACGAGGATCTCGCGCCGCGAGAACTCGACGTCCTTCACCCGCAGACGCAGCCCCTCCATGATGCGGAGCCCCGTGCCATACAACAGCGCGCCAACCAGCCGATGGACCCCCTGCAGCCGCGCGAGCGCTCGGCCCACCTCGGCGCGCGTCAGCACCACGGGCAGACGAACTTGCGCCTTCGCCTTCTGGATGTGGTCGAGCCACGGCAGCTCGGCACCCAGCACCTCCTTGTAGAGAAAGAGCAGCGCACTCTTGGCCTGATTCTGCGTCGATACAGCCACCCTGCCTTCGACCGCCAGCGAGGTCAGGAACGCCTCGACCTCGGCTGCCCCCAGTTCGGAGGGGTGGCGCTTGCCATGGAAGATGACAAAGCGTCTGATCCAGTCGCAATAGGCCTGCTCGGTGCGGATGCTGTAATGCCTGACCCGGATCCGCGCGCGGACCTTTTGGAGCAACGGGACAGGCGGAACCGCCTCCATCGAACAGCGCCTTTCGGCCCCCCAATTGCCAACCGGAGCCGTGATTCTTCCGGACTTTCCGGCTGCGGGCCATATGCCATTTGGCCGAATCCGGGGGACAATCCTGGTCGAAGTGCCCCTTTTCTTGGGGGCACAGTCGAGGTACACATTACGTTGGGCCTCATCAGCGCCAGGTGTCGATTGGTTGGCGTCCAGTTCTTGAAAGAGAGGGCGCAGTGGGATCGAAGATCGACATAAATGGCCTAAGCGAATCGGAACTGATCGATCTCAATAACCGGATTGTCGAGAGACTGCGCTTCTTGCATCAGGCGCGCGCTCACTCCCGGATGCTTGAATTCTCGGTGGGTGACAGGGTCTCATTTCATCCCGAGGGAAGCGAACCCCTTCTTGGCGTGCTTACCCGATACAACAAGAAAACGGTCACCGTCATCACCGAGCAAGGTCAACGCTGGAACGTCTCACCCAATCTACTGCGGAAAGTGAGAGATGTTGGAGGCTCCAGCGTTGATCATCCAAACGTGGTCGAACTCCGCAAGAAGTGAGCGGCCAATGCGGCCCAACCCAGCGGTCAACCGGACGCGCCGGTTCATGCCTTCCACTTGGCAAGCGGCGACGCGGCGCGCCGGTTACCTTAC
>CAYGYQ010000207.1:0-6369 GCA_964354035.1 uncultured Bordetella sp.
AGCCGGCGTACACCGATGGAATCGCCAGCAAGATGAGCGGCACGGTCACCACCCAGGGGCTCTCGCGCGGCGGTCCGGCGGGGTGATCGTCGTGGCCGTGCGCCGCGTCGTGGCCGTGCGCCGCGTCATGCGCGTGCCCGCCGTCGACCCCCTGCGGAGCGGCGTTGAACCGCTCCTGGCCGTGGAAGGCGAGGAACAGCATCCGGAATGTGTAGAGCGCCGTCACGTACACACCGGCCGTTACCGCGAAGTAGGCGTACCCCTGGCCCGGGATCGTCGACAGGTGCACGGCCTCGATGATCGCGTCCTTCGAGAAGAAGCCGGCGAACGGCGGAACGCCGCAGAGGGCAAGGCTGCCGAGGACCATTGTGGCGTAGGTGATCGGCATGTACTTGCGCAGCCCGCCCATGTGGCGCAGGTCCTGCTGGTGATGCAGCGCGATGATCACGGATCCGGCGCCCAGGAACAGCAGCGCCTTGAAGAACGCGTGCGTCATCAGGTGGAACATCCCGGCCGAATAAGCCGAGACCCCCAGCGCGACGGTCATGTAGCCCAGCTGCGACAGCGTCGAATAGGCAACGACGCGCTTGATGTCGTGCTGGACGATGCCGAGAAGGCCCAGGAACAGCGCGCCGGTGGCGCCGACGATGGTCACCAGCGACAGCGCCGTGTCCGACAGCTCGAACAGCGGGCTCATCCGCGCGACCATGAAGATGCCGGCGGTCACCATCGTCGCGGCATGGATCAGCGCCGAGATCGGGGTGGGGCCTTCCATCGAGTCGGGCAGCCAGACGTGCAGCGGCACCTGCGCGCTCTTGCCCATCGCGCCGATGAACAGGCAGATCGTGATCACCGACAGCAGCGACCAGGGGGACGTCCCCCACAGGTCGACGGTCGTCGCCGCCAGCGCCGGCGCCCTGGCGAACACCGCCGCGTAGTCGAGCGTTCCGAAATGCGCGAGCACCATGCCGATCCCGAGCACGAAGCCGAAGTCGCCGACGCGGTTCACGAGGAACGCCTTGAGGTTCGCGTAGATCGCCGTGGGCCGGGTGTACCAGAAGCCGATCAGCAGGTAGGAGACCACGCCGACCGCCTCCCAGCCGAAGAACAGCTGCAGGAAGTTGTTGCTCATCACCAGCATCAGCATGCTGAAGGTGAACAGCGAGATGTAGGAAAAGAATCGCGTGTAGCCGGGGTCCTCCGCCATGTAGCCGATGGTGTAGACATGGACCATCAGCGAGACGAAGGTGACGACGAGCATCATCGTCACCGTCAGCGGGTCGATCAGGAAGCCGATCGACAGTTTGAGCGACCCCGACTGCAGCCAGGTGTAGACGTCACCGTTGAACACATGACCGGCCTGCACGTCCCGGAAGATCACGTACGAGGCGGCCATGGCGACGGCCACGCCGAGGATGCACAGCGAGTGCGAAATCCGGCGGCCGAGCTGCGCGCCGAAGAGCCCGACCGCGATCGCCGCCGCCAACGGCGCCAGCGGCACCAGCAGATAGAGTTGCGGCATCGTCATCGGGTGGCTTCCGCGTCGCTCAGCCCTTGAGCTTGCCCATGTCCTCGACGTCGATCGACCCGACGTTGCGGAACAGCAGCACGAGGATCGCGAGCCCGATCGCCGACTCGGCGGCCGCGACCGTGAGGATGAAGAACACGAACACCTGTCCCGCCATGTCGTCGAGGTAGCTCGAGAAGGCGATGAAGTTCATGTTGACGGCGAGCAGCATCAGCTCGATCGCCATCAGCAGGATGATGACGTTCTTCCGGTTGAGGAAGATCCCGCCCATGCTGATCGCGAACAGGATCGCCCCCAGCACGAGGTAGTGCGACAGCGTCGGCGCCGACAGAAGTTCCACGAGCTTGTCCGTTGGAGGGTGGTTGGATCGGTGGTCGCCCGCCGGCGCGCGCTGCGCGCGCCGGCCCCTGCGCCGCCGTCGTCGGTTTCAGTGTGGTTTCTTCTCGGACGGAAGGTTGAGAATGCGCAGCCGGTCCCCCGGTCGCGCCTGGACCTGCTCGGCCGGATTCTGGTACTTGGTTTCCCGGCGCTGGCGATGGGTGAGCGCGATCGCAGCGATGATCGCGACCAGCAGAATGACCGCGGCGATCTCGAACGGATAGACATACTCGGTGTAGACCAGCGCCCCCAGCGCCCGGGTGTTGCCGCCCGCCGCCGGCCCCGGCGCTCCGCCGCCCGTCACCGCCAGCCGGCTGCCCACCAGCGTCAGCGCCATTTCGATCAACACCAGCGCGCCGACCGTGGCGCCGACCGGAAGGTAGCTGCGGAACTGCTTGCGCAGGCTGTCGAAATTGATGTCCAGCATCATCACGACGAACAGGAACAGCACCATGACCGCGCCGACATAGACCAGCACCAGCACGATCGCCAGGAATTCCGCCCTGAGCATCAGCCAGTGCGCGGCCGCCGTGAAGAACGCCAGCACCAGCCAGAGCACCGCGTGCACGGGATTCCTCGCCGTGACGACGCGCAGCGCCGCGAACACGAGGATCGCCGCGAATACATAGAAGAGGAACGTGGGAAAGGTCATCGGAACTTGGCGTCTTGCTCGCGGTCCGCGGCGATCTGCGCCTCGTACCGGTCGCCGACCGCCAGCAGCATTTCCTTGGTGTAGATCAGGTCGCCGCGCTTCTCGCCGTGGTACTCGAGCACGCGCGTCTCGACGATCGAGTCGACCGGGCAGCTCTCCTCGCAGAAGCCGCAGAAGATGCACTTGGTGAGATCGATGTCGTAGCGCGTCGTGCGCCGCGTGCCGTCGGCGCGCTGCTCCGACTCGATCGTGATCGCGAGCGCCGGACAGACCGCTTCGCACAGTTTGCAGGCGATGCAGCGTTCCTCGCCGTTCGGGTAGCGGCGCAGCGCGTGCAGCCCGCGGAAGCGCGGGCTCTGCGGCGTCTTCTCCTCGGGGAACTGCACGGTGATCTTGCGCGCGAACATGTGCCGCCCGGTCAGCAGCAGCCCCTGCAGGAGCTCGAGCAGAAGCCAGGTGCCGAGGAGACGCTTGACGCGCGCGCGCATGGCCCTGTCCCCGCTCAATGGAAGAGCCCGGCCCAGGGCGTCTGCATCATGGCGCCGAGGAACACGATCCAGACGAGGGTCACGGGGATGAACACCTTCCAGCCCAGACGCATGATCTGGTCGTACCGGTAGCGCGGCCACGTCGCCCGGATCCAGAGGAAGATGAAGAGCACCCCGCACATCTTCACGAGCAGCCACGGCAGGCCGTCGCCGAACGGATGGAAGCCGAGGATCGCGAGCCCGTTCAGCATGGGCCACGGCGAAAGCCAGCCCCCGAGGAACAGCGTCGACGTCAGCACGGCGATCAAAATGATGTTCATGTACTCGGCGAGGAAGAACAGCGCGAAGGTGACGCCCGAGTACTCGACGTGGAAACCGGCCACAATCTCCGACTCGCCTTCCGCCACGTCGAACGGATGGCGGTTGGTCTCGGCGATCCCGGAGATCAGATAGACCAGGAACAGCGGGAACAGCGGCCAGATGTACCAGTAGGCGGCGCCGCCTTCCTGGCCGCGGACGATGTCGGAGAGGTTGAGGCTCGACGCCGCCATCAGCACGCCGACCAGCGCGAAGCCCATCGCGATCTCGTAGGAGACGATCTGCGCCGCCGAGCGCAGACAGCCGAGGAACGCGTACTTGGAGTTCGACGCCCAGCCGGCGAGGATGATCCCGTAGACGCCGATCGACGTCATCGCCAGGAGGTAGAGCAGGCCCGCGTCGACGTCGGCGAGCACGAAGCCGTCGGCGAATGGAATGACCGCCCAGGCAGCCAGCGCCGGCGCGAGCGCCAGCATCGGCGCGATGAAGAACAGGTAGCGGTTGGCCCCGGCGGGGACGATGATCTCCTTGAAGATCAGCTTGAAGACGTCGGCGAACGGCTGCAGCAGCCCGAGCGGCCCCACGCGGTTGGGACCGATGCGCACCTGCATCCAGCCGATGATCTTGCGCTCGGCGAGCGTCAGGTAGGCCACGCCGAGGATCAGCGGCACGCTGATGGCGACGATCTTCACCAGCGTCCAGACGACGGGCCACGCCGGTCCGAGCAGCGCCTGCGCGGGGGCGACGAGGGCGTTGATCGCGTCCACGCTACGCCCGCTCCACGGTCACCGGCCCCGACAGGCCCTCGAGCCCGCAGGTGGAGGGATGCGCGGCGGCAATCCGCACGGCGCCGGTGGGCACGCCCGCGTCCGCCACGGCGGTCAGGATCGCCTCGCCGCGGCCTTGCCGAATCCGGACCTGTGCGCCCTCCGCCACGCCCAACCGGGCGAGGGACAGTGCGTTCAGGCGTGCCCGCGGCGGCTTCGCATCCGCGGACTGCTGCAGCGACGGCGCGCGACGGACCAGCGGGTCGGCGAAATGGATCGGAACATCGGCGACACGCTCCATCGGCGACGGCACAACCGTGGGCTTCGTGATGGCGACACCTGTGCCATTGGCGAGCCTGGCCGCGACCTCGGCGGCGGACGGCAGCGACGCGCGCACGTCCTCGATCGAGTCGAAAGCGAATCCGGGCAGCCCGAGCAGGGAACCGAGGACGCGCAGCACCTTCCACCCGGGACGGGTCTCGCCCAGCGGCTTCACGACGCCGTTCCACGCCTGCGCGCGCCCCTCGCAATTGACAAAGGTGCCGGCGGTCTCCGTGAACGGACTGATCGGCAGCAGCACGTCGGCATACTGCGTGCCGTGCCGGAACGGCGACAGCACCACGACGAATTCGGCCTGCTCGAGCGCGCTGCGCGCAGCGACCGGATGGGCGCAGTCGAACTCGGCTTCCGCGCCCAGCACGAGATAGGCCCGGCGCGCATCGGCGAGCATCGTCCGCGCATTCAATCCGGCACCCGAGTGCGGCAGCGCGCCGGCGACGTGGCCGCCGACACTGTTGGCAGCCTCGATCAGGCAACCGAGCCGCGCGCCGACGATGTCGGACAGCACCTGCGCGAGCGCCAGCAGCTGGGACGCCTCCGCGTGCTGCTCGGCGAAGTTCCCGAGCAGGATCGCCTTGCGCTCGCCCGACAGCAGGCTTGCGGCAATCACCACTGCCGCGGCGACCGGCTCGATGCCGGCGAGCGCGGGTGGCACCGGCTTGCCCGCGCCCTGCGCTGCGGCGACGACGATTTCCGCCAGCGCATGCGGTAGCAGCGAGGGCACCGCGACGAACGAATGCGCGAGGCCGATCCGGGAGTCGTCTGCGACCGAATGCAGCAGCGAGACCTCCGCGCCCTTCCGACTTGCCTGACGCAACCGCTGCGCGAGGAGCGGGTGGTCCTTGCGCAGGAAGCTGCCCACGACCAGCACTCGCTCCAACGCATCGAGATCGGCGATCGGCAGACCGAGCCAGGGGATGCCGGCGCCCTGCCCGTCACCGCGGAAATCCGACTGCCGCAGCCGAAAATCGACGTTGTCCGAGCCAAGCGCGCGGGTTAGCCGCGCGGCAAGCGCCATTTCTTCCAGCGTCGCGTGCGGCGAGAGCAGCGTGCCCAGCGCGGCGCCGCCGTGCTTGTCGACGACGCCCTTCAGGCCCCGCGCAACGACCTCCAGCGCGGTCGGCCAGTCGGTGTTCCTCCACTCGCCGCCGTCCTTGACCATCGGCGATGTCAGCCGCTCGCCGCTCGCGAGCGCCTCGTAGGAGAAGCGATCCTTGTCGGAAATCCAGCATTCGTTCACCGCCGGATTGTCGAACGGCACGACGCGCAGCACGCGGTCGCCCTTTGCCTGCACGATCAGGTTGCTGCCAAGGGAATCGTGCGGCGACACCGCCCTCCGCCGCGCGAGCTCCCAGGTCCGCGCCGCGTAGCGGAACGGCTTCGACGTGAGCGCGCCCACGGGGCAGATGTCGATCATGTTGCCGGAGAGCTCGGAGTCGACACCTTGACCCACGAACGCGACGATCTCCGAGTGCTCGCCGCGGCCGATCATGCCGAGCTCCATCACGCCGGCGATCTCCTGGCCGAAGCGCACGCAGCGCGTGCACTGAATGCAGCGCGCCATTTCCTCGGCCGCCACCAGCGGTCCCAGATTCTTGTGGACGACGACGCGCTTGGGTTCGGTGTAGCGCGAACCGGAGCCGCCGTAGCCGACCGCGAGATCCTGCAGCTGGCACTCACCCCCCTGATCGCAGATCGGGCAGTCGAGCGGATGGTTGATGAGCAGAAACTCCATCACGCCGGCTTGCGCCTTCTTCGCCTGCTCCGAGGCCGTCCACACCTTCATGCCCTCGGCGGCGGGCGTCGCGCAAGCGGGCAGCGGCTTCGGCGCCTTCTCGACCTCCACCAGGCACATCCGGCAGTTGGCGGCGATCGACAGCTTCTTGTGGTAGCAGAAGT
>CAYGYQ010000208.1:0-6368 GCA_964354035.1 uncultured Bordetella sp.
AGATCGCGGCCTGCGCCTTTGCGATCGGCGCCTCCTACGCCGGCAAGTGCGCGGTCACGGTCACCTCGGGGCCGGGCTACGCGCTGAAGCAGGAGGGCATCGGGCTCGCGGTGATGGCCGAGATCCCGCTGGTCGTCATCAACGTGCAGCGCGGCGGGCCGTCCACCGGCCAGCCGACCAAAGTGGAGCAGGGGGATCTCCTGACCGCGATCTACGGCAGCCACGGCGATGCGCCGAAAGTGGTGATGGCGGTGTCGGGGATCGAGGACTGCTTCTACTCGATGATCACGGCGCGCAAGATCGCCGAGATGTTCAACACCGTCGTCGTCGTGCTGTCGGACGCGAGCCTCGCGACCGCGCAGCAGCCTTTCCCGCGGCCGCAGTTCGATCCGGACTGGCTCGCGCCGCCGCTCGACCAGACGCCGATCCCCGACGGCGTCAAGCCCTACGACTGGGACCCGGTGACCGGCATCGCGCGCCGCTTCGTGCCGGGGCAGCCCAACGGCATGCACACGCTGACCGGCCTCGCGCACGATCGCAACAGCAAGGTTGCCTACGATCCCGAGATCAACGAGGAGGGCCTGCGCGCCCGCAGCCTCAAGATCGCCGCGCTGCAGAAGACCTTGAAGACGCCGCCGGTGTTCGGTGACCCGGAGGGCGACCTGCTGGTCGTCGGCTGGGGCAGCAACAAGGGCGTGATCGAGGAAGCGGTCGGACGGCTGCGCGACGAAGGGTGCAAGGTGTCGTCGCTGCACCTCACCTTCATCCAGCCCATGCCGTCGGGCATCCGCGAGATCCTGAAGCGCTTCAAGCGGGTGATGACGATCGAGGGCAACTGGGCCGATCGCCTGGAGGACGAGCTGATCGACGAGGACAACCGGCGGTATGCGGCGCTGGCGATGATGCTGCGCTCGCGGTTCCTGGTCGACGTCGACTGCTGGACCCAGACGCGCGGGCAGCCGATCAAGCCCGGCGCGGTGGTAGCGGTATTGCGCAAGAAGCTTGCCGAGCCTGTGGCTTGAGCAACGGAGAAGACCCATGAACATGCCTGTTACCCAGACCCTGATCAAGCTGCACGAGACCCATCACAATCTCGAGGACTACCAGGGCGGCGTGCCGCGCTGGTGCACCGGCTGCGGTGACAATGCGATCCTCGCCGCCGTGCAGCGACTCTGCCGCGACGAGGACCTCGCACCGGAGCGCACGGTGTTCGTGTCCGGGATCGGCTGTTCCTCCCGCTTTCCGCATTACATGAAGACCTACGGCTTCCACGGCATCCACGGCCGCGCGTTCCCGATCGCGGAAGGCGTGAAGATGGCGCGCCCCGATCTGTCCGTGTTCGTCAACACCGGCGACGGCGACTGCTGCAGCATCGGCGCGGCGCACTGGATCCACGCGATCCGCTACAACATGAACCTGACGGTGATCCTGCACGACAACCACGTGTACGGCCTGACGAAGAAGCAGGCGTCGCCGACCAGCCCACGCGGCCTCAAGAGCAACACGACGCCCCGCGGCGCTACGCTCGAGGCGATGAATCCGCTGACGGTCACGCTGGGCGTGACCAATGCCTCGTTCGTCGCGCAGGCGGTCGACTGGATCCCGGAGCTGCTCTACGACATCATCCGCCAGGCGTACCTCCATCGCGGCTTCTCGTTCGTGCGCATCATCCAGCGCTGTCCGGAGTTCCTGCCGAAGATGTTCGAGCCCTGGCTGCACGATCCCGGCCGGACGCTGCTGTTGTCGCATCGCAACGGCCTCACGCTCTCGCCCGAGCTGTCGCGCACCTACAAGAACCAGATCGAACACGATCCGTCGAACATCGACCGGGCGCGGGAGATCGCGTCGTCGGAGGACCCGATTCCGGTCGGAATCCTGTACCACAATCCGGAAGTGCCCTGCTACGAAGACCTGCAAGGCATCGGCCCGCTGCGCACCGCCGATCAGATCCGGGCGGGGCTCGAGAGCGAGCTCGACAAGGTGACGGTGTGGCCGGGCGACGAAACGCCGGCCCGCCAGATGGCCTGAGCACTTGGCACCCACCGATTCACGACTTCAGAGCACGGCAAACCGCTATGGACATGGCTACCCGGCATCACGAGCAACGGACGTTCGTCACGACGGGGACGCGGCAGGGCGAAGGTGTCGACGCGATCGACGGCCTCGGCCTGTGGCCCGCGGTTCTGGCGCGCTATCGCGACCTGACTCGAATTCGCTACGACTTCCCGCTGGTCCTCGTCGACCACGGTCCCGGAGCGGGCACGCTGCGTTCGCTCTCCTCGGTGGTCGACGAAGTGCTGCAGGAAATCGCGCCCCACGGCATCGATGGCGAGCGGCTGCGCAAGCACGTGCTGCGCCTAGAGCGCGAGGTCCGCGTGTTGCAGGCGGGCGGCGCCGCTGGAAGGCTCACCGAGCTGTGGGCCGAGGCGGCGCCTCACCCGGCGGCGTCCGGCGATCCGTTGGCCGAGAGCGTGCTCACCCACATCGCGGGCAAGCTGCAGCTTGACGGCGAGGTGGTCGCCTGCGACCGGGGCATGCCCGCGCGCGTGCTGAGCCACGTCTGGGAGGGAGCGCAGCAGCGCAAGGCCAAGGCGTTCAGGGCGCTCGTCGACCGGCTGATCATCAAACTCGACGACATCCTCAGGGCGGCTTTCATTCATTCGCAGGCCGGACAGCGTCCCGATGCGCTGCGCGCGTCGCTGGGCGGCACCCACCGGGACACCTTCGACTTCAAGGTGTTGTCGCGCCTGGTCGCGCGCAACGTCCCCAAGGACGAGCTGCCGGCATCCCGGCGCCGCCGCATCGAGGCGGCGCTCGCGGTCCTGCGTGCGCAGCGCTTCTATCCGGATCCGCGGCTCGCCGCGCAGGCCGGCGCCAACGCGCCCTTCGGCTTCCGTTACGACGACTGCGCCGGCGCCGCGGCCGCGTACCGCGAGCGCCTGCCCAAACTCGCCGACGTCGTCAAGGCGATCTCGGTCGCCGAGCTCGAGGCCCAGGGTGCCTATCGCGAAGTCGAGCACGATGTCTTCTTCGCCAGTTTCGACGAGCGTGCGCTTTCTGCCGACGACATCGCGCTGTTCCCCGATTACCTCGTCTGCGTCCCGCCCGATCGGGCCGATGCTCCCGAGAACGCCGGCATGATGGACATGCTGTCGGCCGGGCTGCCGGTCAAGGTGCTGATCGAGGCGACCGACCTGCTCGAGGAGGCCTCGGTGGGAACCGGCCACTTCGCGTTCGGCGTGCGCCAGGTGCGCCTCGCCAACACGGCGACGGCGCTGGGCGGCGTGTTCGTCGTGCAGACGGCGAGTTCGAACCTGTACGCGTTGCGCGAGCGCCTCGGCAAGGCCTTCGCGCACCGTGGCGCCGGCCTCGTCAGCGTCTACGCGGGCGCCGGCGCGGTGGGGGAGCTGCCGCCCTACCTCACCGCTGCCGCGGCGATGGAGTCGCGTGCCTTTCCGGCATTCACGTACGACCCGTACGCCGGCGACAACCAGGCGGCGCGCTTTGCGCTGGCGGACAACCCGCAGCCGGAGGCCGACTGGCCGGTCGCGCCGTTCGAGTACGCCGACGAAACCCTGCAGCGCGTGGTCGAGGAGACACCGTTCACGATCGCCGACTTCCTGCTCTGCGACCAGCGCTACGCCGGGCATTTCGCCCGCGTGCCGCGCGCTCGGTGGAACAGCGCGATGATCCCGGCCGATGAGTGGCTCGCCCGCGACCCGAAGAGCGTCGGCGACGCGATTCCATACGTGCTCGCCGTCGATCCCCAGGACGTGCTGCAACGGGTTATCGTCGACACCCGGCTCATGCAGATGGCCACCCGCTGCCGGACGTTCTGGCATCGGCTGCAGGAGCAGGGTGGCGTCCACAATTCGCACGCCGAGATCCTGCTCGCGCGCGAAAAGGCGCGGTGGGAGCAGGCGAAGGCGAGCGAGCTCGATGCGCTCAAGGCCACGGCGGCGGCCGCCGCAAGCGTCCCGGCGGCCGGCGCCGGGGTGGCCGAGGCCGCACCGGCGGCGACGTCCGCGCCCGCAACCGGCGCCGCTGCGGCGCCAGCGGCACCCGAGCGCAACCCCGACGAAGCGTGGATCGAGACCGCGCGCTGCCCGAGCTGCGACGAGTGCCAGACCATCAACGACAAGATGTTCAAGTACAACGACAACAAGCAGGCTTTCATCACCGACGTGAAGCTCGGCACCTATCGGCAGCTGGTCGAGGCGGCCGAGGCTTGTCAGGTGTCGATCATCCACCCCGGCAAGCCGTGGAATGCGGACGAGCCGGGCCTCCCCGAACTCGTCGCCCGGGCGGAGTCGTTCCGGTAGCATCGGCATCACCCGGCGTCGGCCGAGGGCCGATGCAGACCGCCTGATCGCCGTGGTGCTTGGCGGCGCGCTCCCGTCCCCGCAGCACCCCACAAAGCATCGTTCCGCGCGTGGTCTTTTGTGCCCCCGCCACGCCTTTCCTCCCGGCTCGCACAGGCGTAGCATCGAGCCCGCCACATAGCGGTGCGGGCGCGCTTGTTGCTTGCCCTGCCCGAATACCCAAGCCGAACGACGTGCAACAACGCGGACCGGACGCGTTAGCGGAGAAGAATGTCTTGAAACCAACGGATATCACGCATCCCGACTATTTCCACAAGGTCGTCGATTGCCAGTGGGCGTGTCCCGCCCACACGCCCGTTCCGGAATACATCCGCTTGATCGCGGCGGGCCGTTACGGCGACGCCTACCTCGTCAACTGGGAGTCCAACGTCTTTCCCGGCATCCTCGGGCGCACCTGCGACCGTCCCTGCGAGCCCGCGTGCCGTCGCGGCCGCGTCGAAGAAGGGGGCGACACCGGGAAGATCAAGCCCGAGCCGGTGGCGATCTGCCGGCTGAAGCGCGTCGCGGCCGATTACAAGGAGGACATCCGCGACGCCCTTCCGCGGCCGGCCGCGACGAGGAACGGCAAGCGCGTGGCGCTCGTCGGCGCCGGTCCGGCTTCGCTCACCGTGGCGCGCGACCTCGCGCCGCTCGGCTACCACTGCGTCGTGTTCGACGGCGATGGTCGTGCGGGCGGCATGATGCGCACGCAGATTCCGAAGTTCAGGTTGCCGGAAGCCGTGATCGACGAGGAAGTGGGCTATGTGCTCGACCTTGGCGTCGAGTTCCGCGGGCAGCAATGGGTCGGCAGTTTGAAGGCCCTGCTCGCCGAGGGTTGGGACGCGGTGTTCGTCGGCAGCGGTGCGCCGCGCGGACGCGACATCGACGTGCCGGGGCGCAAGGAAGCTGCCGCCAACATTCACATCGGCATCGACTGGCTGTCGAGCGTGTCGTTCGGCCATACGACGAAGATCGGCCGGCGAGTCGTCGTCCTGGGCGGCGGCAACACGGCGATGGACTGCTGCCGCAGCGCGCGGCGGCTGGGCGGCGAGGATGTGCAGGTCGTCGTGCGTTCCGGCTTCGCCGAGATGAAGGCCTCGCCATGGGAAAAGGAGGACGCCGCGCACGAGGGCATCCCGATCCACAATTTTCTGGTGCCGAAGGCGATCACGCACGACGCCGGCAAGCTGACCGGCGTCACGTTCGAGAAGGTTGCGGCGCAGTTCGACGCCAAGGGCCGGCGCCAGCTGCTGTCCACCGGCGAGCCTGACGTGCATTTTCCCTGCGATGACGTGCTGGTCGCGATCGGCCAGGAGAACGGCTTTCCGTGGATCGAGCGCGACATCGCCATCGAGTTCGACAACTGGGGCATGCCGGTGGTCGACAAGACGACCTTCGCCTCGACCCGCCCCGGAGTGTTCTTCGGCGGCGACGCCGCGTTCGGACCCAAGAACATCATCTGGGCGGTCGCGCACGGTCACGAGGCCGCGATCTCGATCGACCAGCATTGCCGCGGCGAGGACATGACCAGGCGGCCGCCGCCGCACGCGCGCCTGATCTCGCAGAAGATGGGCATCCACGAGTGGAGCTACGACAACGCGATCACGCCGGAGAAGCGCCACAAGGTGCCGCTCAAGGACAAGGTCATCGCGCTCGCCAGCATCCGCGTCGAGGTGGAACTCGGCTTCGATCGGAAGCTCGCTTATGCGGAGACGCAGCGCTGCCTCAACTGCGACGTGCAGACGGTATTCAACGACAAGCTGTGCATCGAGTGCGATGCCTGCGTCGACATCTGCCCGATGGACTGCATCACCTTCACCACGGATGGCGAGGAGGCGGAGTTGCGGCCGCGCCTGCTGGCGCCGGCGCTGAACCTGACGCAGGACCTCTACGTGTCGGTGCCGCTCAAGACCGGCCGCATCATGGCCAAGGACGAGGACGTGTGCCTGCATTGCGGGCTGTGCGCCGAGCGCTGCCCGACCGGCGCCTGGGACATGCAGAAGTTCC
>CAYGYQ010000209.1:0-6360 GCA_964354035.1 uncultured Bordetella sp.
GAAGCGCTACACGTTCTCGCAGGTGTTCGACATCTACGGCGTGCGCGTGCTGGTCCCCGACCGGACGGCGTGCTACGCGGCATTGGGCGCGCTGCACGGCCTCTACAAGCCGATACCGGGGAAATTCAAGGACTACATCGCGATCCCCAAGGCCAACGGCTACCAGTCGCTGCACACAACGCTGTTCGGCCCGTTCGGCACGCCGCTCGAGGCCCAGCTCCGCACCCACGACATGCACCGCATCGCGGAGACCGGCGTCGCCGCCCACTGGCTGTACAAGGCGGCGGACGAGCTCGACCTCGCGCAGGCCCAGCGCGACACGCATCGCTGGCTGCAGAGCCTGCTCGACATCCAGTCGGAATCGGGCGACTCGAAGGAATTTCTCGAGAACGTCAAGGGCGACCTCTTTCCCGACGAGATCTACGTGTTCACGCCGAAGGGCAAGATCATGGCGCTGCCGCGCGGCGCGACCGCGGTCGATTTCGCGTACGCAGTGCACACCGACGTCGGCCATCACTGCGTCGCGGCGCGCATCAACTACGAGCTCATGCCGCTGCGCACGGAACTCAAGAACGGCGACCACGTCGAGGTTCTCACCTCGCCAGCGGCCCGGCCCAATCCGTCCTGGCTGTCGTTCGTCGGCACCGGCAAGGCGCGCTCACGGATCCGGCATTTCCTCAAGGGCCTGCAGCAGAAGGAGTCGGCAGCTCTCGGCGAGCAACTCCTCGAGCAGGCGCTCGCCACGCTCAAGGTCGCGCCGGAGTCCGTCTCGTGGGATCGCTGGGAGTCGCTGCAGAGGGAATTCGGCGCGAAGAGCCAGCTCGACATCCTCGCGGACATCGGGCTCGGCAAACGCCTGTCCTTCGTCGTGGCGCAGGCGCTGACGCGCCCCGCGGGCAAGACCGGCGCCGACGCCGGACCCGCCCTGGCGTACGGGAAGCCGTCGGCGCTGACGCTGCGCGGCGTCGAAGGCGTGGCGATCCAGTACGCGAAATGCTGCCGCCCGGTCCCGGGCGACGACGTCATCGGGCAATTCCGCAGGGGCCACGGTCTCGCGGTCCACACCCGCGATTGCGTCACGCTGAAGAAGCAGCGCGGCGAAACCGAGCAGTTCGTTGATGTCGAATGGGCGCCGGACGTCGAGGGCGTGTTCGACGCGGGCATCCGGCTGCTCGTCGCCGACCGGCGCGGGCTGCTTGCCGACCTCGCCACAGCGATCGCCGACGCCCAAGGCAACATCGACAACGTGTCGATGGAACGGCCCGACGGCGGCGGCCTCATCGCGATGTTCTTCAGCGTGCAGGTGCGCGATCGCCGCCACCTCGCGCACATCATGCGCGCGCTGAAGCGGGTCAACGCGGTGCGGCGCGTGCAACGGGCGCGGACCTGACGCGGCAGACACGGGCCGCGCGCAGCCCGCTCCCGAAGATGCCCGCGGCGATCCCGCCCCACGCACCGCCCATCCCGTGCAGCGGCCAGACGCCGAGCACGTCGTCGATCCGCCACCGGTTCTGCGTCCGCGTGAACAGGAACACGAACAGCCCGCCGACCACCGCGCCGGTCGCGAGCCCTGCGGCTAGCCTGGCGGCTTGGCCGGCGCCGGGTGCCAGTGGGTCTTGGGCACGACCTTCGGGCTGGCCGGGTCACCGAGATAGTGCGGCGACATGATCTGCACGCCGTACTCGTTGAAAACGTCCTGGACGTTGGCGTGCAGCACGGAAAGCACTTCGGCGCGCGAGCGCGGCTCGCCCGGCACCGCCTGGCAGACGAGCCGGTACTCGACGTAGAAATCGGAGAGCGCCGTCTGGAACACATGCGGCGCCGGCACGGACAGCACGCCCGGCGTGCGGCCCGCTGCCTCGATCAGCATCGCGTGGACCTGCCGCCACGGCGCGTCGTAGCCGATGGTCACCGTCGTGTCGAGCACGAAGCCGGTCCCCTTGACCACGCGCGAGAAGTTCTTGGACACCGTGGACAACGCGAATGAATTGGGTACCGAGAGCTCCTCGCCGAGGCCGGTGCGTACGCGCGTCGTGAACATCCCCATCTCGACGACCGTGCCCTCGTGCTCGCCGAGCCGCACGTATTCGCCGGGGCGGTAGGTCCGCGTGTACATCAGGATCAGCCCGGCCGCCGCCTGGCCGACGATGCTCGACGCGCCGATCGAGACCATCAGCCCGAGCAGCACCGACAGGCCCTTGAACGCATCGGTGCCCGAGCCCGGGATGTACGGATACGCCATCGCCAGCGCGAAAATCCAGATTCCGATATTCGCCAGCCGCCGCGTCGGCCGCGCCGAGTCGGCGTCGATCCAGCTGACATCGATGCGGCGCGACTGCACGCCATCGAAGAAGTTCTTCAGCAGGCCGGTGGCGAAGCGGGCGAGGAAAAAGATCACCGCGACAATCAGCAGCTCCGGGACCGCCTGCGCGATGGCCGTGAGCAGATCGACGAGCGTCGTGACCAGGAACGCGTTGAGCTGCTCGCCCCAGGGGCGCGTGAACGGGAAACGGCCGAGCACGAACCCGACCCACTCGTAGGTGAGCAGCAGCACGACCGCCCAGAAACCCAGCCGGGCGAGGTTCCGGGTGAAGCCGATGGCGCGGCGATGGCTCAGGAGCTCGGTACCGCCAACCTTGACCTTCCCTGCCGCCGAATCGGCGAACCGCATCATCCGGCGGGTGACCGTGCGGCTGATGAAGCGCAGGATCACCAGCAAGGCGAGGTAGACGATCGTGGCGCCGCCGGCCCAGAGCGCCGCGCCCAGCAACAGCCGGCCGTCGCGCGCCTCGCGCGTTTCCGCGATCGCGAGCGTCAGCGCGGCGACGGCCGCGTCGGTGACCGTCGCGAGCGTCTCGCCGGAGAGCGGGTCGGCGTCGCCTTCAGCGACGATGAACGCGAGGCCGCCGTCGACCTTGACGACATTGCCAAGGCTCTCCTTGTCCACCGTGACCCGGCCTTCGCCACCGCGCTCGAGCAGCGCCGTGGTCCGGGCGTGCGCGACCGACACGCGCTCCGCCGGCGGGATGCCGAAAAGCGGCACACGGAACCCGATGATCGGCCGGTTGAAGACCCGCAGCGTGCTGGCCGAGCGGGCGCTGCGCGGCGCACCCGGTTTCGCGGCAACGGCGGGAGCCCCCGCCTGGCCGGCGCCCGGAACGGTATCCGGCGCCGGACTCTCGCCGGCGCACGCGGCGCCCACCGCGAAAACGAGGCAGGCGAGCACCAGCCACGCCCGCGCGAACGTTGCCGGGCCCGATGGGCACCGGTTCGGCCGCGCCGCGGAAGCAGGCATGGAGAACACGATCATGGACGGGATCATGCGCGAAGACCGGGCATCCGCCGGGCACCGGACGCGCGCGCCCCCGCGGGAATCTGCCGGCGTATCAGACCGGCTGCTTGGCGAGCAGCGGCTGCAGTTCACCCGCCTGGTACATCTCCTTCAGGATGTCGCAGCCGCCGACGAACTCGCCGTTCACGTAGAGCTGAGGAATCGTCGGCCACTTGGCGTAGTCCTTGATGCCCTGGCGGATTTCCGGGTCCTGGAGAACATCGACGGCCTGGTAGTCGGTCACGCCACAGCGCTTCATGATCTCCACGACGGTCGCCGAAAAGCCGCACTGCGGCACCTGGGGCGTTCCCTTCATGTACAGCACCACGCGGTTGGAGGTGACCTGCTCGCGAATCTTGTCCTGGATGCTCATGGGGGTTCTCCAACGACGAAAAGCAGCGATTCTAACGCATCGCAAGGGATGCCTGCCGTAACGACTGCGCGCCGCCAGCGACGCGCCGGCGGCGACCTCTCACTCCGAGGCCACGGATCACGTGCGTGGAACCGAAGTGTTTGTGTGCCCCGCGAATGCCGACGCCGGCCATCCCGCCTGCCCGCCTTCCCCGAGTCTTCGAATGCGCCGTTACGGGCGGCGCGTGCCCGCGACCACTACGTAATCCGGCCGGCCCGTCGCCAGCCAGGTCACGATATTCTGCGCCGCCTTGCGCCGCAGCTCGCGCTCCGCCTCGACCGAGAAAAACGCCGCGTGCGGACTCAGGATCACGCGCGGGTGCCCAAGGAGCGTCGAGCCTGCCGGCACCGGCTCCACCGGCAGCACGTCGAGGCCCAGCCCCGCGATCGTCCCCGCGTCGAGCGCTTCGAGCGCAGCATCTACGTCGACCACCGCTCCGCGCGCAGTGTTGACCAGGAACAGGCCCGGCTTCGCGTCCGCGAGGACCTTCGCATCGATCATGCCCCGGGTCTCGGCGTTGAGCGGCACGTGCAGCGAGACGACGTCGCTCTCGACGAACACCCGCGCCAGGTCGCGGCGCTCGACGTACGCGGGAAAGTCGCCGTCGATGATGTACGGGTCGCAGGCGACGACGCGTTTGAACACGTTGCGGCCGACGTGCGCCATCCGCTTGCCGATCCGGCCGAGGCCGACGATGCCGAGCGTCATGTCACCGACCCGCCGCAACGGTCCCGACGACAGGTAATGCCATTTCCCCGCCTGGATGTCGCGATGGTAGGCAACGATGTTGCGCACCAGAGCGAGCGCCAGCCCGAGCGCGTGCGTCGCGACCTCGCCCACGCCGTAGTCCGGCGAATTGGCGACCCAAACGCCGTGCTTCGTGCAAGCGTCGGTGTCCACGGTGTCGAAGCCGGCGCCGATCCGGCTCACGATGCCGACGTTCGGCAGCGCCGCGACCACGCGCTCGGTGATCGGCGCGTATTGCAGCAGGATGCCGGCGCAGTCACGCGCGGCCGCAATCACGGCGGCCTCGGACTTGCATTGCGCGGTGACGAGCTCGGTTCCGGCCGCGGCGAAGAGATCGCGCTCGAATCCGATATCGGGATAGTCGAAGTCGGCGAACAGGACTCTGGGCATGGAGCGTTCAGGTTCGATCGAGGCGGATTACCCCGCCGGCCGGCGGCCGGCGACGCGCAACGGTACGTGGCGCCGGGGGAATTGGTCAAGCGGCTGCGGCCTGACCGATTGCAGCCGGGAGCCGCCTCCGGCTGTTCCGGGCCTCGGCTCCGGGCATTTCGACCGCGAGCGCACCCCCCGGGACCCCTTCCGACCCCCCCAAAAATACCGCTGGCGCTCCCCGGGCGAGGCGTGTATCCTCCGCGAAGTGTTTTAGTTTCAAGGCAGTAAGTACGCCCTGTACGACCGCTTCGCAGTCGTTCCACCGTCGTTCTTTCCTTGAGATCGAAACATTGGCCGGGATCCGTCCCGATTTCTATTTTGTTCGTGAGGAATTACTGAAATGGCAACAGGAACAGTGAAGTGGTTTAACGACGCCAAGGGTTTCGGATTCATTACGCCGGACGGCGGCGGTGAAGATCTGTTCGCGCACTTCTCGGCGATCAACATGCCGGGATTCAAGACGCTGAAGGAAGGCCAGAAGGTCTCGTTCGAAGTGACAACGGGCCCGAAGGGCAAGCAGGCGAGCAACATCCAGGCTGCCTGATTCCCCAACGGGAAGCAGCAACCGGAAAAAAGCCGGGCGCAATGCCCGGCTTTTTCTATGGGATGACCCAATTTGGCGACACGTCGGCACGTTCACTTTCCCTCGCACGTGCCCGCGGCAGCCGAATTACCGGCGGAACAGCCCTTTCCGGCGCGATCGCGATCGTGCGACGGCGGGCACGGGGCTGCTGAGCTTCATGCTGCGCCCGCGGCTCGGGCAGGTCACGCTTGCCGACGTATCCGACGGCATGCTCGCGGTCGCTGCGGGCAAGATCGCGACGGCGAACGACGCCGCGATGCGCGCCGTGAAACTCGATTTGCTGGTCGACCCGATGCCGGCCGAGCGCTACGACATCATCTACTCGCTGATGACGCTGCACCGAGAAGAACGTCGACGGCCGGCCGCAGCGCTATCCCGTCTTCCTGATGGTGGCGCGGAAAGCTTGGGCATGGATGGGGCCGGATGACCGGAATCGCCGTGAGGTGCACCAGCAATTGTCATACTGTTCAACGCCACGAGCACACCAATGTTATCGATGACCACTGCCGGCACGTCGCCGCGCTTCATTCCGCTTGCAGCCAGCAGGGCCCCGGATCGACGGCGACCAACCCTGCGGGCATGGCGTGTATTCGTTTCCGCCGTCGTTCGTTCGCTTTCCCGGCTGCCCGCTCTCCTGCTCGTCGGCGGCTGCGCGACCATCACCGTGCCGACGCCCCCGCCGCCGGATCCCCCCGGCCGCTTCGTCGCGCTGACACGGCCGGTGATCGTGCTCGGTGACTCGCAGGAGCATGAGTCCACCGGGTTCCCGATGCACGACAACGACGGCGCGGTCGACGAGTACGTCGAGGTCGCCCAGCGCCCGCCCGAGCAGCCGCTCTTCGGGCGGCGCGTCCT
>CAYGYQ010000210.1:0-6330 GCA_964354035.1 uncultured Bordetella sp.
CCTCGACGTGACCGGTGCCGAACTTCTGGGGCTCCTTCGACATCTTCTTGCTGACCGCGTAGGACATCCACGACGCGATGTCGGCGCCGGCCCCGGGCAGCGCGCCGACGGCCGTGCCAAGCGTGCTGCCGCGCAGGATCTGCATCGGGTACTTCTTCGCCAGCCCCCACATCCCCTTGAACACGTTGCCGATCGGCTGGTCGACGATCTTCAGCGCCGGACGGGTGTCGACCGCGTAACGGATGATCTCGGAGATCGCGAACATGCCGATCATCATCGGGATCATGCCGATGCCGCCCATCATTTCGATGTTGCCGAACGTGAAGCGCGGAAAGCCCGCCGGGTTGCCGAGGCCCACGCACGCCACGAACAGCCCCAGGAGCAGGGACACGAAGCCCTTGAGCGGACGGTCCGACGTCATGAACACGGCGCAGGTGAGGCCCATCAGCACCAGCCAGAAGTACTCGAACGAGCTGAACTTGAGGGCGAACTCCGCGAGCGCGGGCGCCGCTACGATCAGTACGACGGTGCCGAAGAGGCCACCGATGGCCGAGAACACGAGCCCGGCGCCCAGCGCCAGCTCGGCCTGGCCCTTCTTCGTCATCGCATAGGCTTCGTCGGTATAGGCGGCGGACGCCGGCGTGCCCGGCATGCGCATCAGGCAGCCGGGAATGTCGCCCGAGAAGATCGCCATCGCCGTTGCGGTGACGATCGCGGCGATCGCCGGGATCGGCGCCATGAAGAACGTCACCGGGACCAGCAGCGCGGTGGCCATCGTCGCCGTCAGTCCGGGAATGGCGCCGACGAACAGCCCGTACAGCGATGCCGCCAGCATCACGGCGATGGTGTACGGGTCAAGTACCATCGCGAACGCCTGCGCCCACGCGGCGCTCATTTCTCCCCCACCTTCGACCACACGCCTACCACGCGATCCCCTGCAGCACACCCCACGGCAACGGGACTCTCAGCAGCTTGTAGAACGAATAGTGGATGACCAGCACGGCCACCAGCGCGATCGGCACGATCCACTTGAGTCGCACGCCGAAGATCGCGAACAGCGTGCCGAGATAGACGATGCCAGTCAGGATGAAACCGATGCGATCGACCAGCAGTATGTAGAACAGGTTGACGCCGATCACGGCGCCGAACGCGAGCACGTGGCGCCGGGAACGCGTCCAGCCTTCCAGTTCCGCCCAGCGCGCGCGATCACCGCCCTGCGCGCGCGCCGCGAGTCCCTTGACGATCAGCACCACCGCGCAGACCGCCATTCCCACGGCCAGCAGACCGGGAAACAGCGCCGGTCCGACCTTCTGGCCGGGGATGGACGGGAAGCTTTGGACGTGCGTCAGGACGGCGGCACTGAAGAAGATCAGCAGCGCCCCCCAGACGGCGTCGTTCAGCTTCACTACTTGACTATGCCGACTGCCTTCATCGTGGCGCCGAGATCGGCATCCGACTTCGCCATGTACTTCGCGAAATCGTCGGGACCCTGGTAGATCACGCCGAAGCCGCGTTGCACCATGAAGTCGGTGTATTCCTTGCTCGCCGCGACTTTCCTGATGGCCGCGACCAGCTTGTCACGCGCCTCGGCAGGGATGTTCTTCGGCGCCGCGATGCCGCGCCAGGCGCCCATGGTCCAGCTGCTGCCGGTCGCCGCCTTCAGCGTCGGCACGTTCGGATACAGTCCCGCCGGGGCGTCGGCCATCACCGCGAGGCTCTTGACCTTGCCGGCGTCGATCAGCGAACGCGCTTCCGGCAGCGATACCGGCGCGATCTGCACGCCGCCCGCGACGAGGTCCTGCAATCCCGGTGCAGCGCCGTTCGACGGCACCCAGGGCACACTCGCCGGATCGACCTTCAGGTCCTGCAGCATGCCGGCGATCGCGAGGTGCCAGATGCCTCCCTGCGCCGTTCCCGAGGCCTTGAATTTGCCGGGACTGGCCTTGATCGCGGCGACGAGTTCATTGACGCTCTTGTAGGGCGAATCGGCGGCGACCTGAACGCCGGCCGGATCGAAGTTCACGAGCCCGATCGGCGTATACGACGCACCGGTCAGCTCGGTGAGTCCCTGCCAGTGCATCATGCCGATTTCAACGGTGATGAGACCGATCGTGTAGCCGTCGGGCGCGGCCGACGCAATCGCCGAATGACCGACGACGCCCTGGCCGCCGGTGCGGTTGACGACGTTGACCGGCTGCCCGAGATCCTTTTCGAGCAGCGTGCCGATGATGCGCGCGGTGGCATCGGTGCCGCCGCCCGCCGCCCAGGGAACAACCAGCGTGATCGGGCGCTCGGGATAGGCGCCGAGCGCGACACCGGCGGCCGCCAACGCGACCAGCGCGACCAGCGCGCGGGATATGTGCTTCATGAATCCTCCGTAGATGAGATGGACGAAACCGCGCCGGCCACCTGCTTTCGAGGCATCCTTGGCGGCAACCCGATGACGGTAGCAGCGCCCCGGAAACCGGTCAAGCGGTCTGACCAGTCATGGCCGGACGTCACGCGCCAGGAACACGGGGGAAAGGCGGGTCAGGGCTCCGCCCGTTGGGACACGAAACCGGCGAGCACCGCCATGAGTCGCGCCAGATCCCGCTCCAGGCGCGCGTAGCCCGCGTTTGGCTCAAGCGAATCCTCGTCCATGTACAGCGTGCGCTTGATCTCGATCTGCAGGCTGTGCCGGTGCTCCGCCGGCCGGCCATGCCGGCGGACGAGCTCGACGCCCTTGTAGGGATCGTTCACCGCTACCGTATAGCCCATCCCGCGCACGGTTTCGGCGACCCGGTTCGTGAACGCGGATGCGCATGTCGTCCCGTCGCGGTCGCCGAGCACGAAGTCGGCGCGCTCGCGCCCGGGATCGTCGGCATTCGCGTCGCCGACCGCCGGCATCGAATGGCAGTTGATGTGCCACACGGCGCCGAACGCGCGATGCAGCGCGTCGATCTCCGTCGTCAGCGCCGCGTGGTAGGGAAGATACCAGCGTTCGATGCGCTGCCGCACCTCGGCCGCCGAGAGCTTGCGGTCGTACAGCGGGGCGCCGCCGCGCACGATGCGCCAGACGAGTCCGATGCCCTGCTCGGTCTTGCGCGACGGCGTGAGCGCATCGGGCCAGTCATCGGCCAGCATCGACGGATCGAGGTCGACAAGGCTGCGGTTGACGTCGATGTAGGCGCGGGGAAAGGTCGCCTCGATCAGCGTCGCTCCAACGCCGGTGGCCTTGCGGTAGAGCCGGGCGACATGGGTGTCCTCGGCCCGCCGCACCATGGCCCGCGGCGGAACGTGGTCGAAATCGTCGGGATAATGCTCGCCCGAATGCGGCGAATCGAGCACGAGCGGCAGCGCAGCGCCCACGGGCCCATGCCGGACGAAAGGCGGGAAGGTCATCCGGCCTGTCGACGTGACCGCTTTGCCCACCACGCGCCGAGCTCGCCGACAATTCCGCGGCGGAAGGCCAGCACGCAGACGACGAAGATCGCGCCGGTGATCACCGTCACCCACTGCCCGAATCCCGCCAGGTAATTCTCGAGGCCGATGATCACGAACGCGCCGACAACCGGCCCGAAGATCGTTCCCATTCCGCCGAGCAGCGTCATCAGCACGACCTCGCCGGACATCGTCCAGTGAACGTCGGTGAGCGAGGCCAGCTGGAACACGATCGCCTTGGTCGCGCCGGCCAACCCCGACAGCGTCGCCGAGAGCACGAACGCCAGCAGCTTGTAGCGCTCGGCGTCGTAACCCAGCGAGATTGCCCGCGGCTCGTTCTCGCGGATCGCCTTCAGCACGTTGCCGAACGGGGAATGGATGATGCGGTAGATGAGCAGAAACGCGCCGAGGAAGATCGCCAGCACGACGTAGTACATCACCAGCGTGTTCGACAGATCGAGCAGGCCGAACAGCTTGCCGCGCGGCACCGCCTGGATGCCGTCCTCGCCGCCGGTGAATGGCGCCTGGAGGCAGAAGAAGAAGATCATCTGGGCGAGCGCCAGCGTGATCATCGCGAAGTAGATGCCCTGGCGCCGGATCGCGAGCGCGCCGGAGGCGAGGCCCAGCAGCGCCGCGGCGGCGGTTCCGGCGAGGATAGCGAGCTCCGGCGGAGCACCCCACACCTTGGCCGCATGCGCGGAAACGTAGCCGGCGGTGCCAAGGAACATCGCGTGGCCGAAGGAAAGCAGGCCGCCGAAGCCGATCAGCAGGTTGAACGCGCAGGCAAAGAGCGCGAAGCACAGCGCCTTCATCAGGAACACCGGGTAGATGCCCACGTGCGGCGCAACCGCAAAAGCGGCCATCATCAGCGTGGTGGCGAGGAAGAAGCGCCGCCGCTCGCGCGATCCCGTGTCCGGGTCCGCCGCGGCCACCGACGCCGTCCCCGTCACGGCACCCGCCGCCGCAATCCCGCCGGACGTCGATCGGGCCACAGCCTCAGCGCTCCTTCCCGAACAGCCCGGCGGGCTTGATCAGCAGCACGATCACCATGATCACGAAGATCACGGTGTTCGACGCTTCCGGGTAGAAGACCTTGGTGAGCCCTTCGATCACGCCGAGCCCGAAGCCGGTGAGGATCGCCCCGAGAATCGAGCCCATGCCTCCGATGACGACCACCGCGAACACGACGATGATCATGTTCGCACCCATCTGCGGATTGACCTGGTAGATCGGCGCCGCCATGACCCCGGCGAAGGCGGCCAGGCCGACGCCGAAACCGTAGGTCAGCGTGATCATCCGCGGCACGTTGATTCCGAACGCCTGCACCAGCGCCCGATTCTCGGTCGCCGCGCGCAGGTACGAGCCCAGCTTGGTGCGCTCGATCACGTACCAGGTCGCGCCGCAGACCACGAGCGAGGCGACGATCACCCACGCCCGGTACTTGGGCAGGAACATGAACCCCAGATTGATGCCGCCATTGAGTTCTTCCGGGATCCTGTAGGGCAGGCCCGACGAGCCGTAGTAGTTCGTGAACAGCCCCTGAATGATCAGCGCGAGGCCGAAGGTCAGCAGCAGTCCGTACAAATGGTCGAGCTGGTAGAGGCGCGCGAGCATCGTCCGCTCGATGACCACGCCCGTCGCGCCGACGGCGATCGGCGCGAGCAGCAGCGACCACCAGTAGCCGACGCCGGCGTACTGCAACAGGAAATACGAGCAGAACGCCCCCATCATGTACTGGGCGCCGTGCGTGAAGTTGATGATGTTGAGCAGGCCGAAGATCACCGCCAGGCCGAGCGACAGCATCGCGTAGAACGCGCCATTGATGAGGCCGATCAGCAGCTGGCCGAACAGGGCCTGTGTCGGTACGCCGAACAGTTCAGTCATTGGCGACGATGGTGCCAGGTGGCACGTTCGAGCGGCGCGTGACGCCGCTCAACGTGCCACGTTTGCAGAACGGTTACTTCACCAACGGGCACTCGCCATCCTTCAGCGGCCGGAACGCCTGGTCCGCCGGAATCGTCGCGCGAACCTTGTAGTAATCCCACGGCCCCTTCGATTCGGCGGGCTTCTTCACCTCGACCAGATACGCCGGATGGATCTTGCGGCCGTCGACGCGGATCGTGCCTTTGCCGAACAGCGGATCGTCGGTCGGCGTTTCCTTCATCTTGGCGATCACCTTGGTGCCGTCGTCGCTCTTCAGCGCCTCCACGGCCTTGAAGTAGTGCGTGAGGGCCGAGTAGACACCCGCGTGCACCATCGTCGGGTGGATTCCCTTGTTCGCCGCCGCCATGCGCTTGGCGAACGCGCGCGTCTGGTCGTTCGTGTCCCAGTAGAACGTGTTGGTCACGACCAGGCCCTGCGCGGTCGGCAGGCCGAGCGCGTGGATGTCGGTCAGGAAGACCAGCAGCCCGGCGAGATTCTGTCCGCCCTTGACGATGCCGAATTCCGCCGCCTGCTTGATCGAGTTCGTCGTATCGCCGCCGGCGTTCGCCAGGCCGACGATCTTGGCCTTCGATGCCTGCGCCTGCAGCAGGAACGACGAGAAATCCTGCGTGTTGAGCGGGGCGCGCACCTTGCCCAGCACCTTGCCGCCGTTCTTCAGCACGACGGCCTCGGTGTCGCGCTCCAGCGCATGACCGAAGGCATAGTCCGCCGTCAGGAAGAACCACGAGTCGCCACCGGTCTTGACGATCGCGCTGCCGGTGCCGTTGGCGAGCATCCAGGTGTCGTAGGTCCAGTGGATGGTGTTGGGCGAGCAGGCCTTGCCCGTGAGGTCCGAGGATGCGGCGCCGGAGACCAGGAACGCCTTGCCCTTCTCGCGGGTGATCTGGTTCACCGCCAGCGCCACGCCGGAATTGGGCACGTCGACGATGACATCGACCTTGTCGACGTCGTACCACTGCCGCGCGA
>CAYGYQ010000211.1:0-6297 GCA_964354035.1 uncultured Bordetella sp.
GCGGTGTCGAGGGGCGGAATCCCCACTCAGTCCGGCACAGTGATGATCTTAGACCAGCGGTGCCATTTTGTCACCCCCCTGAGGAGAAGCCAGGACGATCGGAGGTGCCGCGGGAATCAGGGCCGTGGGCTCCCCGACCAGGGCTCGAACCAGGAACCTGCGGATTAAAGGACTGTCGCAGAGTTGCGCTTTTTCAGATACTTACGCCACAATTCGTTCCGCAGTTATCGAGCGTTTCCGGTCCGCATGGCCCTGATTACCGAGGTTTCGCTCGGAATTGCGGAACGGATTTCGTTGCCGCTTTCCTGCACCTGCGGCACCGTGGGCACCTTGTCGCGGCCGTGTGCGCTACCGGTTTTCGCCTTCGGCCGCCGCTGGCTCGCGGCATTGCGCTGGCTGTCGGCGGTGAATTCCAGCAGAAAATCCATCATCGCCTGCGATGCGCGGGCAGCCGCCTCTTCGTCGCGCGCCGCAATCGCCCGCAGGATGGCGGCGTGCGTCCCCGCCGCCCGCAGAATATCCACTTCCCGCAGGTGCGTGAACGAGAACTGCCGCGACAGGACGTACAGGCTGCCCATGAAGCGCTGCAGGAACTCGTTGCGCGCCGCATCGCACAGCAGCGCGTGGATGTCGCGCGCGATGCGCAGGTACAGCTCGCCGTCGCCGATGGCGGCCGCGTCCTCGACCGCCTGCGCGAGCTGCAGCATCGTCGCCCGCTGACTGACATCGGCGCGCCGCGCGGCGAGGCGCACGGTCTGCTCCTGCAACGCCGAGCGCGCCTCCAGCAGCTGCAGCTGCCGCGCATGCGTCATCTCGAGGATGACGATCGACGAGCGCGGCCGGATCGACACCAGTCCTTCGCGGGCGAGGCGTTGCAGCGCTTCGCGGATCGGCGTGCGGCCGATACCGGTGCGCTGCGCGAGCTCCTCCCCGGTCACGCACACGCCGGGCGCGAGCGCGTGGGTGACGATCAGTTCCTCCAGCACCTCGTAGGCGTGGGTGCGTAGCGTCTTCTGTGTGGGTTTCACGATCTGCGCTCCGGTGGCGGTCATCCGAAGACCCGGTTCGGCAGGAATGTCACCAGCGGCGGCACGAACAGGATGAGGAAGAGAAAGGCGATCATTGCGATGACATAGGGAATCACTTCGCGGGTGAAGCGCTGCATCGACACCCCCGCGATCTGCGATGCGATCAGCCCGCAGATGCCGACCGGCGGGGTGATCGTGGCGATCATCATGTTGAGCGTGAACATGACGCCGAAATGCACGGGGTCGATGCCGGTCTGCTTGATCAGCGGCACCAGGATGGGCGAGAGCAGGATGATCATCGAGGTGGCTTCGATGAACATCCCCATCACCAGCAGAACCAGGTTGAGCACGACCAGCGTCATCAGCGGACCCTGGCCGGTCGACCGGATCAGGTTCAGGAAGATGTCGGCCGCGCCGGCCTGGATCACCAGCCAGCCGAACACGCTGGCCGCGGCGACGATGATCATGATCACGCCGACGTATTCCGCCGACTCGCAGAACATCCCGAACAGCTCACGCCAGCTGACACTGCGGTAGACGTAGCGGACGATGAAGATGGCGTAGACGACGGCCACGCCCGCCGCCTCGGTGGCCGTGAAATAGCCGCTGATCATTCCTCCGATCAGCAGCACCGGCGTCAGCAGCGCCCAGACGCTGCGCCGCACGGCGGTCATGACGGCGCCGAAGCTCGCCCGGCCGCGCGTGTAGCGCGCCGACGAAATGACGCCGCGGTGCGCGAGCCAGGCGATCACAGCCATCAGCCACAGGCCCAGCAGCACGCCGGGGACGACGCCCCCCAGGAACAGCTTGCCGACCGAAGTGCCGGTGAGCGCGCCGTAGAGGATGAACGGCACGCTGGGTGGAAGGATGGGGCCGATGGTCGCCGACACGGCGGTGACAACGGCCGCAGTCTCGGGTCGAAAGCCCTCCTTGACCATCATCGGGATCTCGATCCGGCCGAGCCCGGCGACATCAGACGTCGTGGTCCCCGACATGCCCGAGAAGATCATGCTGGCGACGATGTTGACGTGCGCGATGCCCGCTTTCATGTGTCCGACCAGAACGACGGCGAGATCGAGCAGGCGCTGGCTGATGCCGCCCGCGTTCATGATCACGCCCACCAGCACGAACAGCGGGATCGACAGCAGGATGAACGAGTCCATCCCCTGCACGAAAATAGCGGGCACCGCGCCGAGGCTCACAAACGGATCGTTGGCGATGATCAGGAAGCAAACGAACAGGATCACGTAGGCGATCGGCACGCCGACGAGCAGCGTGAACGCGGCGAGCGCGCCGATGATCAGCGCTTCCATCCGTGTCCTCTGCGCGTTGTCATGCCGGCTCGCGCCAAAGCGCGACGATTCTGACCAACATGAAGGCGGCGGTCAGTGCGGCGAAGGCAACGATGGCCGCGTGGAACCACGCCCCGGTCACGCCCAACGCCGGCAAGCGGGCGAGGTTGGCCACCGGCAGCGATTGCGTCGTGGCCCAGAGCATCAGCGCGCAAAGCACGACCACCATCAGCGCGATGCCGCTTTCGAAGACCTGTCGGGTCCGGCCGGCGCGATCGGCGGCGATCAGCGGGATGGCGAAATTGAGCCCGCGATGCGTGCCGGAGGCGGCGCCCATGCTCGCGCTCCAGATGAAGGCGATGCGCGCCACTTCGTCAGCCCAGGCGGTGGCGAAGCCGACATAGCGGCCGGCGATCACCGCGATCATCGCCAGGGTCACGACGACAAGCAGCACGCCCGCCACGGTCCGGATCGCGTTGGCGAGCCGGTCGGCAGCCTTAGGCATTCGCGCTGTGGCTGCGGTCGAACACTCCTTCAGGCCGCGCGGATGAGTTGCAGCGTGGGCAGCAGCTCCGGCTTTACCGCATCCTGCACCGGGCGCAGCTTGACGGCAAACTCGTCGCGGTTCGGCACCACGACGGTGACGCCTTTCTTGGTGAACTCGTCGTAGACGCCGAGCTCCTGCGTTAGCCGCAACTTGCGGTTCATCAGCGCCGCCTCGCGCGCGGCGGTCATCACCGCGTTGCGCACGGGCTCGGGCCACGACTGGTACGACTTGTCAGAGACCACCCACAGATGGAAATAGATCAGGTGATCGGTGCGGATCAGGTACTTGGCGACCTCGTAGTGCTTCTGGTCGAACGAGGGGCCCGGCGCCGTCTCGATGCCGTCGACCACGCCCCGCGACAGTGCGGGCTAGGTATCGGGCCACGGCACGGTGGTGGCGATGGTACCCCAGGCCTTGGCGATGTCGTTGTACGTCTGGTTGGGCGGCACGCGCAGCTTCATGTTCGCGAGATCGGCGACCGCCGTGACCGACTTGCTGCGGGTCATCAAGCAGCGGCTGCCGGCGTACGACCAGCCCGCGACGCGCAAGCCCTTGCCCTGAATCTTTTCGTTGAAGGTCTTGCCGATGGCGCCGTCGAGCACTTTCCAGGCGTGGTCCGGGCTCTTGAGTCCGTAGGGCACGTCGAGCACAGCAAGCTCAGGCACCACGCCGCTCAATACCGTGTTACTGACGATGTCGACGTCGATGTTGCCGGCGATCGTTCCTTCGAGCGCGACGCTCTCGTTGCCAAGCGCACTCCGCGAGAACACGCGGACGGCGACCGCATTGCCCGCCAGCTCCTTTACCCGGGTCGAGAAGAAGGCCGCCGCGACGCCGATCGGATCGTCGTCGGCGGCTGGATTGGCCACACGAATCGGGATGACGGTTTGCGCCGACAGCGGCAGCGCCGCGCTCGCCGCCAGCGCCCCTGCACCTTGCAGAAAGTTGCGTCTTGCCTGGGTTGTCATGGTGCCTCCGGGGTGAGGTTCCGCGATGAAAACGACGTGGCCGGGCAGCCGCGGGGGGTTCCGGTGTCCGTCAATATCTCACCGGCTATCTGATATGTCAAAGGGCTTCTGATATATTCATGTTTCGCGGCGAGCCTGCCGCACCTTGCAACAGGAGAACGCGTGACCATTGCCCCAGAAGCGGCAAGGGCGATCGCCCTTGCCGGCGATCTGCCGACCGGCCTGACGCCTCAGCAGCTGCGCGTGGTGTACACCGAAGAACGGATGAAGCTGCAGCCGCCACGCCCGCAGATCGCCCACGTACGCGAGATCGACATACCGGGGCGGGGGGGGCCGATTCCCGCGCGCGTCTACCTGCCGCACGACGACGACGCGGTGCGTCCCTTGCTGGTTTTTTTCCACGGTGGCGGCTGGGTGGTCGGCAGTCTTGAGGGCTACGACACGTCGTGCCGGCGCCTGGCGCTCCAGGCGAACTGCACCGTGGTGTCGGTCGGCTATCGGCTGGCGCCGGAGCATCCGTTTCCGGCGGCCGTGCACGACGCCTGGGACGCGACGGCGTGGTGCTGCGCGAACGCCGCGCACCTGTTCATCGACCCGAAGCGCGTGATCGTCGCGGGCGACAGTGCGGGTGGGAGCCTCGCGGCGGTCGTCGCGCAGCAGGCGCGCGACGAAGGCGCTCCTGCCATCGCGCTGCAGGTGCTGATCTATCCCGCCACCGACATGACGCGCGAATCCGACTCGTACGTCCGCAATGCGCAGGGCTACATGCTCACCGCGGCGGCGCTGCGCTGGTTCTACGACCTCTACGTGCCGGAGGTCGCCCAGCGGGCGGACTGGCGCGCGTCGCCACTGTTGCGCCCCTCGTTGAAGGGCGTGGCGCCGGCGCTGATCATAAGCGCCGAGCACGACCCGCTGGTGGACGAAAACGAGGCGTATGCGCAGCGGCTTGCCGCCGACGGCGTGCCGACCGAGTATGTCTGCTTTCCCGGGATGATCCATCCCTTCTTCACCCTCGGCGGGGTGGTCGGGGATGCGGCCAAAGCGGAAGAGTTAATCGCGCGGGCGGTGGACAAGCTCGGTTGATGGTCGAGGCAGGGTCAAGGTTCGGGGGAGCGACACGCCGCCGCGAGCGCTACGTACGAACAGCGTCAGCGCGCGGCCGCGCTCGCAGCGGCCGGAACCAAGGGCGCTTCATCGCCTTATCACCTCGCCCGCGCTATGCCCCGTCAGCGCGCCATCGCGCAGCGTCGGCATGACCATTGACCAGCACGTGGAGCAGGCCGGACGCGAGCTGCGAAGGCACTTCGTGCGGGCCGCGTTCGGTGTAACCATCCCAATCGGGCACGGGGTTGTCGGCGAAAGCCGGCGGCGATGCGACCTCGGGCCATCGCCGATCTCAGACGGCGCGGCGTGACCGTGGCGCGGGCCTCGCAGCCCTCACCGCGCAGGACATCCCTCAGCCGCCCTCGAACATTCTCCACCGCGCTTTCTCGATGTGATCGCGCATCGCCTGCCGGGCACTGGCCTCGTCACGCACGGCGATCGCCGCATAGATCGCCTGGTGCTCCTTCTGCACGGTGACGATCCGTTCGCGCGGTTGAATCAGCGTAAGGTTGCGGTTCACCTCGATGCCGGTTGCGATCTGCTCACGGATGGCAATCAACGTCGATGTGAAGAAGTGATTCCCGGTCGCCTCGGCGACGGCGAAGTGAAACGCGAAGTCTTCGCCCGTACCAATGTGGTGCTGCGCCGGCGCGAGTTCCAGAGCTTCCAACGCCTTGCGCAACCGACCCATCGCGACACCAACGTGCTGGTGGACGTGCTCCAGGACGATCCCGATTGGGCGGATTGGTCGATCGGCCAGTTGCGCGCCCAGGCGCAGGTCCACGAGCTCGCCATCAACCCCATCATTTATGCCGAGCTGTCACTGGCCTTCGTGACCGTCGAAGCGCTGGACGCCGTCGTCGACCAGATGCGATTGATCGTGGCCGTTGTTCCTCGACCCGCACTTTTTCTACCGGGGCAGGCATTCTTGCGCTATCGGCGAGCCGGTGGTGGCAAGAGCAACGTGCTGGCTGACTTCTTCATTGGCGCGCATGCCGCGCGATCGCCTGGTGGTGCTAAACAGCGTCGCTCGCAGTGTGATTGAGGAGCAACGCGGGCAGCATCCGGTGTGGGTATTTTCCGTAGCCGGGAAACCCGTCGGTCGGATGTTGCAGAGGGCGTGGCGGGCGGCGCGGCAACGCGCCGCCGGAAAATGGCAAGAGCTCAAGCAAGAGCCGGCCCCGCCCGGGTTCGCGCAGTTACGCGTCCACGATCTGAAACACACGTTTGGTCATCGGTTGGAAGCCGCAGGGGTTGCCGATCGCGATTGCCAGGCACTGCTGGGACACGCTCGCAGGGGTGTGACTCGGCAGTACATGGCGCCCGAAGTCGCGCGCCTGCGGCAGGCGGCGGAGTCC
>CAYGYQ010000212.1:0-6281 GCA_964354035.1 uncultured Bordetella sp.
CCCGACCTCGTTCTTCAGCCGCTTCGTCACCCACGCGAACGCGGCGCGCGGCACCATCGTGGCGATGGTCGGCACGCGCGCCTCGTGCCAGCCGATGCCGGTGTTGATGATCGTGGCGCCCGCCGCCTCGACGGCCTTGGCCAGCGCGACGACCTCCGCCCAGGTGCTGCCGCCCTCGACCAGATCGAGCATCGACAGCCGGAAGACGATGATGAAGTTGGGGCCAACCGCCGCCCGCGTGCGGCGCACGATTTCGACGGGGAAGCGGATGCGGTTCTCGAATTCCCCGCCCCATTCGTCGGTGCGATGATTCGTGCGCGGCGCGACGAACTCGTTGATCAGGTAGCCTTCCGATCCCATGATCTCGACGCCGTCGTACCCGGCCTGCTGTGCGAGCCGCGCGCAGCGGGCGTAGTCGGCGATCGTCTTCGCCACGCCCCAGCGCGTGAGCCCACGCGGCTTGAACGGCGTGATCGGCGAGCGGATGGCCGACGGCGCGACCGACAGCGGGTGATACGCATAGCGTCCGGCGTGCAGGATCTGCATGGCGATCTTGCCGCCGGCCGCGTGGACCGCCTCGGTGATGAGCCGGTGCCTGGCCACCTGCCACGGAAACGACAGCTGCGACGCCCGGGGCTCGACCCGCCCGGCGAAATTCGGCGCAATCCCGCCCGTGACAATGAGCCCCACGCCGCCGCGTGCCCGCTCGGCATAGAACGCGGCCATGCGCGCGAAGCCATCGGCGGCTTCCTCGAGGCCCGTGTGCATCGAGCCCATCAGCACGCGGTTCGCGAGCGTGGTGAAGCCGAGATCGAGCGGGGCGAGCAGGTGCGGATAGGGTGTTGCCATGGCGTTCCTTCGATGGGCCGAAGCTGGCGGCGATCGCGGCGCGGCGGTCCGGCGCCGATGGGTCACAGCGTGCGGGCGATGATTTCCTTCATGATCTCGTTGGAACCGGCATAGATCCGCTGCACGCGCGCATCGGCGTACATCTGCGCGATCGGGTACTCGCGCATGTAGCCGTAGCCGCCGAAGAGCTGCAGGCATTCGTCGATGACCTGGCACTGCATGTCGGTGAGCCACCACTTGGCCATCGACGCGGTGGCGGTGTCGAGCGTGCCGGCCAGGTAGCGCTCGATGCACGAGTCGATGAAGACGCGGCCGACGTGCGCGATCGTCTTCGCCTCGGCGAGCTTGAAGCGCGTGTTCTGCATTTCTAGCAGTGTCTTGCCGAATGCCTTGCGCTCCCGCGCGTACGCGGTCGTCAGCTCGACCGCGCGCTCGATGACCGCCACGCCGGTGAGCGCGACCAGCGTGCGCTCGTAGGGCAGCTCGTCCATCAGCTGCCGGAAGCCGGCGCCCTCGACCCCCCCCAGCAGAGCGTCGGCCGGCACGCGGCACTCGTCGAAGAAGAGCTCGGAGGTGTCCTGCCCCGGCTGCCCGATCTTGTCCAGCGTGCGGCCGCGGCGGAATCCGGCCAGGCCGTCGGTCTCGACCATGATGAGCGAGATCCCCTTGGCGCCGGCGCCGGCGTCGGTCTTGACGACGAGGCAGATGAGGTTCGCGACCTGCCCGTTCGAGATGAACGTCTTCGAACCGTCGATGACATAGTGGTCGCCGCGGTTGACCGCGCGGGTGCGGATGCCCTGCAGGTCCGACCCGGCGGCGGGCTCGGACATCGCGATGGCGCCGATCCGCTCGCCGCTGGCGAGACCCGGCAGCCAGCGCCGTTTCTGCGTCTCCGTGCCGTACGCCATCACGTAGTGCGCGCAGATGTTGTGCACGTGCTTGCCGAAGCTCATCGCGCCGGCGTACGCGAGCTCCTCGAACACGACGCAGTCGTGCGCAAAAGTGCCGCCGCTGCCGCCATACGCCTCCGGTATGTCGCAAAGAAGCAGGCCCATCGCGCCGACTTCGCGCCACGACGCGGCGTCCACGCGGTGCGCCTGCTGCCAGGCCGGCTCCCGGGGTGCGAGCTCCCCGGTGACGAAACGGCGGACGGTGCCGCGAAACGATTCGAGCTCGTCGTCGAGCCAGGGCGAGCGATAGGCCGTCATCATCACCGCACCGCGATCCATGCGTCGCCGGTGAGCTTGACCTCGCCTGCCTCGTTCGCGGTCGCGACCGTCACCCGGACCAGCCGCTCGCCGTCGCGCTCCAGCTTTTCGGCGACCTGGCCGGTGCAGACGATGCGCTCGCCGACATGGGTGATCGCGGAAAAGCGCACACCGAACTCGCGCAGGTCCCGCTGCGGCGCCCAGTTGGTGAGCAGACGCCCCAGCCAGGCCATGGACAGCATGCCGTGGGCGAACACGTCCGGCATCCCCGCCGCGCGGGCGAAATCGATGTCGATGTGCATCGGGTTGTGGTCACCGGACGCGCCGGCGTACAGCGCGAGCGTGGTCCGGGTCAGCGGCGGCAGGGACAACGGCGGCAACGCGTCGCCGATGTTGACCGCATCGTAGGCGAGAGTCATCGGTTGCCTTCAGTTGCCTTCAGTCACCGCGCACGACGATGGTCGAGCGCATTTCCGCCACGCGCAGTCCCGCCTGGTTGGTCACCTCGACGTCCCGGACGATGAAGGTGAGCGCGCCGCTCTTCTTGCGAAAGATGTTGCCGATGCGCGAGGCGAAGGTCAGGCGGTCGCCGGCATGGATGGGCGCCAAATACCGAAAGCTCTGCGCGCCGTGCAGCACGCGCGCGAGGTCGATGCCCAGCTCGTGATACCAGGCGAACGGATGGGCCACATCGAGGTAGAGGCAGGCGGCAAAGGTCGGCGGCGCGGGCAGCGACGGATGTCCGGCCGCGCGCGCGGCGGCTTCGTCGCAATACTCCGGCCGCGTTTCGCCCGTCGCCTTGGCGAACAGGCGCAGGCGGCCCGCCTCGACGTCGGCCGAACGCGGGGGAAAAGTGTGTCCGATCAGCGTGTCGTCGATCATCGCGGAGTGGTCCAGCGTCCGCACGGCCGCCCGAAGGACGCTGTGCGCCCCCCCGGGGGGCAGCGAACAACGTGAGCGTGGGGGCCGTTCATCACATCGCGCGGTAGAGCGTGATGACGCAGGCGCCGCCCAGCCCTAAATTGTGCTGCAGGCCGATACGCGCGCCCTCGACCTGGCGCCGGTCGGCGGTGCCGCGCAGCTGCTGCGTCAGCTCGAAGCACTGCGCGATTCCCGTCGCCCCCAGCGGATGGCCCTTCGACAGGAGACCGCCCGAAGGATTGGTGACGTACCTGCCGCCGTAGGTGTTATCGCCGTCGACGACGAACTTCTCGGCCCCGCCCTCCGGGCACAACCCCAGCGCCTCGTAGCTGATGAGCTCGTTGTGCGCGAAACAGTCGTGCAGCTCGACCACGTCGACGTCCTCGGGGCCGATGCCCGCGGCAGCGTAGACCTGCCGTGCCGCCGCCTGCGTCATGCCGTAGCCGACGAGCTGCATCATGTCGTGCGCGGCAAAGGTGTCCGGCGTGTCCGTCGTCATCGCCTGCGCCGCGATGGCGACCGTGGTGTCGAGGTGGTGCCGGCGGGCGAAAGCGGCCGAGACCAGGACGGCCGCCGCCGCGCCGCAGGTCGGCGGGCAGGCCATCAGCCGCGTCATCACGCCGGGCATCAACGGCGGCGAGGCCAGCACCTCGTCCACGGTGACTTCGCGACGGAACAGCGCGAGCGGATTGTTCGTCGCATGACGGCTCGCCTTCGCCCGGATGCGGGCGAACGTCTCGAGCTTGGTGCCGTGCTTCTTCATGTGCGCCAGCCCCGCGCCGCCGAAATAGCGGATGGCGAGCGGCACATCGGGCATCCCGACCAGCGCATCGGTCTCGCGACTGAAATCGTCGAAGGGGGTCGGCCGATCGTTGAAGTGCGTGCCGAGCGCGCCGGGCGCCATCTGTTCGAAGCCGAGCGCCAGCGCGCAGTCGACGGCGCCGCTCTCTATCGCCTGCCGGGCGAGGAAGAGCGCGGTGGATCCGGTCGAGCAGTTGTTGTTCACGTTGAACACCGGAATACCGGTCATGCCCACGCGATAGAGCGCTTTCTGGCCGGCAGTGGAATCGCCGTAGACGTAGCCGACGTACGCTTGCTCCACGTCCGGGTAGGCGACGCCGGCGTCGGCGAGCGCGTCGACCGCCGCGGCGGCGCCCATCGCGTCGTAGGGCTCGCTCGCGCCCGGCTTGGCAAACGGGATCATCCCGACCCCTGCTACGAAGACCTGCTGGCTCATCGATATTCTCTCTGGCGGCATGCGCGCCCATCCGGCACCGGCGAAACCTGCGTCTTGCGTCGATGCTCCTCGCATTTTACCGGTTCCCGACCCGCCCTCGACGCGGACGCGCTAAACTCTTCGATTCCTGCCGCCGCCGCTGCTCCTGCCGATGCCGGGCGGCGCGCGTTTCTCGGAGATGCTGCCATGAACGCCACGCCTGCCCTGCGCCAAGCCGATGTTCCCACGCTCGCCCACTGGATCGGCGGCAAGCGCACGCCGGGCACCTCCGCACGCCTGGGCGACGTGTTCACGCCCGCGACGGGCGCCCTCGGCTGCCGGGTGCCGTTCGCGACCAGCGCCGAAGTCGGACGCGCTGTCGAAGCCGCGAAGGCGGCCTTTCCCGGCTGGGCGGCCACCACGCCGCTGACGCGCGCGCGGGTCATGTTCCGCTTCAAGGCGCTGCTCGAGCAGCGCGCCGACGACATCGTGGCCGTCGTTTCGCGCGAGCACGGCAAGGTGCTATCGGATGCCGCCGGGGAGCTCTCGCGCGGCATCGAGATCGTCGAGTACGCCTGCGGGGCGCCGCAACTGCTGAAGAGCGAGTTCACCGATAGCGTCGGCACTGGCGTGGACGCCTACACGCTGCGCCAGCCGCTCGGCGTGGTCGCCGGCATCACGCCGTTCAACTTTCCGGCGATGGTGCCGATGTGGATGTTCCCGATGGCGCTCGTCTGCGGCAACGCGTTCGTCCTCAAGCCCTCGGAGCGCGATCCGTCGACGGCGCTGATCCTCGCCGCCCTGCTCAAGGAAGCCGGCCTGCCCGACGGCGTGTTCAACGTGATCAACGGCGACAAGGAGGCCGTCGACGCCCTGCTCGCACATCCGGACGTGCAGGCGGTGAGCTTCGTGGGCTCGACGCCCATAGCGAAGTACATCTATGCGACCGGCACCGCCCACGGCAAACGGGTGCAGGCGCTGGGCGGCGCCAAGAACCACGCGGTGATCATGCCCGACGCCGATCCCGAGATGGCCGCCGACGCGCTGATGGGTGCCGCGTACGGCTCCGCGGGCGAGCGCTGCATGGCCATCGCGGTGGCGGTCTTCGTCGGCGATGCGATCGCCGACGACGTGCTGGGGCGCGTGCAGAAGAAGATCGCCGCGATGAAGGTGGGTGCATCCGACGACCGCACCGCAGAGATGGGACCGCTCGTCACCGCCACCCATCGGGACAAGGTCAAGGGCTACATCGACAGCGGCGCGGCCGAAGGCGCAGAGCTCGTCGTCGACGGCCGCGGGCTGCAGGTGCCGGGATTCGAAGGCGGCTACTTCGTCGGCCCGACGCTGTTCGACCGCGTCGCGCCGCACATGCGGATCTACAAGGACGAAATCTTCGGCCCGGTGCTGTCGTCGCTGCGTGTGAGCAGCTACCCCGAGGCGCTCGCGCTCGTCAACGGGCACGAGTTCGGCAACGGCGCCGCGATCTTCACCCGCGACGGCGACACCGCGCGCGATTTCGTCCAGCGCGCCCAGATCGGCATGATTGGCGTCAACGTGCCCATTCCCGTGCCCGTGGCCTATCACAGCTTCGGCGGCTGGAAGTCTTCGCTCTTCGGCGACCACCACATCTATGGTCCGGAGAGCGTTCGCTTCTACACGCGGCAGAAGGCCGTCACGCAGCGCTGGCCGTCGGGCATCCGCGCCGGCGCCGATTTCATGATGCCGACGACGAAGTAGGGTCCCTTTCGGCGCCGCCCTATTCCTGCTTACCCGAGCGGAGGTCGTACTCACGTCCGCCCCAGCGCGTCGGCGTCTGCGAGCGGACATCGCCCGCCGCCTCGGCGAGCAGACCGGCCGTCAGCCAGGCGCCGGCGATGTGCAGTGGCGCCGTCCACAGCGGGGCGTGCGCGGTCATGGCGAGCCGGACCTGCGCGCCGGCCCACACCAACAGCGCAACGACGCAGAGGCCCACCATCGACCATCCGCGCAACGCATCCTGCGCGATCAACGCGGCGCCAAAGGCCAGGGCAACGAGCGTGCAGGCGGGAAAGAGGGTGCCGAGCAGCCGGATCTGCCAGGACCAGAGC
>CAYGYQ010000213.1:0-6262 GCA_964354035.1 uncultured Bordetella sp.
ACCAATCCGACGCCGACCGCAACCCTGCGCGCAGGAACACGCGCCGTCAGCGCCACGCTCCGCCTGGCCAAGGCGAAGGCGAGAGCGCCCGCGAGCGCGGCGAACACGGTGACATGCAGCCCCGAGATGCTGATCAGGTGCGCGATACCGGTGCGGTTGAACACGGCCCATTGCGCCTCGGGGATCGCGCGCTGCTCGCCGATCGTGAGCGCGACGATCACGCCGGCGAAGCGCGCGTCCGGCAACGCGGCGACGATGCGCGCACGGACGTTTTCCCGGACCCGCTGCACGTAGTCCGGCGCGCGTCCGGCGAACGCATCGAGCCGCGCGTTGCGCTCGCCGCTGCGCACGTAGCCGGTCGCGCGCAGCCCGTTCTGCAGCAGCCAGGCCTCGACGTCGAAGCCGTGCGGGTTGACGGTGCCGTGCGGCCGTTTCAGCCGGACGACGAGCCGCCAGCGCTCGCCGGCGACGAGGTCCGGAACCGGATCGCTCGGGCCGCCCTTCTGCCACTGCGCATACCATGCGAGCGACAGCCGGCGGGGCGCAATCGCCTCCGCGGTCTCGACCCGTTCCACGGCGAACGCGAAGCGTGTGCCGCGATCGGAGCGTTGCGGCAATTCGTCGACGACGCCGACGAGCGCGATGTCTTCGCCTTCCCACGCGGACGGCAGCGCCTCGGCCAGGCGCATCTCCGCGCGCCACGCCGCGTAGCCGAAGCCTAGCGTGGCGGCGCACGCTGCGGCGAGGATCAGGACAACGCTACGAGGGACCGAAGATCGTGCGGCACCTGCCCCTGCGCCAACGCTGGCCAACGTGAGCGCCGCCGCGGCGCCGATCCAGGGGAGGACGGGGGGAAGCACGGGTTGCCATTGCAGCAGCACGACACCCACTGCGAAGGCGAGCAATACCAACGGGAGGACCTGGGGACGCGCCGGCATGGGGGCACCCGCACACCGCTGCCGACGGGAGTCGGGTAGGCCGTCACCCCGCCGGGGAGGCGGCAACCATCGGCAAGAACGTGAGCAGACGCGGCAAGTCTATGGTGGCGACACGGCGCATGGCATCGGCCTGATGGTTGAGGCCGGACGCGCAATCGCCAGCCCGCCGCCGTAGGGTCGACCTTGGGTCTGACGGTCGGTCGCCAGACGGAACACCAGTTCATACGACAACCAGACAAAGCTGTCCTGTTCCTCGATCGGCTCTTTCAGCCGCACCGTGTACTCGGCGCCGTCCGACTTCAGGCTCAGGCACCGCCCGGCGTTGAACTCGCGCGCCGACAGGATCAGCGTCCTGACCGGCAAATGTGGATGTCCGGAGCTCTCGTGCAAATGGATGGCCGCGTAGTACTTGCGCTTGCTGTCCGAGGCCACCGTCGAACCGGCGATGCGATCGACGTCGGCGGCCAGCGTGACCACCAGCGGGTTCCGGCCGACGAATTCCACGCCGATATCGATGCGATCGCCCATCCGCTTTCTGAGCCGGCGCACCACCGCCAGTGTCCACGGGGCATTGTGGTGCTCGCGAAATGCGACCAGGGCGCCCGGCAACACTCGATTCGAGTTCACGATTCTTCCGCGCAGCCTGCAGCCGGACTCGCTACGATCCTTCATCTGCCAGACGAAGCTCTGCACGCCCGGCTCACCGGCCATCGCGACCGAGTCCTGATCGCCACTTGGCCACCAGCCGGCCGCCGCGGTGCTTTCACTGGTTACCGCGTTCGTGCCGGCATCGATCTCGGGCAACGCCCATGGTGTGGCGGCGGTCTTCGCTCGCCGCTCGTGACGCAGCAACCGCGTAATCTGCGTGAGACCGACGACGGCCTCAACGGTCGACACGGCGGGCAGGCGCGCGCCACGACGATCGATCGGTGCGGCCTTGGGCAGGCAATGGGTGGCGATCGTGCTCAACAGCTTGAGCTGTCGGCCACGTCGCAGCGGCGACGAGCGATCCGCGGGACGGGCAGGATCGCTCAACGCCGCAATCTCGCTGTGGATCAACGCCAGCATCGGCGCAGGATCGAGAAACCGTGGCGTGCCTGCCGGCGAAGGCGATGGCCACGCGAGTCCTGCGGCGCTGTCGAGATCGACGACGAAGCGAGGATCGGCGCAGTCGGCCACGACAGGGGCAGGTCCCGCCTTCAGTGACAGTACCGCACACCAGCGAGGGATCTTCCGGTTCAGCCAGAATGCTTCGTAGGGCGACAGGTGCCCACCGTTCAACAATTGCAGCAGCAGCACGTGGATGTATTCCCGCTCCAGCGTGCTCGCCTGGCCGCACTCTTCGTGGCAGTGCCGTGAGACCAGGGGGTGGTGCCGCGCGCCGATGGCTTCGGCGTACCGGTAGGCCCCGTGGAGCCCGGCCCAGCCATCGAGATCGGAATGTTCGCTGGTAAACGGTCGCAGCAGGAATTCCACCTGCCGATGCTGGAACAGGCGCAGCAGAACGGTGGTGAGGTGCTCGCGCCAGCCGCGCGCGGGCTCGCTGTCCTGGATTTGGCGCAGAGCGCATTCGAACGCCTGACCGAACGACCGGCTCAGCGCATGGGCCGATTGCCAGGCGTTCGTTTCCGGCGACTGCGACGGCCCACCTACCGTCAGATAGTCGACCAGAAGCGCGTCGCCCAGGCCTCGCGCAAGCTGGTCGAGTGCCAGCAACGCACGGAAATGTCCGAGGGTAAGGCTGTTCCGCGGCGCGAGCGCCGAAAGGACCTCGGACACGGCCCTCTGCGCCGCAACAGGATCCTCCCGCGGCAACAACTGCCAAAAATGGTCGGCCGCGGTCACGCTGGTCAGCGGACCGGCAGGACCCCGGAGGATGGGATTCAGGAATTCAAGCAAGATATCGGGCGCCTCAGACGTTGTCGTCTACGAGACGCATAACTCATGCCAACGGCCACGCCGCGGCGCCGCGTCCCGCGGAACCGCAGGCCGAACCGCAGCAGCAAAAACACGGGGGAGCACCCTTGGCCGAGCGCGGCCAAGGCCGCGCCTACGGTTCTTGCGCAATGCCACGTCGTGGGCGCGGGCTCGCCCGCGCTCAGTCGTCGGCGTACCGGGAAAGCTCGATCAGATTGCCGTCCGGATCGCGAAGGTAGACCGATTCGATCGGCCCGAGCGCACCGGTGCGTGTGCAGGGGCCCTCTTCCACCGGGATGCCGCACGCGGCTAGATGCGCGCTCACCACGGCGATTGGCTCCGCGACGATCAGGCAGAGGTCAGCGGAACCCGGTGTCGGACGGGCGGCGACGGCTGCCACGCCGCCGCCGGCCCCTTGCGCGGCCTGGCCCGCCGCGTGCAGATTGATCTTCTGCCGGCCGAAGGCGAGCGCCTTGCGCCCGTTGCCGAACGTGACTTCGCGCAGGCCCAGCACCTCGGTGTAGAAGCGGATCGTCGCCGCAATGTCGCGACAGGTGAGGACCACGTGATCGATGCGCTGCACGGTGAGCATCAGCCTGCCTTCGGCCAGAGGATCATCTGCGTGCAGCGGAAGAGCGCAATCGGCTTGCCGTCGGCGTGCCGCGTGACGGTCGCATCCCACACCTGGGTGTTCCGGCCGAGGTGTGCCGGCTTCGCGATGCACGCGATCGTGCCCTCGCGCGCCGTGCCGAGGAAGTTGCTCTTGAGCTCGACGGTCGTGAAGTTCTCCGCACCCTTGGGCATGTGCGCGATGCAGCCATAGCCGCACGCGGTGTCGGCGAGCGCAATCACCGTGGCCGCGTGCAGGAATCCGTTCGGCGCGAGCAGTTCGGGCCGGATGTCCAACTCGGCGACGAGCAGCCCCTGCTCCAGCGCCATCACCCGAAAGCCGAAGAGGTCAGGCAGACAACCCCGCCCGCGGGCGTTCATCACCTCGCGTGTCATCCCGGGGCGCAGCGACATGAGACCTCCTTCCGACCGTCAGAGCCGCTGTTCGAGCCAGGCCTCGATCGAGCGCAGCGCGTCGGGCAGCGCCGCCGGATTGGTCCCGCCGGCCTGCGCCATGTCGGGCCGCCCCCCGCCCTTGCCGCCTACCTGCTGGGCGACGTGGTTGACGAGGTCCCCGGCCTTGACCTTCCCGGTCAGATCCTTGGTGACGCCGGCGATCAGCGCCACTTTGCCGTCGTTGACGGTGGCGAGCACCGCGATGCCGCTCTGCAGCCGGTCCTTCACCTTGTCGAGGGTTTCGCGCATGACCGCCGCGTCGGCACCGTCGAGGACCAGCGCCAGCGCCTTGACGCCCTTGATCGTGCGCATGCCGGCGGCCATGACCTCGTCCAGGCGACCGAGCGCCTGCTGTCCCTGCAGCCGCGCGATCTCCTTCTCCGCCGACCTGGCGTGCTCGAGCAGTTGCGCAATCTTCGCCTCGATCTCTCCCACCGGAACCTTCAGCGCGCTGGCGGCGCCGGCGAGCGCGCGCTCCTGCGCCTGCACATGCGCGAGCGCTCGCTCGCCGGTCGTCGCTTCCACGCGGCGGATGCCGGCGGCCACCCCTCCCTCGGCGAGGATCTTGAACAGGCCGATGTCGCCGGTGCGCGCGACGTGCGTGCCGCCGCACAGCTCGCGCGAGCTGCCGATCTCGAGCACGCGCACCTCGTCGCCATACTTCTCGCCGAAGAGCATCATCGCGCCGGTCTTCTGCGCGTCCTCGATCGGCATGACGCGCGCCTGCGTCGGCGCGTTGCGGAGGATCTCGTCATTGACGATCGCCTCGACGCGGCGCAGCTCGTCATCGGACAGCGGCGCATTGTGCGCGAAGTCGAAGCGCGTCTTGTCGGCATCGACGAGCGAGCCCTTCTGCTGGACGTGCGCGCCCAGCACTTCGCGCAATGCCTTGTGCATCAGGTGCGTGGCCGAGTGATTGCGCATTGTCCGCGCGCGCAGCGCGTGGTCGACGTTGGCCGCGACCGTGTCGCCGGCCTTGAGCTCGCCGGTCACGACGACGCCGTGGTGGCCGAAGACATCCTGCTGGATCTTCTGCGTGTCGTCGACCGCGAACAGCGTGAGGCACACGCCGCCCAGGGTGAGCTCACCTCGGTCGCCGACCTGGCCGCCGGACTCCGCGTAGAACGGCGTTGCGGCGAGCACGACGACGCCGCGCTCGCCCGCGGCGAGCGATGGCACGGAGGAGCCGTCCTTGTACAGCGCGACAATGCGGCTCTCGACGGACAGGGTTTCGTATCCCCGGAAGGCATTCTTCGGTCCGGCATAGTCCAGCTTGGCGCCCACCTTGAACTGGCTTGCCGCGCGGGCACGCTCGCGCTGCTTGTCCATCGCGGCGTCGAAGCCGGCCTCGTCGACGGTGACGTTGCGCTCGCGGCACACGTCGGCCGTGAGGTCGAGCGGGAAACCGAAGGTGTCGTAGAGCGTGAACGCGGTGGTGCCGTCCAGCACCTTCCCACCCGCGGCGAGGGCCTGCTCCAGCATCTTCATCCCGTGCTCGATCGTCTCGCCGAAGCGCTCCTCCTCCTGCTGCAGTACCGCGGCGACCCGCAGTTTCTCGCGGCGGAGCTCCGGGTAGGCGTCGCCCATCGCCCAGTCGAGATCCGCGACCAGTCGGTGGAAGAACGGCGCCTTCTGCCCGAGCTGGTAACCGTGGCGGATCGCGCGCCGGATGATCCGGCGCAGCACGTAGCCGCGGCCTTCGTTGCCGGGGATCACGCCGTCGACGATCAGGAACGCGCAGGCCCTGATGTGATCGGCAATCACGCGCAGGCTCGGCGACAGGTAGTCCTTGGCGCCGGTCTCGCGCACCGCGGCGCGAATGAGGTCCTGGAACAGATCGATCTCGTAATTCGAGTGGACGTGCTGCAGCACCGCGGCCAGCCGCTCGAGGCCCATCCCCGTGTCCACCGACGGCTTCGGCAACGGGTGCATCACGCCGCGGTCGTCGCGGTTGAACTGCATGAACACGAGATTCCAGATCTCGATGTAGCGGTCGCCTTCCGCCTCCGGCGAGCCGGGCGGGCCGCCCCAGACCTCGGGACCGTGGTCGTAGAAGATCTCGGAACACGGACCGCACGGGCCGGTGTCGGCCATCTGCCAGAAGTTGTCGCTCGCGAACTTGGCGCCCTTGTTGTCGCCGATGCGTATGCAGCGCTCGGCCGGAACGCCGATCTCATTCGTCCAGATGTCATACGCTTCGTCGTCGTCGATGTAGACGGTCGTCCAGAGTTTCCCGGCCGGCAGCCCGTACACCTTCGTCAACAGCTCCCACGAATAGCGGATCGCATCGCGCTTGAAGTAGTCGCCGAAGCTGAAGTTGCCCAGCATCTCGAAGAACGTGT
>CAYGYQ010000214.1:0-6173 GCA_964354035.1 uncultured Bordetella sp.
TTGAAGAAATGCTCGCGGACGTAGCCGCCGTCCTTCGACTTGATCGTCTGGTACTCGCCGTCGACCACCTCCATCATCCGGCGCATCAGGACGCCCTTCTTGTCGCGGGCGAACAGCGGATCCCAGTGCCGGCCCCAGATGACCTTGATCACGTTCCAGCCGGAGCCGCGGAAGTCCGACTCCAGCTCCTGGATGATCTTGCCGTTGCCGCGCACCGGTCCGTCGAGCCGCTGCAGATTGCAGTTGACCACGAACACCAGGTTGTCGAGGTTCTCGCGCGCCGCCAGCCCGATCGCGCCCTTCGACTCCGGCTCGTCCATCTCGCCGTCGCCCATGAAGGCCCAGACCTTGCGCCCTTCCGTCGTCGCGAGACCGCGGTCCTGCAGGTACTTCATGAAGCGCGCCTGGTAGATCGCCATCAGCGGCCCGAGGCCCATCGACACCGTCGGAAACTGCCAGAAATTGGGCATCAGCCACGGGTGCGGGTAAGACGAGATCCCCTTGCCGTCGACTTCCTGCCGGAAGCTGTCAAGCTGCGCTGCCGTCAGCCGCCCGAGCATGAACGCGCGCGCGTAGACGCCGGTGGCCGAGTGGCCCTGCACGAACACGAGGTCGCCGCCATGCTCGGCGGAGGGCGCGTGCCAGAAATGATTGAAGCCGATATCGTAGAGCATCGCCGCCGACGCGAAGCTCGCGATGTGGCCGCCGACATTGGTGTCCTTGTTCGCGCGGAGCACCATCGCCATCGCATTCCAGCGCACATAGTGCCGGATCGTCTGCTCGATGTTGAAATCGCCGGGGAGCCTGACCTGCGTGTCCACCGGAATGGTGTTGATGTACGCGGTGTTGGCCGAGAACGGCAGGTACGCGCCGGACCGGCGCGCCTTGTCGATCAGCGCCTCGATGAGGAAATGCGCGCGATCCGGCCCTTCGGTCGCGAGCACCCCGTCGAGCGCGGCGAGCCACTCCTGGGTTTCCTGAGGATCGTGGTCGGGAATGATGTCCATGCGGTGAACCTCCGCGGCTGCTTTCGGCCGGTGCAGCAAGAAGGATATGAAGAACCGAATTGTATGCGCCGTGGCGGCCGCAACCCAAATGTAAGTGCTTACTGTCTTTTTCGAGCCAGCAGCCAGAAGCCGCACACCACGGAAAGGCCTCCGAACACCGCAAAGCCGATGCGATATCCGCCGGTCAGGGCCGCGATCAGTGCAAACGTTGGCGGTCCGGTCACCACGCCGCCGAAGGTGATGAAGCCGGCCGCCCCGGTGATGGCGCCCACCTCGTCCGCCGGCGCGTTCCGCGCGACCTCGGCGAGCTGTACCCCGTTCCATCCGATTGCCGTCGCGCCGAACAGACCACACAGCGCGAGGATCGCCGCGATCGGCCAATCCGCGCCGAACGCCGCCGTCGACCATGCGCAGACCCCCGCGGCCATGCCGATCAGGCCCAGCAGTGTGCGCGGTGCGACGTGGAAATCGGCGACCGCGCCCCACAGGATCCGCCCGACGATTCCGCCGAGATTGGCGACCGTCAGCGCGAGACCTGCGGCCACCAGCGAATAGCCGAGCGACTCGGTCAGATAGACAACGAGAAAGCTCATCAGGCAGACCTGCAACGCCGCGTAGACGAAAGCGACGACGACGAGTTCGACGAGCACGGGAGTGCGCAGGATGTGCCCGAGTGGCGCGACGATGCGCGCGAACGATGGCATCGGCGCCGGTCTTCGCCCCGTGTCCAGCATTGCGCGCACGATCTGGGCCGTGAGCGCGATGGCGATTCCCGCCACGGCAACCAGCGCGAATGTGGCGCGCCAGCCGACCTGCAGTGCGAGGAGGGGCAGCATGGCCCCCGCCAGCGCGGCGCCGGCCGGCACGCCGGTCTGCTTGATCGAGAATGTCAACGCCATGCGCGACGGGGGTGCCGTTCGCGCGAGTACGTGCGACGACGCGGGCGTGATCGGTCCATAGCCGAGGCCGATGACCAGCGGCGCGACGGTCAGTGCCAGGACCGCGGTGCCGGGCAGGACCGTGCCGCCGGCGAGCGCGAGCGCACCTGTAGCGCACAACATTACACACACCTGCGAAACCCGGATCGCGCCGTAGCGCTCGATGAACATGCCGGAAGCGAGGCTCGCTGCCATCGAGCCCGCATAGACGATGCCGACGAAAACCCCGATCAGCTTGGGGGCGATGGCAAGATCGCGTCCGATCATCGGCGCCAGCACCGACGTCGACGTGGCCGCGAGCGCGGTGAATATCTGGATCGCCAGCGTGATCGCGAGTGCGATCGCCGCGGTGCGCGTCCGGGAGTCGGACAAAGGCTGCCCCTGCGCGCTCATTGGGCACCCTTGGCGCTGCGCGCCTTCCCTCCGTGAGGGAGCAATTCGCGTTTGGGACAGCCCGGCGCGCTCATTGCGCTATCGCCAACTCGCGGGACTCCGTGACGATGGCGTCGACGGCGATGTCGTTCGGCGTAACCGGCACGCGATCGACGAGCTGGACCTCGAATGCACCCGCGACCTTCGCGGCGCGGGGTGACAGCAACGGCAGCAGCCGGTCGTAATAGCCGCCGCCATAACCCATGCGCCGCCCCAGCCGATCGAACGCGACACCGGGCACCAGGACGAAGTCGATCGTGTCGCGGGCAACGAGAGGGCACGCGCGCAACGGCTCGGGAATGTCCCGATATCCGGCGACGACATCGCGCTCCGGGTCGGTGATCGCATGGAGCTCGAGCATCCGCGACTCGTTGTCGACGCGCGGAACGGCGACGGTCATGCCTGCGGCCAGCGCTGCGCGCATGACGGCAACCGTGTCCCACTCGCTGCCGAACGGCAGCGTCAGCAGCACGGCTCGCGCGGCCTTGAAATCCGCGCGCTCCAGGATGCGCGCGGCGATCGCGGCCGACGCGGCCGCGCGCACCGCCGCCGGGAGGGCGTCGCGTTGCGCAAGCACCCGCCGCCGCAGGGCGAGCTTCGCTGCGCGCAGTGCGGCACCCTGCAGGGCATGTTCGTCGGCGTGATCGGCAGCGGGGGGCATCGGCCGATGGTAGCGCATCGCGGCGGGCGCATCTCCGGCGAACGGAGGCCCCCGCGCGGAAGCCTTATAATCGCGGGTCACGTAAGGGCGCACCCATGAACCACAATCACCAGATCTATCGCGATCGCCGCGCGGCGATCGTGCAACAGATGCGCGTGCAGACCGGAGGTGGCCTCGCTCTCGTGCCCACGGCGGCCGAAGTCGCGCGCAACCGCGACTCCCAGTTCCCTTACCGGCACGACAGCTATTTCTATTACGTGTCCGGCTTTCCCGAGCCCGATGCCGTCGTTGCGCTCATCGCCGGCACGGAGGGTGACCGGCAGGTGCTGTTCTGCCGGGAGAAGAACGAGGAGCGCGAGATCTGGGACGGCTTTCGCTATGGCCCCGATGCGGCGCGCGAGATCTTCGGCTTCGACGAGGCGCACCCGATCGCGGAGCTCGACCGGATCCTGCCCGATCTGGCGACGGACCGGCCCGCGCTTTACACACCGCTGGGCCTGTTCGAGGCATGGGACCGCAAGGTCACCGGCGTGCTGAACGAGGTCCGCAGCCGTGCCCGCACGGGGGTCGCGGCACCCGGGGAAATCGTCGACGTGCGGCAGGCGCTCGACGCGATGCGCCTCCTCAAGGACGGGCACGAGGTCGCGGTGATGCGCCGCGCGGCCGAAATCTCCGCCGAAGCCCATCGGCGGGCCATGGAGCGCACGCGCGTGGGCTGGCACGAGTATCAGGTCGAGGCCGAACTCGCGCACGAGTTCCTGCGCAGCGGCGCGCGGGCGGTCGCGTACCCGTCGATCGTCGCCGGCGGACCGAATGCCTGCGTTTTGCACTACCGTGACAACAACCGGCAGCTGCAGGATGGGGAGCTCATCCTGATCGACGCCGGCTGCGAATACGAGGGGTATGCCGCGGACATCACGCGTACCTTCCCGGTCAACGGCCGCTTTACCGGGCCACAGAAGGCCGTCTACGAAGTCGTGCTCGCCGCTCAGCAGGCCTGCCTCGATGCGGTGCGGCCGGGCGCCGATTTTCACGCTTACCACAAGGTCGCGGAACGCGTGCTGGCGCAAGGGTACATCGACCTCGGCCTGTGCCGGGGCACGCTCGATGAAGTGCTGGAGACCGGTGTGTTCAAGCAGTTCTACATGCATCGGGCCGGCCATTGGCTGGGGATGGATGTGCACGATGCCGGCCTGTACCACGTGCAGGGCGCATCGCAGAAGCTGGCGCCGGGAATGGTGCTCACCGTCGAGCCCGGAACGTACATCCGGCCGGCCGACAACGTGCCGGAGGCCTTCTGGGACATCGGCATCCGGATCGAGGACGATGTCCTCGTCACCGCGACCGGCATCGAGAACCTGACGGCGACGGCGCCGAAGTCGGTGGCCGACGTCGAGGCCGCGTGCCGCCGATGACCCCTGCGGCGCGGCTCGCGGCGGCCGCCCACCGCGCGCGCGCGTAACGCCCGCCTTCGCGCCATGCTGCACGATGTGGTCATCGTCGGCGCCGGGCCGGTCGGGACGACACTGGCGCTGGCGCTCGCCGCCGGCGACGCCGATGTGGTTGTCCTCGACGAGCGCGCACCCGGGCAAACGCTGCGCGGCGATCGCTCGCTCGCGTTGTCGTACGGCGCGCGCCTGATCCTCGAGCGCCTTGGCGTATGGAGCGCAGTCTCGGCCGTGCGCGACGCCGCGACGCCGATCGCGCGTATCGACATATCGCAGGCGGGCGGCTTCGGGCAGACGACGCTCGTCGCGGAAGAGCAGGGCCTGCCCGCGCTCGGATACGTCGTCAGCTATCGCGCGCTGCAGTCGGCGCTCGACGCAGCGCTCGCCTGCACCGGCATGGTCGTGCGGCACGGTGTCGCAGTAAAGGGTGTCGGCGGCGCGCCGGCCTTTGCGACGGTCGAGCTTGACGATGCTGGAGCCCAGCCTGTGCTCGCGCGCCTGGCGGCCGTCGCCGACGGCTCCGGCGCCGCGATGGGGGGGATCGTCCGGCAACGGCACGACTACGGCCAGGTCGCGGTGATCGGGAAGCTCTGGCGGGCCGCACCGCACGACGGCGTCGCCTACGAGCGTTTCACGCCCGACGGTCCCATCGCGCTGCTGCCGGAAGGCGATCACTACGGATTGGTCTGGACGGTTTCTCCGCGGCGGGCGCGCGAGCTCGCGGTGCTCGATGATGCCGCGTTCCTCGGCGAGCTCGCGCACCATTTCGGAACCCGGACCGGCGGCTTTCTACGGGTGGCGGATCGGCGCGAATTCCCGCTGGTCCTTGATTTCGCGCGGGAACCTGCCCTCAGTCGTTGTGTTGCGCTGGGCAACGCAGCGCAGACGCTGCATCCGGTCGCCGGTCAGGGATTCAATGTCGGGCTGCGCGATGCCTGGGCGCTGGCGGACGTCTTGCTCGACACGCCACGCGAGCGGGTCGGCGATCGCGCGATGCTGGAACGCTATTTGCGCCGTCGCCGCACCGACCGGATGGCGGGCATCGCGTTCACGCACGGCCTCGTCAGCATCTTCGGTAACAACCTGCCGTTGGTCCGCTGGCCGCGCGGGTTGGCGCTCACTATGCTCGACGCCGTTCCGGCGGCGAAGCGCGCGTTCACGCACGCGATGCTGTTCGGTCTGCGCTAGTCTCGGCGTCGCCGCGGGGCGTGCGGACGAGTTCGCCGCCCTCCAAGAAGCGTGCCACCCTGATCGGCGTTGACGAAAAGAAAAAGTCGCGCGCGCGTCGCTCACCATGCTCCGCGGACCGGTTATAATCCGCTCCCCTCGCTGCATTTTCCTGCCCGATTTTCCATCTTCTTGCCGTGCGCATCGGTCCTTACGCCCTCGCCAACAATCTCGTCGTCGCGCCGATGGCGGGCGTCACCGACCGGCCGTTTCGCCAGTTGTGCAAGCGGCTGGGCGCGGGCTACGCGGTGTCGGAGATGGTCGCGTCCAATCCGCGCCTGTGGGGCACGGAGAAATCGCAACGGCGCACCGATCATCGCGGCGAGGTGGCGCCGATCGCCGTGCAGATCGCGGGCGCCGACCCGCGCGCGATGGCCGATGCCGCGCGCTACAACGTCGAGCGCGGCGCGCAGATCATCGACATCAACATGGGCTGCCCGGCGAAGAAGGTCTGCCACGC
>CAYGYQ010000215.1:0-2455 GCA_964354035.1 uncultured Bordetella sp.
CGCGATGTCCCTCTACACCCTCGGCCTCAACCACCAGACCGCGCCCCTGGACGTGCGGGAGCAGGTCGTGTTCTCGCCCGATGCCCTGGGTCACGCGCTGCGCGATCTCCTGACACGGCCCAAGGTCAAGGAAGCCGCGATCCTGTCGACCTGCAACCGGACCGAGGTCTATGTGCATGGGACGGAGCCACAGCCTGTCGTGCGCTGGCTCGAGGACTTCCATCGCGTGCCGAAGGATTCGCTGGCGCCGTACATCTACACGCTGCCGCGCGAGCAGGCCGTCACCCACGCGTTTCGTGTCGCGAGCGGCCTCGATTCGATGGTGCTGGGCGAGCCGCAGATTCTGGGCCAGATGAAGCAGGCCGTGCGCCACGCGGAGTCCGCCGGCAGCCTCGGGCTGGTCCTCAACCGCCTGTTCCAGCGCACGTTTGCCGTGGCGAAGGACGTGCGCACGCAGACGGACATCGGCAGCGCGTCGATCTCGATGGCCGCCGCGGCGGTGAAGCTCGCCGAGCGCATCTTTCCGGCGCTCGCCGACCAGCGCCTGCTGTTCATCGGCGCGGGCGAGATGATCGATCTGACGGCAACGCATTTCGCCGCGCGCAATCCCCGGTCGATCACCATCGCCAACCGCACGCTCGAGCGCGGCAGGGAGCTGGCCGCGCGCTTTCGGGCCGAGGCGATCACGCTGAACGAGATGCCTGATCGCCTGCACGAGTTCGACGTCATCGTGACCTGCACCGCGAGCACGCTGCCGATCCTCGGCAAGGGACTGCTCGAGCGGGTAGTGAAGGCGCGCCGGCACGCGCCGGTCTTTGTGGTCGACCTCGCCGTGCCGCGCGACGTCGAGCCCGAGGCCGCTGAGCTCGACGACGTCTTTCTCTACAGCATCGACGACCTCTCGAACATCGTCCGGGGCAACCTGCAGATACGCAAGGAGGCCGTGGCGCAGGCGGAGGAAATGATCGCCGCGCAGGCCGGCAGTTTCCTGCGCTGGCTCGAGGGGCGCACGGTGGTGCCGACGATCACCGCGCTGCACGGGCATCATGATCAGTTGCGCGCCGCGGAGCTCGAGCGCGTGCGCCGGCTGCTGGCGAGCGGCACGTCGCCGGAGCAGGCGCTGGAGCTCCTCGCCCGCGGCCTCACCAACAAGTTCCTGCATGCGCCGACGCAGGCGCTGAACCAGGCCGGCGACGCCGAGCGCGCAGAGCTCGTCGCCATGTTCGAGAAGATCTACCAGATCCCGGACGGGCACTAGCGAGCGATTGGGGACAGACCCCGTTTGCCGGCGCGGCTGGTGAACGGGGTCTGTCCCCAATGCACATGGGGACCTCGACCACGATGAAATCCTCGCTGCGCAACAAGCTCGAATCGCTCGCCCGGCGTCTCGCCGAGCTCGACGCGACGCTGTCCTCCGAGGACGCCGTGCGCGACCTGGACCGCTATCGGGCGTTGACCCGCGAGCGCGCCGACATCGAGCCGGTGGTCGCCCGGTACCGGGAGTATGTGCGCGCGGAAGACGACGTCGCCACCGCCAACGAGATGGCGCGCGATCCGCAGATGAAGGCCTTCGCCGACGAGGAGCATGCAACCGCCACGGCGAGGACGGCGACGCTTGCCGCCGACCTGCAGCGCATGCTGCTGCCGCAGGATCCCAACGACGAGCGCAATGTCTTCCTGGAAATCCGCGCCGGCACGGGCGGCGACGAATCGGCGTTGTTCGCCGGGAACCTCTTCCGCATGTATACGCGCCATGCGGAGCGCTCCGGCTGGAAGGTCGAGATCGTCTCCGAATCGCCGGCCGAGCTCGGCGGCTACAGGGAGGTGATCCTGCGGATCATCGGGCGCGGCGCGTACTCGAGGCTCAAGTTCGAGTCGGGCGGCCATCGCGTGCAGCGCGTGCCGGAGACCGAAGCGCAAGGGCGCATCCACACGTCGGCCTGCACCGTGGCCGTCATGGCGGAAGCCGACCCCGTCGCCGACATCAACATCAATCCGGCCGACGTTCGCATCGACACGTTCCGCGCGTCGGGCGCCGGCGGCCAGCACATCAACAAGACGGATTCGGCGGTGCGCATCACGCACCTGGCCACCGGCCTCGTCGTCGAGTGCCAGGACGACCGGTCGCAGCACCGGAATCGCGCGCAGGCGATGGCGGTGCTCGCGTCGCGGCTCCTCGATCGCCAGCTGCGCGAGCGGCAGCAGAAGGAAGCGTCGATGAGGAAGTCGCTGATCGGCAGCGGCGATCGCAGCGAGCGCATCCGCACCTACAATTTTCCGCAGGGGCGCGTCACCGATCACCGGATCAACCTCACGCTGCACAAGATCGACGCGATCATGGATGGCGATCTTTCCGATCTCACGGCGGCGCTCGCGCAGGAGCACCAGGCCGAGATGCTGGCGGCGCTGGCGGGGGACGAGCGATGACAGTCAAGGTGGCGCCGGCGGGAATCGG
>CAYGYQ010000215.1:2555-6132 GCA_964354035.1 uncultured Bordetella sp.
TCGCGACCGAAGGCGCGCAGGCGCTCGTCGACTTCGGCTTCGACGACCTCGGCCTCGATCGGATCATCGGCGTCACGCATCCGGGTAACAAGGCGTCGCAGCGCGTGCTGATCAAGGCCGGTCTCAAGGATGCCGGCTGGGCTCGCTACTACAACCAGCGGATGCGGCTCTTCGTCGCCGAAAATCCGGACCGATGACCGGCGGCGTGACGGTGCGCGAGGTGCTGGCGCAATCGGGCCTGGTCCCGCTCGACGCCCAGGTGTTGCTGGCGCACGTGCTCGGCCGAGACCGCGCGTGGCTGGTGGCGCACGGGGACGAGGCGTTGCCGCGCGAGCGCTCGGACGCGTTCCTCGCCCTCGCCCGGCGCCGCCGCGACGGCGAACCTGTCGCGTATCTCACCGGTGAGCGCGAGTTCTGGGGGCTGGCGCTGCAGGTCTCGCCCGCGGTGCTCATTCCGCGCCCGGAAACGGAAACGCTGGTCGAGCTCGCGCTCGCGCGGCTGCCGATCGACCGCGATCTGCGCGTACTCGATCTGGGCACCGGGTCGGGCGCGATCGGGCTCGCCATCGCGTCAGAGCGGCCACGGGCGAGGATCCTCGCGACGGATGTCTCGGCCGACGCGCTCGAGGTGGCACGCGCGAATGCCCGGCGGCTGGCCATCGGCAACGTCGAGTTCGTGCAGGCGGACTGGTACGAAGGCATTGCGTCGACATGGCGCGGTCGCGCGTTCGACCTCGTCGCGAGCAATCCGCCGTATGTTGCCGCGGCGGATCCGCATCTGGGCGAAGGCGACGTGCGCTTCGAGCCGGGTCTGGCGCTCACGCCCGGCGGCGACGGCCTCGGGGCGATCGTGCGCATCGTCACCGGCGCGCGTGCCCGGCTTGCCGGCTCCGGCACGCTGGTCGTGGAACACGGATACGATCAGGCGGACGCGGTGCGCGCGCTGTTCGTTGCCGCGGGCTTCGCCGAGGTCGTCGGCGCGCGCGATCTCGCCGGCGTTCCGCGCATCGTGGCAGGGCGCAGTCTCTAGCCCGCGAGGGGCGACGGCACGACTACACCGAGCTTTTCCGCCCACGGCACGAGTGCGGGCATGATCGTTGGGTACAGGGCGACGCCGCGCGTGCGCTGCTCGCGCAGCCTTTTCATTCCGGCCTCACCGGGTAAGCGCACGCGCGCGCCGCCGGGGCGCGGCTTCGCGTTACGGCAGGCGGCTGCCACATGGTCCATCTGCCGTTTGAACGCTTTGATCCCGCCGAAGGCCTCCGGATCGAGCACCTGGACGAACACGGTTCCGCCCCAGCCTTCGCGCGGGTCGGCGCGGCCGTGGCCCGACAGGCCTGCGGTCATTGCCTCCACGAGCAGTCCCAGCCCGAATCCCTTGTATCCCGCGTCGAGGCCGCCTAACGGCAGCAGCGCACCCTTGGGCTCGGCGTGCAAAGCGTTGGGATCGTCGGTCGCATTGCCGGCGTGGTCGATGACCCACGCGCCGGGCAGCTTCCTGCCGGCCTGCATCTCCTGTTTCGCGAACCCCATGCTCGTGATCGAGCTCGACGTATCGATCAGGATCGGGTCACCGGAGGTCGGCAATCCGGCGGCGATCGGGTTCGGCGTCAGGACGGGCGTCATGCCGCCGTGCGGAACGACCGCGGCGACGATCGGATCGGAACTCTCGACGATGGCGACGAGCCCGCGCTCGGTGGCCCGGAGCAGGTAGACTGCGAGACACGCGATGTGATGCGAGCGCCGAATGACGACAGTGCCGGTGCCGTTCACTCCCGCCATCTTCGCGGCGGCGTCGAGCGCGCGCAGCGTGAGCCAGGGTCCGGGCAGCCGGCGGCCGTCCCAGGTCTGCGCCGCCGGGCGGTCGCTGACGATGTCGGGTTCTCCCGATCGGGCCATCGTTCCACGCTCGATTTCCCCGAGGTAGGGCGCGAGCAGCGCGAGCCCGTGCGTCGTGTGGCCGAGCAGGTCTGCGGTGACGAGCACGTCGGCGACGTCCTCGGCCATGTCGTGCCGCACGCCCGCGCGCTCGACGAGCGCGGTCGCGAACGCGTTGAGCGCGGCGGCGGCAAAGCGCTTTTCCGCCATCGTCGGGGTCTCCCTCGCAAAGGTCGCCGGTAGCGGGGACGCAACAATCCAGGATACCGGCAGGCGTCATTCTACGTTGCGACTGGTCGCGTGTAGCCGCGCTTGCCCGCGGAAATTGCCGTGCGCCTTGGGCGTGTTTGACGCGTCCTGCCTGAGACTTGATCTCGCAGGCGGGGTCGGGGCCATAAGCAGGCCGCCGCGTCGGGTGATGCGGCTTGCCATGGAAATGGATGACGCGTTTAATCGAGTCGAAATGGGCCTGCTCAGTGCCCGGGCCGTAGGGTTTGACGCAGATGAAGTCGCAGACGCAATTGGGCAGAAACACAGGCGGAACGTCCCCCGTCAAACCGGGCTTTTCGACCCCCTAATCCCACACCAGAGCTGTGATTCTCCGGGACTTTCCAAAAGCGCCACATCGGTCGTTTGGCCGAGATCCGCCGGCAATTCGGGCTGATGTGATCCCTTCCGACCCGGCAGGTTTGCGGGATACTTCTCGTTGGGCGTCTTGTCACCTGTAACGTAATAGGTTACGATTGGCCCCGTGATCCGAAGCTTCAAGAACAAGAAGCTCGCCCGTTTCTATGAAACTGGCTCCAAGGCCGGGATTCAGGCGCAGCACGCCGACCGTTTACGGTTGATTCTGGGCCGCCTAAGCGCAGCTTCTGTGCCTGAAGACATGGGCCTTCCCGGCCTACGGCTTCATCAGCTTAAGGGCCCGCGCAAGGGCACTTGGGCCGTCTGGGTTAGTGGAAATTGGCGCATCACCTTTCGCTTTGTTGCGGGTGATGCTGACGTTGTCGACTATGAGGACTATCACTGAGATCCACTGCCATGCGTATGCACAATCCTCCTCACCCCGGCGAGATCCTTAGGTCGTTGTGCCTCGAGCCGCTGGGGCTTACCGTCACCGCTGCTGCCGAGGCCCTTGGCGTGAGTCGAAAGACGCTTTCCTCAATTCTCAATGGTCGTGCTGGCATCAGCCCCGAAATGGCGGTCCGCCTTTCGATTGCTTTCGGAACGACCGCCGAAAGTTGGCTCAATCAGCAAACCCAGTACGACCTTTGGCATGCCGAGCAATTTCGTAAGGAACTCCGCGTGACGCGGCTGGCGGCGTAGCGAGTCCATCCCATCAGTCAAGCGGACCCGCCGATGCGTGGCTTCTGTTTCCGGCGAGCGGCGATGGCGGCGGGCCGCTTACCTTATTCGTTGCGTCGCAAGTACCGGCGATCTCGTGTGCAACCCTTCAAGGAGTCAGAAATGCCACGCTGGATCTTCGCACTTGCCTTCGCTCTCGTCTTCTATGGCAACGGTGCTGCTTTTATCGAGAGCTTCGTCAATTACCCCAGCTGGCACCTAATTGGAAATGACGCGTTTCTGAACTACCACAAGTTCATTGGACCCAGAGTCATAGCCTTTTTGGTCGTTCCTGCCGTGCTCGGCACCGTGTTTACGATCGTTCTCTTGTGGTCCAGGCCAGTCGCGATTCCGC
>CAYGYQ010000216.1:0-6117 GCA_964354035.1 uncultured Bordetella sp.
TGCGTTCGCTGCCCCCCGCGGGGGCAGTCAGCGCCCTTCGGGCGGCCGGGCGGGCACTGAGCTCGGTTGTCGGGGAATGACCTTGAAGCGCCGGGGATGCGCACCGATCTTAACAACAAGGTGCGGCGAGCGGTCCGGTGATTATCTGAAGCTATCGATGACATTGGAACAATCAATTGGACGTATGGAAGCCCGGGCGCGCACTATCCGGTTGTCGTCGGCAAAGCAATACGCCGCCGGTCGAGATCCCGTCGCGCGGGCCGGAGGCGGTGGTTTGGCGCGGTCAACTGAAGGAGAAGCACGATGAAGAGTCTCAAAGGTACCAAGACGCACGACAATCTGAAGGCTGCCTTCGCCGGCGAATCGCAGGCGAACCGGCGTTACCTGTATTTTGCCAACAAGGCCGACGTCGAAGGGCAGAACGACGTCGCGGCCGTGTTCCGGTCGACGGCCGAAGGCGAGACTGGCCATGCTCACGGCCATCTGGACTACATCGCGCAGGTGGGGGATCCGGCGACGGATCTGCCGATTGGCGCCACGCGCGCGAACCTGAAGGCGGCGATCGCCGGCGAGACGCACGAATACACGGACATGTATCCGGGCATGGCCAAGGCCGCGCGCGGTGAGGGCTTCGAAGAGATCGCCGACTGGTTCGAAACGCTCGCGAAGGCCGAGCGGTCGCACGCGAATCGCTTCCAGAAGGCTCTCGACGCATTGGCCGACTGAGTCTGGCAGTTGCCGTTGGTACGTCGCGGAAAGCGCGACGCGCAACGTCCGGTCAGTGCGTCGCGGGATCCGCGACGTGCTGACCGGGTTGCCGCAGTGAAGCTCCGGTACCCGTCCGGGTCTGCAGTTCTTACAGGAAGACTCACGTGCTTACACCGAGGCCAATCGCCAGATGACTGCCCGCGAAGGTAATCTGCAGGCGCCCACGCGCCACCCGCTCGATTGGCGCAGTCCCGGGTTCTACGACGAAGCCGCGCTCGAACGCGAACTGGAGCGGGTGTTCGACATCTGTCACGGCTGCCGGCGCTGCGTCAGCCTGTGCCAGTCGTTCCCGACGCTGTTCGATCTCGTCGACAACAGCAAGACGATGGAAGTCGACGGCGTCGCCAAGGCGGATTACGCGAAGGTCGTCGAGCAATGCTACCTCTGCGACCTCTGCTACATGACGAAATGCCCGTACGTGCCCCCGCACGAATGGAACGTCGACTTCCCGCACCTGATGCTGCGCGCCAAGGCGGTCGAGTTCCGGAAGGGCAAGACGAAATTCCGCGACCGGCTGCTGACGAGCACCGACCGTGTCGGGCGACTCGCGACGATTCCGGTCGTCGTGCAGATGGTCAACAAGGCCAACACGATGCCGTCGGCGCGCAAGCTGATGGACAAGGTGCTCGGCGTGGCGGCCGAAGCGAAGCTGCCGCCCTACGATGGCGCGCGTTTCCGGGAGACGGCGAAGACGACGGTGGCGTGGCCGGTCCGCGACGGCACGCGCACGCCCGGGAAGGTGGCGGTGTTCGCGACGTGCTACATCAATTACAACGAGCCTGGCATCGGTCACGATCTCCTGCAGATCCTCGCGCACAACGAAGTGCCGTACCGGATCGTCGAGCAGGAGGCCTGCTGCGGGATGCCGAAGCTCGAACTCGGGGATCTCGAAGCGGTCGAGAAGCTCAAGGATATCAACATCGGCCCGCTGGCGGCGTTGGCCCGTTCGGGGCATGCCATCATGACGGCCATTCCTTCGTGCACGCTGATGTTCAAGCACGAGCTGCCGCTGATCTTTCCGGAGGATCCGGACGTCAGGGCCGTGGCGGACGCGATGTTCGATCCGTTCGAGTACCTGGTGCTGCGCGACAAGGACGGCCTGCTGCGCAAGGAGTTCAAGACGCCGCTGGGCAAGGTGAGCTACCACATCCCCTGCCACGCGCGGGTGCAGAACGTCGGCCAGAAGACGCGCGAAGTGCTGGAGTGGATTCCCGGGACCACCGTCAACACGGTGGAGCGTTGCGCGGGCCACGACGGGACCTACGGCGTGAAGAGCGAGTTCTTCGCGCAGTCGATGAAGATCGGCAAGCCCGTCTTCCGGCAGATGGGCGAAACCGCGCCCGACTATGTCTGTTCCGATTGCCCGATCGCGGGCCGCCGCATCATGCAGGGCATCGAGGAGTCCGGCAGCGAGCATCGCGCGCGCAAGGAACATCCGTTGACGCTGGTGCGGATGGCCTACGGACTGTGAGCGAGCGCGACCGGAGCGTCGCGTTGATGCTCCTTCCACGAACCTAACTCTATGAACAGGAGCACCCTGATGCCTGCCATGGCCACAATCACCCGCGATAGCCTCCTGCCGCTCGAGGCGTATGCCCGGGCACGCCCCGAGTTCCGCGAGCGCGTGCTGGCGCACAAGAAAGCGCGCACCGTGCATCTGGGCGAGCACGTGACCCTGCTGTTCGAGGACGAGCTCACGGTGCGCTACCAGATCCAGGAGATGCTGCGCATCGAGAAGGTGTTCGAGGAGGAGGGCATCCGCGACGAACTCGACGCCTACAATCCGCTGGTGCCCGACGGCACGAACTTCAAGGCGACGATGCTGATCGAATACGAGGACCCCGACGCGCGGAAGTCGGCGCTTGCCCGGCTCATCGGGATCGAGGATCGTGTCTGGGTCGCGGTCGACGGCTGTGCCCGGGTGCACGCGATCGCCGACGAGGATCTGCCGCGCGAGAACGACAGCAAGACTTCCGCGGTGCATTTCCTGCGTTTCGAGCTGGGCCCCGAAATGGCATCGGCGTTGAAGCGTGGCGCGGGCCTCGCCATCGGCGTGGATCACCCTGCCTACGAAGTTGTGATCCCCGGCGTGTCGGCGGCCACACGCGCGATGCTCGCCGCCGACATTGCGTAGGGAGCCCGCCCCGGCGACCGAATAGCGCGGCCAAGGCCGCGCCTACGGAGCTTATCGAGCGCTTTCGTCGTGGGCGCGGGCTTGCCCGCGCTCGATGGGCGGCGGACGCACGATCAACGGCGGAGCGCAGCCAGGGCCGTAGGCGCGGGCTTGCCCGCGCTCGTTCGCCGGTGACGCAGCAAGCGCGAGGGCCGTTCCCCTGCGTAGGGGCGGGCTTGCCCGCACTGGTCGACCTCAGTCGCGGAAATTGCCGAACTGGACCGGGAAATCGGTGATCGATTTCTTCACCAGCGCGATCGCGTCCTGCAGGTCGTCGCGCTTGGCGCCGGAGACGCGCACGGCGTCGCCCTGGATGGACGCCTGCACTTTCGCCTTGCTGTCCTTGATCAGCTTCACGATCGTCTTGGACAGCTCCTGCTCGATGCCGACGCGGATCGTGACGACCTGCTTCACCTTGTTGCCCGAGATCTTCTCGACGTCGCCGTACTTGAGCGAGCGGATGTCGACGCCACGCTTGGTGAGCTTGCCCGTCAGGATGTCCGTGACCTGCTTCAGCTTGAAGTCGTCGTCGGCGTAGATCGTCAGCGTCTTCTCGGCGTGCTCGACCCGCGCGTCCGATCCCTTGAAGTCGAAACGCGTCGAGACTTCCTTGTTGGTCTGGTCCAGGGCGTTCCTGACCTCGACCTGGTTCACTTCGGAAACGATGTCGAATGAGGGCATGATGGCGATGCGGGGTGGGGACCGGTGCGACCCTAGCACGATTGCCGCACCCGGACAACACGCGCCTCGCTGGGCACCGACTCGGCTAGAATGAGCTGTCTTTCACTTCGCGCGAGACCCCCTCCTCATGTCGCACATCCTGCAGGATCTTCCCATCGGTCAGAAGGTCGGCATCGCGTTTTCCGGCGGTCTCGACACCAGCGCCGCACTGCACTGGATGCGGGCGAAGGGCGCGATTCCGTACGCGTACACCGCGAATCTTGGCCAGCCCGACGAGCCGGACTACGACGAGATACCGCGGCGGGCGCTGCAATACGGCGCGGAAGGTGCAAAGCTCGTCGATTGCCGCGCGGCACTTGTCGCCGAAGGGATCGCGGCGCTGCAGGCGGGCGCCTTCCACATCTCGACGGGGGGGGCGACCTACTTCAACACGACGCCGCTCGGGCGTGCCGTCACCGGCACGATGCTCGTCGTCGCGATGCGCGACGACGATGTTCACATCTGGGGCGACGGCAGCACCTTCAAGGGCAACGACATCGAGCGCTTCTACCGCTACGGGCTCCTCGCCAACCCGAGCCTGCGCATCTACAAGCCGTGGCTCGATGCGACGTTCATCGACGAGCTGGGCGGCCGCAAGGAGATGTCGGAGTACCTGACCCATGCCGGGTTCGGCTACCGGATGAGCGCGGAGAAGGCGTACTCGACCGACTCGAACCTGCTGGGGGCGACGCACGAGGCGAAGGACCTCGAGTTCCTGGACAAGGGGATGAAGATCGTCGAGCCGATCATGGGTGTGGCGTTCTGGCGTGACGAGGTCGTCATCAAGCCCGAGACGGTTGCCATACGTTTCGATGAGGGACGGCCCGTCGCGCTCAACGGCATCACGTTCGGGGATGAGGTCGCGCTCGTGCTCGAGGCCAACGCGATCGGTGGCCGGCACGGCATCGGCATGAGCGACCAGATCGAGAACCGGATCATCGAGGCCAAGAGCCGCGGGATCTACGAGGCGCCCGGCATGGCGCTGCTGCACATCGCCTACGAGCGGCTGGTCACCGGCATCCACAACGAGGACACGATCGAGCAGTACCGTGACAGCGGCCGCCGGCTCGGCCGCCTGCTCTACCAGGGCCGCTGGTTCGACTCGCAGGCGATGATGCTGCGCGAAACCGCGCAGCGGTGGGTCGCGCGCGCCGTCACCGGCGAGGTGACGCTGGAACTGCGGCGCGGCAACGACTACTCGATCCTCGACACGACGAGCCCCAACCTGACCTACAAGCCCGAGCGGCTGACGATGGAGAAGGGCGCATCAATGTTCACGCCGCAGGACCGCATCGGCCAGCTGACGATGCGCAACCTCGACATCGCCGACACGCGCGAGAAGCTGCTGACCTACATGAAGACCGGGCTCCTGCGCTCGTCCGCGGACTCGCCGCTGCCGCGGCTCACCGACGGCGATACGAAGCCGAAGTAGGACGCCGCTAGTCGACCTTGAGGCCGAGCTTCCGGATAACCGGGGCCCAGGTCTCCGTCTCGCGCTTGATGAGATTGCCGAAGTCCTCGGGCGTGCCGCCGATGAGGTCGAAGCCGGACGCGTGCATCTTCGCGACCACGTCTGGCTGCTTCAGGATCGCGTTCATCTCGGCATTGAGCCGCGCGACGACCGGTTTCGGCGTGAGGGCCGGCACCATCACTCCGTTCCACGCCAGCGCCTCGAAGCCGGGATAGCCGGACTCGGCGATCGTCGGCAGCTCGGGCAGCAGTGGAAAGCGCCTGGCGGTCGTGACGGCCAGCGCGCGCAGCTTGCCTGCCTGTATCTGCGCCTGCAGCGGCTGCATCACGGCAAACATCGCCTGGGTCTCGCCCTGGATCGTCGCCGTGACGGCCGGCGGCGAGCCGTTGAACGGAACGTGCAGCGCATCGAACCCGGCGACCGACTTGAGCAGCTCCATGTTGAGGTGCGACGAGCTGCCGTTGCCGACGGAGGCGTACGACAGCTTGCCGGGATTGGCCCTGGCCCAGGCGATGAATTCCTGCAGGTTCTTCGCCGGGAGCTGCGCGTTGACCGCCAGCACATTGGGCTGGCTCGACGTGATGATCACCGGCGCCAGATCCTTCGCCACGTCGTAGGGCAGCTTCGAGAGCAGCGGGCCGAACGCGAGCGGGCCGTTGAATCCGAGCAGCATCGTGTATCCGTCGGGGGCCGCCTTGGCGACTTCCGCCGTGGCGACGGTGCCACCCGCCGCGGGCTTGTTCTCGACGATGACGGCCTGGCCCACGCGGTCTTTCATGCGTTCACCGATTACGCGGGCAAGCGCGTCGAGCGAGCTGCCGGCCGGCGCCGCGACGATGAACCGAATCGGCTTGTCAGGCCAGGCTTGGGCCGCGGCCGACATGGCCAGCACGGCAACGGCGACACCGACGAAGGCGCGCAGCGCCGGCATGAGCGCGCCGGGCCGCCCCAAGCGCGAATACCGGAGCGCGCAGCGCGAAGGTAC
>CAYGYQ010000217.1:0-6097 GCA_964354035.1 uncultured Bordetella sp.
GGTCGCCTTGCCCCGCTAGTCGATGCGGTCGTACGCCGGCAGCGTCAGGAACTCGACGAACGTGTCGTTGTTGACGAGGTCCGCGAAGATGCCCGCCGCCTCGTCGTACTTGCCGGCACCGTACGCCGGACCCAGCAGGTCGCGGATGCTCGAGAGCTCCTGCGGAATCATCGCGGCGACCATCTCCTTCGTGACCTTGCGCCCGTCGTCGAGCCGCCCTTTCGGCGAGCGCATCCACTGCCAGACCTGCGAGCGCGAGATCTCGGCGGTGGCGGCGTCTTCCATCAGGTTGTAGATCGGCACCGCGCCCTGGCCGGCGAGCCAGGCGCCGATGTACTGGATCGCCACGTTGATGTTGAGGCGCAGCCCCTTCTCCGTGATCGGGGACTCGGGCTCGAACTTGAGGAGGTCGGCGGCCATCACCTTCACGTCCGCGGCCTTCTTGGACGCGATCTGATTCGGCGCCGGCATCAGCCGGTCGAACGCCTCTTTCGCGACCGGCACCAGACCCGGGTGCGCGACCCACGTGCCGTCGTGCCCTTGCGTCGCCTCGCGCTCCTTGTCGGCTTTCACCCTGGCGAAGGCCTCGGCATTCGCGGCTTCGTCGTTCTTGACCGGGATCTGCGCCGCCATCCCGCCCATCGCGTGGATGTTGCGGCGGTGGCAGGTCTTGACCAGCAACAGCGCATAGCTCTTCATGAAGTGCGTCGTCATCGTGACGAGCGCGCGGTCGGCGAGGCAGAAACTATGGTTGTTCCGCAGCTTCTTGATGCACGAGAAGATGTAGTCCCAGCGCCCGCAGTTGAGTCCCGCCGAGTGCTCGCGCAACTCGTAGAGGATCTCGTCCATCTCGAACGCCGCGAGCAGCGTCTCGATCAGCACCGTGGCGCGAATGGAGCCGCGCGGCACGCCGAGCTCGTCCTGCGCCATGACGAAGATATCGTTCCAGAGCCGCGCCTCGAGATGGCTTTCCAGCTTGGGCAGATAGAAATAGGGTCCGCTGCCACGGGCGAGGAGCTCCCTGGCGTTGTGGAACGCGTAGAGCGCAAAGTCGAAGATGCCGCCGGAGATCGGCTGGCCATCGATCAGCACGTGCTTCTCGGGCAGGTGCCAGCCGCGCGGGCGGACGAACAGCACGGCGGTCTGCGCGTTCAACCGGTAGGCCTTGCCCTCGGGCGACGTGTAGTCGATGCGGCGGCGAATCGCATCGCGCAGGTTGAGGTGCCCCTGCAGGTTGTTGTCCCACTTCGGCGTGTTCGCATCCTCGAAGTCCGCCATGAAGACGTTGGCGCCGGAATTGAGCGCGTTGATCACCATCTTCCGGTCGACCGGCCCCGTGATTTCGACCCGCCGGTCGACGATGTCGGCGGGGATCGGTGCGCAGGTCCAGTCGCCCTCGCGGATGGCCCGGGTTTCGGCAAGGAAGTCCGGCAGCGTGCCGGCGTCGAGCTCGGACTGGCGTCGTCCACGGCGGGCAAGCAGGTCGGCGCGACGGCCGCCGAACGCGCGTTGCAGTTTGGCCGCGAGCGCGACCGCTTCCGGCGTCAGGATCTGGGCGTACTCAGGGGTGATGCGTCCGGTGATCCCGATGCCGGGGCCGTAGTGGGGCGTGCTCATGGGGAGATTCTCGCTGCGCTGGGAGGGGAACGCGGGTCGGTTTCGACGACGTCGGGGCAGCCGCACTGAAGGCGGTTTCCAGCTGCAAATTCTAGCCGATATTGCACTGCAGCGCGAGCGGTCCCGGATGCCGGAATCTGCTGCAGCAGCGCGCCTGGGTCCCTGTCTGCGCCGCGGAATACGAACCAGCCCGGGGCGCCGCCGGACCCGAGTCTAGGCGTGCACGACGCGCTTGGCCGGCAGCAGGTGGAGCCAGTCGCGCTGCACGGCGCGATTGGCCGCGCTCACGACCGCGCGCAGCGTCGCGGTGACGATGTTGACGTCGAACCCCACGCCATAGACGGTGTGGTCGCTGCCGACACGCAGCTGCACGTAGGCGACCGCCGTGGCGTCCTCGCCGCTGCCGACGCCGTGCTCGTGATAATTCTGCACGTGGATGTCGAATCCGGCGCCTTCGCGCAGTGCCTGCACGAACGCGTCCACAGGCCCGTTGCCGGCGCCGGTCAGCTCGACTTCGACGCCGTCCATCGCGAGCCGCGCCACCATGCGCTCGACCGCGCCGGCCGCGCTGTGCTGGGTGCGATGACCGAGGAAAGCCAGGCGTCCGGCGGCGGCGGCATATTCGCGATCGAACGCCGCCCGGATCTCGGCCGAGGACAGCTCCTTGCCGGTCGTATCGGTGATCTGCTGGATGACTTGGCTGAACTCGATCTGCAGCAGGCGCGGCAGCGACAGCCCGTAGTCGCGCTCCAGCAGATAGGCGATGCCGCCCTTGCCCGATTGGCTGTTCACGCGGATCACCGCATCGTAGGTGCGGCCGATATCGGCCGGGTCGATCGGCAGGTAGGGCACGTCCCACTCGACATTGCCCCGCTCCAGCTCCTGCACGTGCGCGGCGAGCCCCTTCTTGATCGCGTCCTGGTGCGAGCCGGAAAATGCCGTGAACACCAGCTCGCCGCCGTACGGGTGCCTGGGGTCGAGCGGCAGCTGGTTGCAGTACTCGACGGTGCGGATCACCTGCTGGATGTCGGAGAAGTCGATCTGCGGATCCACGCCCTGCGTGAACAGGTTGAGGCCGAGGGTGACGAGGCAGACATTGCCCGTGCGCTCGCCGTTGCCGAACAGGCACCCCTCGACGCGCTCCGCGCCCGCCATCAGCGCGAGCTCGGCCGAGGCTATGCCGCAGCCACGATCGTTGTGCGGGTGCACCGAGACGATCACGCTGTCGCGGCGCGCGAGGTGCCGGCACATCCACTCGATCTGGTCGGCGTAGACGTTCGGCGTCGCGAGCTCGACGGTCGACGGCAGGTTGAGAATGGTCTTCCGCTGCGGGGTTGGCTGCCAGACGGCCGTGACCGCGTCACACACCTCCACCGCGAAGTCGAGCTCGGTGCCGGTGAAGCTCTCGGGCGAATACTCGAGGAGCCACTCGGTTCCCGGCCGCTTCGCAACCGCGTCGCGGATCAGCTTTGCCCCCGCGACCGCGATCCCCTTGATGCCCTCGCGGTCGAGCCCGAAAACGAGACGGCGCTGCGTCGTCGACGTCGAGTTGTAAAGGTGAACGATGGCGCGCCGCGCCCCCTCCAGCGCCTCGAACGTGCGCTCGATCTGCGCCGCGCGCGATTGCGTGAGCACCTGGACCGTCACGTCATCCGGAATCAGACCTTCGACGATCAGCTTGCGCGTGAAGTCGTAGTCGGTCTGCGACGCCGCCGGGAAACCGATCTCGATTTCCTTGTATCCCATCTTCACCAGCAGCCGGAACATGCGCAGCTTGCGCTCGGCGTCCATGGGCTCGATCAGCGCCTGGTTGCCGTCGCGCAGATCCACGCTGCACCAGATGGGCGCGCGCGTGATGGCACGCGATGGCCATTGCCGGTCGGACAACGCGACGGGCTGGACGGGGCGGTACTTGCGCTGCGGGTAGGGCTTCATCATGGATCCTCGTTCCGGAATCGGGGCAGACAACACAGTCGTCCGACGGTGGACGACGCGGGCACTGCTGGGAAGGGAGGGGGGTTTTATCTGCGCGCGGGGCGCAGCAGAAGCAGCAGCGGGCCGCCCGCAAGGAAGCTCAGCGCGGGGAGCGCAGGACGGCCGTAGATATGTCCGCTGCTCATGGCAAAGCACTATAACCGGAAAAATGCAAGCGCCGCAAGGGGTTGCGTCGAACAGGGGGGCAGACCCCGTCTTCCCGTGGCGGCGCCTGGCGGAGCGCAGTCACGGAAAAGCCTGGTCGGCCCCCTCACCCTGGCGGGGCCGACGGCGGGCGCCGGCGGCGCTTCTGCCACCTCCACGCGGCTACGGCGTAGCCCGACAGCGCATAGACCACGAAGCCCGCGAAGAGGACGAGAGCCGGCTGATACGAGAGCAGCGCGATGACCAGCACGAAGACGAAAATCGCCAGGAACGGCACGCTCTTCTTCAGGTTGATGGTCTTGAAGCTGTAGTACGGGACGTTGCTGACCATCGTGAGGCCCGCGAAGACCGTGACGACCCACACCCACCATTTCAGGCCGATCGGGTCGATGTTGTAGTCGTCGATGATCCAGACAAGTCCCGCGACCAGCGCCGCGGCCGCCGGGCTGGGCATCCCCGTGAACCAGCGCTTGTCGGCGACTTCGAGCATCGTGTTGAAGCGGGCGAGCCGCAGCGCTGCCCCCGCGACGTAGACGAACGCGGCGATCCAGCCCAGGTTGCCCATGCCCTTCAGCGCCCACTCGTAGACGATCAGCGCGGGCGCCGCCCCGAAACTCACCATGTCCGACAGGCTGTCGTATTCGGCGCCGAAGGCGCTCTGGGTTCGCGTCAGGCGTGCGACCCGGCCGTCAAGGCCGTCGAGCACCATGGCGACGAAAATCGCCACGGCCGCGAGCCCGAAGCGGAAATTCATTGCCTGCACGATCGCATAGAAACCCGCGAACAGGGCCGCGGTCGTGAACAGGTTCGGCAGCAGATAGATGCCGCGCCGCCGGATCCGGTTCTTCTGCAGCGAGCGCTGGGTATCGAAATCCGCCATGTCGCCGCAAAGGTAGCACAAACGGCGGAGGCGAAGACACTCGCCGGCCGCCGCGGCGATGGTTCCGGTCAACCGGGCGGAAACGCCGCGAGCACCGTCTCGGTGGCGAACACGGTGTCGCCGACGGCGACTTTCGGCTGTGCGTCCGGCGGCAGGTAGACATCCACCCGCGACCCGAAGCGGATGAACCCGTAGCGCTGGCCCCGCGTCAGCGCGTCACCCGGCTTCACGTAGCAGAGGATGCGCCGCGCGATGAGGCCCGCCACCTGGACGCAGGTCACCTCGCGGCCCTCGGCAGTGCGCAGGTGCAGCGCGTTGCGCTCGTTCTCGAGCGAGGCCTTGTCGAGCGCGGCATTGAGGAAGCTGCCCCGGTGATACCACGCGGCGATGACCGTTCCATCGACCGGGCTGCGATTCGAGTGCACGTTGAACACGTTCATGAACACGCTGATCTTGAGCGCGTCCCGCGGCAGATAGGGATCGCGCGCGCGTTCGACCTTGACGACACGGCCGTCGGCCGGCGAGAGCACGGCACCAGGCCCACGCGGGATGACCCGCGGCGGATCGCGGAAGAACTGGACGATGAACAGCACCACCAGCCACGCGAGTGCCGCGAGCACCCACAGGCCCGCCCACGACAACGCGGCGGCGACCACGAACGCCAGCGCGAGGAAAGGCCAGCCCTCGCGCGCGATGATGGGATGCGGATAGTCGTTGTTCAATGGCGCGTCTCGTCGGCGTGGCGGCCGCGGGTCGGCAATGCGCCACGCATCGCTTCGGTCATCGGGTCACACCGTCGCCGCGCGCCGCGCGCTCGCCGGCTTGCTCTTTGACCATGCTCTCGACGCCACGCGCCCGTTCGAGCGCCGACGCCGGCGCCGCCGGTGCCGAACCGAGATCGAGCGCCTCGATGCCACCGGCTCCCGGCGCGCGGGCACGTTCCGCCGGAGTCCCCGCTTTCGTCGTCACCGCGGCGCCGGGGGCGAGTCCGTACTTCTTCAGCGCGTCCTTCGCCAGGAACGCGACGATGGCCAAGGCAACGAGAATCACCACCAGCCCCACCCATCCGCGCTGGCGCGCCGGCGGGCGCAGATTCATCCGCGGTCGCATCAAGACCCTCCCGGTGGCTAATTGCGTGACTGGTCGACCAGCTTGTTCTTGCTGATCCAGGGCATCATCGACCGCAGCTTCGCGCCCACCTGCTCGATCGAGTGCTCGGCGGTCAGGCGGCGGCGCGCGAGCAGCATCGGCGCGCCAGCCCGGTTTTCGAGAATGAAGTCCTTCGCGTATTCGCCGGTCTGGATGCGCGTCAGCGCCTCGCGCATCGCCCACTTGGTCTCGTCGGTGACGATCTTGGGCCCAGTCACATATTCGCCATACTCGGCGTTGTTCGAGATCGAGTAGTTCATGTTGGCGATGCCGCCCTCGTAGATCAGGTCGACGATGAGCTTCACCTCGTGC
>CAYGYQ010000218.1:0-6036 GCA_964354035.1 uncultured Bordetella sp.
ACACCAGTGGTGTCCATGTGCTCGGGAAATAGGCCGCCCGCAGAGCGGTGATTTCGACCGTGCTTCGGCCCCGCACGACGTCGGGGATTGCGGCACTCGCGCCGTCCAGGAAGTCCGGACGGTTGGCCGAGACCGAAATCCCGGCGCTGCCCATCGTGATGGCCCTGGTCCCGGTCGATCCCCATCGACGGGTGTTGTCAGTCGCGGTGTGTCGATGCCGATGCCCCCGGCAGACCATCAACCGGTTGCCGACGTTTCGTGTAGGCTAATCAGATGCTATCGACGCCCAGTGAACGGTCGACCACCGCTGCAGCTGCCGTGCCCGCCGCCACGGGCGGGCCGGCTATTGCCGTGGTACTGCCCTGCTACAACGAAGAGGTGGCGATCGGCCGGACCATCGCCGATTTCCGCGCGGCGTTGCCGACAGCGCAGATCTATGTCTTTGACAACAATTCAAGCGACGGCTCGCGTTCGATCGCGCGCGCTGCCGGCGCCATTGTTCGGATCGAATCGCGACAGGGCAAAGGCAACGTGGTGCGGCGCATGTTCGCCGATGTCGACGCCGACATCTATGTCATGGCGGATGCCGACGCGACCTACGAGGCACGAGCCGCGCCCGCCATGGTCGCCAAGCTGCTGGACGAGAATCTCGACATGGTGGTCGGGCGGCGCCTTGACCAGGTCGATGCGGCCTACCGCCCCGGCCACCGGTTGGCGAATGTGATGCTGACCCGATGCCTGGCCGCGATGTTCGGCCGCCAATTCACCGACATCCTGTCGGGTTACCGGGTGTTTTCGAAGCGCTTCGTCAAGACCTTTCCATCCTGGTCCAGTGGTTTCGAGATCGAGACGGAAATTTCCGTCCACGCGCTGCAGCTGCGGATGCCCGTCGGCGAGGTCGAGACTCGCTATGACGCGCGGCCGGAGGGTTCCACCAGCAAGCTCGGCACCTATCGCGACGGCCTGCGCATCTGCTGGCAAATGTTTACGCTGTTCCGTCAGGAGCGGCCAATCGCGTTCTTTGGCCTCATCGGCGCGGTGCTGGCGCTGTTGGCAATCGTGCTTGCGATCCCGCTGGGCATCACCTACAGCCAGACCGGCCTCGTGCCGCGCCTGCCGACCGCCGTCCTGTGCACCGGGTTGATGGTGCTGGCGGTGTTGGCCGTGACCTGCGGCCTGATCCTCGACACGGTGACGCGCGGCCGCCTGGAAGTGCGGCGACTCGCCTACCTCGGCTGGCGCCCGCCGACGCTGACTCGGCTGGACGCATGAGCCGCACGCAGCGGTTCCTGCGGTTCCTCGCCGTTGGCGTGCTCGGTTTCGTTGTCGATGCCGGCCTGACACTCCTGCTCAGCCAAGGCAACCATCTGCATGCGCTGGCTGCGCGTGTCCCGGCTTTCGTTGCGGCCAGCGCCGTCACCTACGCGCTCAACCGTTGTTGGACCTTCGCAGCCCGCAGCTCGGCGTGGCTGCGCGGATGGCGCCATTATCTGGCGGTGACCAGCATCGGCGCCCTGCTAAATTATCTGACCTACGCCCTAACGATCGTGCTTGTCGGCACCTCGCCGCGGACGACTTTGGCCGGCGTTGCGCTCGGCTCGATCGTTGGCCTCGGGTTCAATTTTGCGCTGTCCGACCGGATCGTGTTCCGGCGCAAAGACGCACGCTGAGGCTTGCCGCGACCGTCGCGCGTAGAATGCGACGCCCGCCCACGGCGACAGGAACCTGAAATGCCATCGGCACGAACCCGTCCGCATCCGCACGTGCCGTCGATCCAGGCTTCGACTTGGGTCGCGCGCTTCGCGCCGCTGGTCGCGGCCGGCGCCCGGGTGCTGGACCTCGCCTGCGGCTACGGCCGTCACGCGCGCTACTTTGCCGCCCGCGGCGCGCACGTCCTCGCGGTCGACCGCGACGCGGCCGCGCTGGCGACGCTCGCCGGGGAGGCGCGCATTGCGACGCGCGCGCTCGATCTGGAGGCCGGGCGCTGGCCGCTGCCGGAGGAGCGGTTCGACGCCATCGTGGTCGCGAACTACCTGCACCGGCCGCTGTTCCCGTTCCTGCTCGCCGCGCTGGCGGACGACGGCGTGCTGATCTACGAGACCTTCGCCCGCGGCAACGAAGCCTACGGCCGGCCGGCGAATCCGGATTTCCTGCTGGAGCGTGGCGAGCTGCTGCAGGTTGCGGCTCGCGGCCTGACCATTGTCGCGTTCGAGCAGGGTGTTGTCGCCGCGCCGGAACCCGGCGCCGTCTTGCAGCGCCTTGCCGCCGTCGGCCCCGGCCGTCCGTGGCCCCCGGCGCTGCCCGGCGGTTGACCTTCGACGCCATCCGCCGGACCGGCGGGGTTCGAATGGAGTAAAATCACATTTTTTCCGCGGTGCTTTCTCCATGTTGACCGGTAGTCTCGTCGCGATCGCGACGCCGATGGGCAAGGGCGGATCGCTCGATCTTCCCGTGCTCGGCAAGCTGATCGACTTCCATGTCGCCAACGGTACGGCCGGCATCGTCGCCGTCGGCACCACCGGCGAATCGCCGACCGTCGATTTCGACGAGCACTGCCTGCTGATCAAGGCGGCGGTGGAGCATGCCCGCGGTCGTATCCCGATCGTGGCCGGCACCGGCGGGAATTCCACGTCGGAGGCCATCGCGCTCACGGCCTACGCGAAGGAGGCGGGGGCGCACAGCTGCCTCTCCGTCGTCCCCTACTACAACAAGCCGACGCAGGAGGGCCTGTATCGGCATTTCCGCGCGATTGCCGAGGCAGTCGACCTGCCGCTCATCCTCTACAACGTGCCGGGCCGCACGGTCGCGGATCTCGCCAACGACACGGTATTGCGCCTGGCGCAGGTCCCGGGCATCGTCGGCATCAAGGACGCCACCGCGGACCTCGGCCGCGGTAGCGAGCTCGTCAAGGCGCTGGTCGCGGCGAAGATGCGCGACTTCGCCATCTACAGCGGCGACGACATCACGGGACTCCCGCTGCTGCTGATGGGCGGGGACGGCGTGATCTCGGTCACCGCCAACGTGGCGCCGAAGCTGATGGCACAGATGTGCAAGGCGGCGCAGGCCGGCGACGTTGCCGCCGCGCGCGCCTGCAACGACCGCCTGCTGCCGCTGCACCGCCATCTGTTCGTCGAGGCGAATCCGATTCCCGTGAAGTGGGCGCTGGCGGAAATGGGCATGATCGAAAACGAGCTGCGGCTGCCGCTGGTGCCGCTTTCTCCGCAGCACCACGCAACGGTCCGCGCCGCGTTGCGCGAAGCGGGGTGCGCATGACGACGTTGAAGGTGCCAGGCATGTTGCACGCGAACTCAGGGGCGCCGCTGCGCGCGCTCGCCGCCATCGCCGTCGTCCTCGCGCTCGCGGGCTGCGAATCCTCGACGTCGTCACTCACGAAGCGCATCGATTACAAGTCCGAGTCGCGCGCCCCGGCGCTGGAGCTGCCGCCCGACCTCGCCGCTCCGCAGTACGACGATCGCTACACGGTGTCGACCGCGTCGGGTCTCGCGGCGCAGGGCGCGAATCGCCCTCGCGCCGCCGAGGGGATCGCGGTCAACGCGACGCCGGAAGGGCGCATCGTGCGCGGCGGCACCGAGCGCTGGCTCGTGGTCAGGGCCACACCCCAGGACGCCTGGAACACGCTGCGCAAGTTCTGGATCGACACGGGCTTCGTGCTGGCGATCGAGCAACCGACGCTCGGCATCATGGAAACCGATTGGGCGGAGAATCGCGCCGGCATGCCGAGCGATTTCCTGCAGAACACGCTCGGCAAGATCGCGGACGTCTTCATGGCCACGTACAAGCGCGACAAGTTCCGCACGCGGCTCGAAGTGGGCACCGAGCCGGGCACGGTCGACATCTACATCACGCACCGTGGCGCCGAGCAGGTGCCGACCACCTATATCGACAACAAGCCCGGTGCGCCGGCGGGGTTCGTGTGGGCGGTCACGCCGCCGAACCCGGGCCTCGAAGCGGAGATGCTGGGGCGCTTGATGGTGCGTTTCGGAACACCCGCCCCGGCCGCGGCGGCGGCGATTCAGGCCTCGACCACCGCCCCGGGTCCCGACCGTGCACGCCTCCAGAAGGAGGCGAATGGCGCCTACCAGCTCGTCGTCGACGACGGCTTCGACCGCGCGTGGCGCCGCGTGGGCTTAGCACTCGACCGCGTCGGCTTCACCGTGGTCGACCGCGACCGGTCCAAGGGCACCTACTTCGTGCGCTATGCCGACCCCGACACCGACGGCGCCAAGAAGGAAAAGGGCTTCCTCGACAAGCTCCAGTTCTGGAAGACCGACGTCGAGAAGGTCGAGCAGTACCGGATCACCGTGGCGGATGCAACCCCGCGCAGCCTCGTGACCGTGCAGGACCCGAACGGCGCCCCCGACAAGAGCGCGACCGGCGAGAAGATCCTCTCGCTGCTGCGCGAACAGCTCAAGTAGCGGCGCGGCGCGCATGCGCTTCGCCTCCCTGGGCAGCGGCAGCGAAGGCAACGGGCTCGTCGTCGAGTCGGGCGGCACGCGCGTGTTGATCGATTGCGGATTCGGCGTTCGGGGCGCGGCCACCCGCCTGGGCCGGCTTGGGCTCGCGCCGTCGTCGATCACCGCGATTCTCGTCACTCACGAGCACTCCGACCACGTCGGCGGGGTGCCCGCGTTCGCGGCGCGCCACGGCATCCCCGTCTGGGCCACGTTCGGCACGCTCGCCGCGGTCTCGGAACGGTTCGAGGGCATGGCGCGCGTCTACGGCTTCGACAGCCACCACCGGTTCGCGATCGACGCGCTGGAGATCGTGCCGGTGCCGGTGCCGCACGACGCGCGCGAGCCCGTGCAATACGTCGTGGGCGATGGCGCGCATCGTGTCGGAGTGCTGACCGACCTCGGCGTGTCGACGGCCCACGTGGAGGCCAGCCTGTCCGGCTGCGACGCGCTGGTGCTCGAATGCAATCATGACCTCGACCTGCTGGAGGGCGGCGATTATCCCTACCCGCTGAAACAGCGGATCGCCGGGCGCCTCGGCCATCTGCACAACGAGGCTGCCGCCGACATCCTGGCGCGCATCGACACCTCGGGACTGAAGCACATCATCGCTGCGCATCTGTCGCAGCAGAACAACACGCCGGAGCTCGTGCGGACCGCGCTCTCGACGGCGCTGGGCTGTCCACCGGACTGGATCGGCATCGCCGACCAGGCCGTGGGTTTCGACTGGCGCGAGATGTAGCGGGGACAGACCACGTTGCAGGACGTGGCCTGTCCCCAGAACGCGATCTGTCCCATCGGGAGAAGGCAATGGAACTGCGGCAGGAGCTCTACAAGGGAAAGGCCAAGACGGTCTATGCGACCGACGATCCGCACTGCCTCGTCATGCACTATCGCGACGACGTGTCGGCGTTCGACGGCGTCAAGCTGGCCAAATTGCCGCTGAAGGGCGAGACCAACAACAAGATCAACGCGTACGTGATGGGCCGGCTCGCCGCGGCCGGCATTCCGACGCATTTCATCCGCGTGCTGAACGAACGCGAGTCGCTGGTGAAGGCGATGAAGATGATCCCGGTCGAGTGCGTGGTGCGCAACGTCTGCGCCGGCTCGATGGCCAAGCGCTACGGCATTGCGGAGGGCACGAAGCTCGCCGAGCCCATTTTCGAGTTCTTCCTCAAGAGCGACGCGCTGCACGATCCGCTTTGCAACGAGGACCACGTCCGGGTGCTGGGTTGGGCGAGCGCCGAGGAGATCGCGCAGATGAAGGCGCTGACCCACGACGTCAACGCGCTGCTGCGCCCGATGTTCGCCAACGCCGGCATCGACCTTGTCGACTACAAGCTCGAATTCGGGCACGCGATCGGCGAACCCGGCTCGCCGCTGATGCTGGGCGACGAGTTCACGCCCGACGGCTGCCGGCTGTGGGACGCGAAGACCGGCGAGAAGCTCGACAAGGACCGTTTCCGGCGCGATCTCGGCGAGGTCATCGAGCACTACCGCGAAGTGGCGCGGCGCATCGGCGCGCCGTTGTAGCAACGCGTCCTCCGCGGCGACGCGCAAGAAA
>CAYGYQ010000219.1:0-6008 GCA_964354035.1 uncultured Bordetella sp.
CGCCAGATCACGGAGCAGGGCAAGCGCCGCGACTACGCGCCGAACATCAAGCTCGGGCCGGGGGGCATTCGCGAGATCGAGTTCATCGTGCAGGCGCTGCAGATCGTGCGCGGCGGACGCGAGCCCGAGCTGCGTGCCCGCGGCACGCTGCCCGCGCTTGCCGCCGTTGCCGCGCGCGGCTTGATACCTGCCGCGGGCATCGACGCGCTGCGCGATGCCTATGTCTTCCTGCGCCATGTCGAGCACCGGCTGCAGTATCGCGACGACCGCCAGACGCAGTCGCTGCCTGCGGATGCGGCGGAACGCGATGCGCTCGCGCGCGCGATGGGTTGCGCGAACGGCGCCGCCTTCGACGATGCACTCGCCGCGCACCGGGCGGCGGTGGCCGCGCAATTCGCCGAGCTTTTCGGCACCGTCGGGGCCCGCGACCCGGCGGATACGACCGCGTCCTCGTCCGCGGCCGGGCGCAACCCGGCGCTGCCCGCGCTCGCCGCGCTCTGGTCCGACGATGTCGCCGCAGATACCGCGCGCCAGACGCTGGCCGCGGCTGGATTCGCAGATCCCGACGGTCTGCTCGCGAATCTCACGCGCGTTCGCGCCAGCCCGCGGTATGTCCAGCTGCCGGCGCTGTCGCGGCAGCGCGTCGACGCGCTGGTGCCCCAGCTGCTCGCTGTTTCCATGGCGATGGCCAAGGAAGGCGCGGATGCACAGGCCGTGTTCCATCGCCTGTTCGAGCTCCTCGAAGCGATCAGCCGGCGCAGCGCGTATCTCGCGCTCTTGACCGAGCACCCGACCATGCTGCCGCGGCTCGCCCAACTGATGGGCGCATCGCAATGGGCGGCCGACTACCTGACGCGCCACCCGATCCTGCTCGACGAGCTGCTCGACCCGCGCCTCCTGCTCGCGGAGCCGAACTGGGACGCATGGCGGCGCGAGCTCGCGCGCCTGCTCGCCATCCAGGCGGGCGACGTCGAGGAGCAGATGGACGTATTGCGCCAGTTCAAGCACGCCCAGTCGTTCCGCCTGCTCGCGCAGGACCTCGACGGAACGCTGACGGTCGAGCGCCTTGCCGATCATCTGTCGGCGCTCACCGACGTCATCCTGGCGGCAACCCTCAGCGAGGTGTGGGCGCAGATGCAGGGCGCACAGGCCCCGCCGCCGAAGTTCGCGATCATCGGTTTCGGCAAGCTCGGCGGCAAGGAGCTTGGGTACGCGTCCGACCTCGACCTCGTCTTCCTCTACGACGACGCTGACGATTCCGGGCAGGAGCGCTACCTGCGGCTCGCGCGGCGCCTCGTCACCTGGCTCACCAGCATGACGCCCGCCGGCTCGCTCTACGACATCGATCTCCGGCTGCGCCCGGATGGCGCCAAGGGCCTGATGTCGTCGTCGCTCGCCGGTTTCCGCCGCTACGAACGCGAGCAGGCGTGGACGTGGGAGCATCAAGCGCTCACCCGCGCGCGGTTCGTCGCCGGCGACCTTGCGCTCGGCGCCGCCTTCGAGCACGAGCGCATCGCGATCCTGTGCCTGCCGCGCGAGCGCGCAAAGCTCGCAGCCGACGTGATCGACATGCGGCGCCGCATGCTCGCCGGCCACCCGAACCCGACACCGTTGTTCGACCTCAAGCACGACCCGGGCGGCATGGTCGACGTCGAGTTCGCGGTCCAGTACCTCGTCCTCGCACACGCGCATGACGACGCGGTGCTGACGCGCAACCTGGGCAACATCGCACTGTTGCGGATCGCGGGCGAGCTCGGCCTCGTTCCCGTGCCAATGGCAGCAGCCGCGGCGAACGCCTATCGTGACTACCGGCGGTTGCAGCACCAGATCCGGCTGACCGGCGCTCCGCATGCGCGCGTCGATCCGGCGTTGCATGCCGACCGGCGCGCCGCCGTCGCCGCGCTGTGGACGCAGGTCTTTGGCGTGTCGTGGCACTGAAATCCACGCGACACCGGGAATTCGCGGGGACGCGGCGTGTGCCGGCGGGCGCCTGGGGTACGAAGCCCGCCGGCACACGCCGCGTCCCCGCGAGCGTTGCGTTTGATCAACGCGTCAGCGTTGCGGCGCGGCACATCGCCGCAACCGCCGGCGGCGGTCGCGGAATCCGTTAAAATAGTAATTTCTGCCTTGGGGAGACCGCACCATGTCGATGGCCGACCGCGATGGATGGATCTGGTACGACGGCAAGATGGTGCCATGGCGCGACGCCACGACGCACGTGCTCACGCACACGCTGCACTACGGCATGGGCGTGTTCGAAGGCGTGCGCGCCTACAAGACGCCGGAGGGGCCGGCCATCTTCCGCCTGCGCGACCACACCGACCGGCTGTTCCGGTCGGCGCAAATCTTCGGGATGAAGATTCCGCACTCGAAGGAAACGATCGATGCGGCGCAGCTCGCCTGCGTGCGCGAGAACAAGCTCGAATCCTGCTACCTCCGTCCACTCGTGTTCTACGGCTCGGAAGCGATGGGAGTGGCGGCCAAGTCGAACCCGGTGCGCGTCGCGGTCGCCGTATGGCCGTGGGGCGCCTACCTGGGGGCCGAGGCACTCGAGCAGGGCATCCGCGTCAGGACCTCCTCGTTCACCCATCACCACCCGAACATCACGATGTGCAACGCCAAGGCCGTGTGCAACTACGCGGTGTCGATTCTCGCCAACCAGGAAGTCGCGCACGACGGCTACGAGGAGGCGATGCTGCTCGACCCGCAGGGCTTCATCTGCCAGGGTTCGGGTGAGAACGTGTTCGTCGTGCGCGACGGCAAGCTGCACACGCCCGACCTGTCGGGTGGCGCGCTGGACGGGATCACGCGCCGCACGATCATCACGTTCGCCAACGAGCTCGGAATCCCGGTAATCGAGCGGCGCATCACCCGCGACGAGATCTACATCGCCGACGAGGCCTTCTTCACCGGTACGGCGGCCGAGGTCACGCCGATCCGCGAGTTCGACAACCGGACGATCGGGGCCGGCGGACGGGGACCGATCACGACTCGACTGCAGACGCTGTTCTTCGACACCGTCAACGGCCGCAACCCCGCGAAGAAGGCGTGGCTCACGAAGGTGTGACGATGGCCGAGACCCGCGAACAGGCCGCCATCGAGGTGGAGGCCAAGGATCTCCCGGTCTTCTGCCCCAATCCGCAGATGCCGCTCTGGTCCAGCCATCCCCGGGTGTTCCTCGACATCGCCGAACGGGGCGAAGCAAGCTGCCCGTATTGCGGCACCCGTTACCGGCTCGTCGGCGGTCCGCGCGCAGGCGGGCACTAGCGTGAACGGCCCCCACGCTCACTCCGTTCGCTGCCCCCCGGCGGGACGCATCGCGCCCTTCGGGCGGCCGGGCGAGCGCTGACCTGTGCGACCCCGTCGGCGGCGCTTTCCCCACCCGCACGTCACGCTGCGCCGGGCTCGTTGACGCCGACCGATCGCGTTCTCGTCGTCGCGCCTTCGTGGGTCGGCGACGCCATCCTTTCCGAGCCGCTGGCGGCGCGCCTCAGGGCGACGCGGGGAGACGCCTCCATCGACGTGCTGGCGCCCGCATGGTGTGCTCCCGTCTACGCGCGCATGGAGGGCGTCGGCCGCATCTTCGACTCCGCGCTCCGCCACGGGCGGGTGGACTGGGCGCAGCGCAGGGCCTTGGCCAGGACCTTGTCCGCGCAGCGCTACACGCAGGCGGTCATCCTGCCCAACTCGTGGAAATCGGCACTCGTGCCGTGGCTGGCGCGCATCCCGCAGCGCACCGGCTACACCGGCGAAATGCGCTGGGGAATCGTCAACGATCGGCGACGCCTGGACCGCCGCGCGCTGCCGCGCCTGGTCGAGCGCTACGCGGCGCTGGCGGCGGACGCAGGCGCAGCCCCGGTGGCCGCAACCGCGCCGGTCCTGATTCCGGATCGGGCGAACCTCGATGCGGCCATCCACGCGCTGGATCTGCGCTTCGACTGCGGCATCGCAATTCTCTGTCCAGGCGCCGAGTTCGGCCCGGCGAAGCGCTGGCCGCCGGAGCATTTTGCCGACCTGGCGCGGAAGTTCCTCGCCGACGGCCTCGAAGTCTGGCTGCTGGGTTCCCCGAAGGACAAGCCCGCGACCGAGGCGGTGCTGTCCGCCGCCGGCACGGACCGCGGAGCCCTCCGTGACCTCTCCGGCCGCACGGACCTCGGCACCGCGATCGATCTGCTGTCCCTGGCCTCGATCGTCGTCAGCAACGATTCCGGGCTGATGCACGCCGCGGCGGCGGTCGGCGCTCCGCTGGTCGCGCTGTTCGGGTCGTCGTCGCCCGCCTACACGCCGCCGATGTCCGCCACCGCCCGGATCGCGCGCATCGACATCGCCTGCAGCCCGTGCTTCAAGCGCGAATGCCCGCTCGGACACTTCAAGTGCATGCAAGATCTCGCGCCGCCCGCGGTGTATGATCTTGCCCGCGCGGCGCTGCGTCCGCCCGATCCGGTTGCGGAAGTACCACCGGCGCCTTGAAAATCCACTCCCGTCCCGTCATGGCCAAGGTCCGCACGCCACCGATCTACACAACACCCACGGATGCCGCGCTGGCGTTCTACCAGGCGTTCGAGGCGAAGGACGTCGACGCCATGATGACCACCTGGGCCGAGGACGAGGAGATCGTCTGCGTTCACCCGGGCGGCACGCGGCTCGTCGGCTATGACGCCGTGCGCGTCGGCTGGGAACAGCTGTTCGCGGGCGACGCGCGCCTCACCTTCCGCCTCGATCAGATCGTGATGATCGAAACGGTCGGGCTCGCCATGCAGAGCGCGGTCGAACACGTGTCGCTCGGCAGCGACGGCACGCCGCGCGGCGCGGCGATCTGCACCAACGTGTTCCTGCGCACGCCTTCGGGCTGGCGCATGGTGATGCATCATGCCTCCCCCGCTCCCATCGCTACTGCGGACACCCCTCCGGGTCCCCTGCATTGAGGCCGTCGCCGCGCTCGCTTTTTCCGAGGGGAGCGCCCTGAATTTGGCGACAGGCATTGGGGCAAGGATCGCCTCTATGCGCACGAGGCACGCTGGCGCATCCGGCAGGCCTTTGCGGCCCATCGCCGCCCGGCGCCCGAGCTGCCGATGTGACAACAATCCGTCCGCGAATCGGACGGGGCCCGCCAACGAGCAACGGTTGCCCTACGCTCACGGGGCTACAGTGGTCATCCCGAGCAATTTCGCACTCTCGATCATCGCCTGGTCCAGGCAGAGGATGCCCTGTGTGTTCAGGCTCTCGGCAATGGCGAGGTGAAGGGCGTCGCCCGCCCTGAGTTTCAATGTGTCGACCCCCACCAGTTCGGCGGCGCGGCGGAAGTCCTCTCGCCCCGGAACGGCGATCGTGCAATGCTTCTGCGCGAACCTGTACATACGCGCCTTCGCCTGTTTCACCAGGTTGGGGCTCGCCCGACCCGTACGTAGCTTGATCGCAGCGGCCGAGGCAAATTCGACCAAGGTCCACTCGCTGATCGCCAGGCGATCACCCGAAGACTCGAGCCAATCGATGACGGCGTCGCTAGTCGGCTCCCGAATGAAAAGGGGAACCAGCGCGCTGGTATCGACGTAAATCATCAGTAACGGCCATCGCGGCGCATTTCTCGGACCACCGGCGCGGTTTCCTGCTGTCGGCCGACAAACTGGCGCAACCGGCGCAGGTCAACGCTGTTGATGGCACTACCCACTGCGGTGAGGATCAGGCGTCCGCCCGTGGCGACCTCGGCAACGAGGGTATCGCCTTCGCCTACATCGAGCTGCTTGGCCGATTCGGCCGGCAGCCGAACCGCGAGGCTGTTGCCCCACTTCGACACGGTAAGCTCCAAACGCGAACCTTTGGTCGTCATGGCGCCATCCTCGATGTATCTACAAGTATATACATCGTAGGCGAGATCGCAAGAATTGTCAACGTGGCTTGGCGCCGTGGCGTGGCGTCCTACGCCGTCCCGCCCACGGTCAGCCCGTCGATCTTGAGCGTCGGCTGCCCGACGCCCACCGGCACGCTCTGCCCTTCCTTGCCGCAGGTGC
>CAYGYQ010000220.1:0-5986 GCA_964354035.1 uncultured Bordetella sp.
CGTCCCGTCCGCGCCCACGCCGATGGGCATGATGACCGGAATGAAGCCGCGCGAAACGAGCAGGTGGATGACGTCCGGGTCGATGCTCTCGACTTCGCCGACAAGACCGAGATCGGGGGCCTCGCCCGAGCTCCCTGCCGGTGCCAGCGTCATCCGCCGCGCATGAATGAAGCGGCCGTCCTGACCGCTCAAGCCCACGGCCTTGGCGCCGAACCGGTTGATGAGACCGACCAGTTCCTGATTGATCTCGCCCAGCACCATCTCGATCACATTGAGCGTCGCCTCGTCGGTCACGCGCATGCCCGCTTGCCGGCGGATCGGGATGCCCATCGTCTGCAACAGCTCGTCGATCCGCCACCCGCCGCCGTGGACGATGATCGGATTCATGCCGACCAGCCGCAGCAGCGCGACGTCACGCGCGAAGCCTTCCCTCAGCACCGGATCCGCCATCGCGCCACCCCCGAAGCGGATGATCAGCGTGGAGGCGTGGAACGCCCTGATGAACGGCAGGGCTTCGGCGAGGATCCTGGCCTTCTGTGACGGAGTAATCGGAACCGATGGCATGATGGTGGGAATGACGGAATCGATGCGCTTCGCTCGCACGCAATCCGGCTCGGCTGCGGTCAGTGCCTCGTCGGCAGTTTTTGCGCCACGATCACCAGCGCGAGCAACGCGAGACCGATGGCATCGGTGATGTAGCCCGGCTTGATCAGCAGGATCGCCGCGACGAGCAGGAGGATGCGCTGCCACCACGGCGCCTCGCGCAGCAGATAACCTTGCAGGCCGGCGGCGAGGCAGGTCACGCCGACCATCGCCGAAACAGTCGACGTCAGGCTGGTGAACCAGTCGCCGATCAGCAGCAGCGACGGCTCGTAGATGAACATGAAGGGGATGATGTACGCCGGCGCCGCCAGGCGCACCGCTTCCCAGCCGGCGCTCCAGATGCTGGTCCGGGCGAGTGCCGCGGCGGCGAACACTGCCAGCGCCACCGGCGGCGTGATGGCCGAAAGGATGGCGAAGTAGAACGCGAACATGTGCGCCGCCGGCGGAATCGCTCCCAGCTTGATCACCGCGGGCACCAGCAGCGAGACCATCACGATGTAAGACGGTGTGGTCGGCATCCCCATGCCCAGGACAATCCCCGCAATCGCGGTCAGCGCGAGCGCGGCCGCCAGCGAATTCTGCGACAGCATGATGACCATCTGGGTGAAGGTGATCCCGAGACCGGTGATGGTGACGCAGCCGATCACGATGCCGGCGCAGGCGCAGGCCATCGCGACGGCCAGCGTATTGCGCGCCCCGTCGACGAGGGCGCCAACCACGCTGTGCCAGTTGATTCCCACGCGCGTGGTGGCACGCATGAGGGCGATGGGAATGCAGGTCAGCGCCCCGGCCAGCGCGCAGCGCGGCGCCGAATAACCCAGGATCAGTCCGAACAGCACGACGAACACCGGCACGAACAGATGCCCTCGCACCGCCATCACAGTGAGGAAGCGCGGCAGCTCCGATCGCGGCACGCCGGCCAGGTGGCAACGCTTCGCCTCCAGATGCACGGCGACGAACACGGCGACGTAGTACAGCAGGGCCGGCACCAGCGCCCACAGCGCGACCTGGACGTAGGGCACGACCAGGAACTCGGCCATCACGAAGGCGGCGGCGCCCATCACCGGCGGCATGATCTGCCCTCCGGTCGACGCGACGGCCTCGACCGCAGCGGCGAACGGCGGCCGGAACCCGGTGCGCTTCATCAGCGGAATGGTTATCGGCCCGTCGACCATCACGTTGGCGACGGCGCTGCCGGAGACGGTGCCGAACAGGCTCGACGACACGACCGCGACCTTGCCGGGGCCGCCCGCCGTGTGCCCGGTGATCGACATGGCGAAGTCCATGAACAGCTGCCCGGTGCCGCTCCTCTCCATGAACGAGCCGAACAGCACGAACAGCATCACGTAACTCGCGGATACGCCGAGCGTCGAGCCGAAGATGCCCTCGGTGGACAGGTACAGCTGCTCCATCAGCACCGGCGGGGTCACCCGCGTGAAGCCGATCGCGTAGATCAGGAAGGCGATCGCGGTCAGCGGCAGCGAGAGTCCGATCACCCGCCGTGTGGCCTCGAGCACGATCACCACCGCGGTCACGGCGAAGAACTGGTCCGCCGCCGTGAGGTCGTCGATGTAGATGATCCGGTTGATGAACGCGTCGTAGCCGAGAAAGATGTGCAGGATGAACCCGGCGGAGAGCGCCAGCAGCACGAGATCGAGCGCGCGCCATGCCTCCCGCCCGGGGCGCGTCGGGTACAGCAGGAAGACCAGCGTCAGCGCGAACAGCAGGTGCGTGCCGCGGAAGATGATCGCCTCCGGCGGGCCGAATGCCGCCACGTACATATGGTAGAGCGACATCGCCACCGCGACGGCCACGATCAGACCGCGAAGATAGCGGCTGGTCGGCGTCGTCGGCTCGACCTCCTCGGACACGACGGCTGTGGCAATCACCGTGGTCACGTCATCGGCCCGCCCCGCGGCAGGATCCCGACGCTGGCGCGCAGGCATGCCGGACAGGAAACGGGGCAGCCTCGCGCCGCCCCGTGATCGTCATGGGTTGCACGTCCGCAGGCTACATCACGCCCGCTTCCTTGTAATACTTGACCGCCCCCTTGTGGAACGGCACGCCGATGTCCACCGCCATGTCCTTCGCCGTCAGACCGGTGATCGGCTTCACGACGGCGGCCATGTCGTTGACGCCGGCAGCCATCGCCTTGGTCATCCGGTAGACGACGTCCTCGGGGAGATCGCAGGCGGCGATGATGTGCGTCGTGTAACCGATCGCGGGCACGTCCTTGTCCTGCTTCGGATAGGTTCCGGCCTTGATCATGAGCTTGTTGTAGCCGGCGTTCGCTTTCTTGAGCTCCGCCATCGTCTTGTCGTCGACCGGCACCAGGTGCACGTTGCGCGCGCTGGCGAGGTCCATCACTGCGGATGCCGGAGCGGTGGTGCCGAGGGTGAACACCTGGACATGCCCGTCCTTCATCATGTCGACCGCGTCAGTGTACGACGCCTGGAAACTCACCTTGGCGAGCGACTGGTAGGTCATGCCGTTGAGCTTCAGGATGTCGCCGGTCAGCGCCTCCGCCGTATTGCCCTTCGATTGCGTGACCAGCGTCTTGCCCTGGAGGTCGGCAAACGAATTCACTTTCGCGTCGGTGAGCGCGACGACCTGGAAGTACTGCGGATAGAGGTTCGCCACCTGGCAGACCTTGGTCGTCTTCCTGGGATAAGGCGCTCTGCCCTCGACGCCATCGACGGTGGTGGACGAGTTGGCAAAGCCGATCTGCGCCTTGCCTTCGTCGACGCCGCGGACATTGGCGATCCCCGCACCCGGCTGCTGCTGGATCTGCAGCCCCGGGATCGCGTTCTCCCACATGTTCTTCAGCGCGCCGCCGAGTGGAACCCACGATCCGCCCTGAGGGCCGGTCATGAGGGTGACTTGCTGGGCTGCGGCGGGCGTGACAAGCGCCGCGGCGACGATCCAGGCGCCGACGCGCGCATAGCGAATTGCAATCATGTTTCCTCCCAAAGCTGGCGGCGCATCCAGCCGGGAAGGCGGTGCGCCGATCGCAGGTGCCACGGATTCTGGAACCTGGACGGGAAGAGGTCAAGCGCCGCCGGCGCCCGGCCTCACCCCGCCTGGGGAATCGCCCGAACCGACAGCACGCCTTCGATCGCCGCTACGGCCGCGACCGCCGCGTCCGGCACGGGACTGTCGACATCGACCAGCGTGTAGGCCATCTCCCCGCGCGACTTGTTCACCATGTTGTGGATGTTGAGTCCGGCACGCGCCATCGCCGTCGAGATCTGCCCCAGCATGTTGGGTACATTCGCGTTGGCTATCGCCACGCGGTAAGGGGATTCGCGCGGCATGTCGACGTTGGGGAAATTGACCGCATTGGCGATCGCCCCGTGTTCCAGGTATTCGCGCACCTGATCCACGACCATCACCGCACAGTTCTCTTCCGCTTCCTCCGTGGAAGCGCCGAGGTGCGGCAGCGCCACGACGCCGGGTTCGCCCAGGAGCCCCGCGCTCGGAAAATCGCAGACATAGCACTTCAATCGCCGCGAGTGCAACGCCGCACGGACCGCGGCTTCATCGACGAGACCGTCGCGGGCGAAGTTGAGCAGCACCGCGCCCGATTTCATGGACGCGAGGCGCGGTGCGTCGAGCAGCTGGCGCGTCGCGGCGACCAGCGGCACGTGGAGCGTGACGAAGTCGGACTGCTTCAGCAGCTCCTCGACGCTGTGGGCCTTGCGCACGCTCGACGGCAGGCGCCACGCGGCATCGACCGTGATTTCCGGGTCGAAGCCGATGACTTTCATGCCGAGCTTGAGCGCAATGTCGGCGACGAGACTGCCGATGGCGCCGAGGCCGACGATACCGAGCGTGCGGTGCGGCAGCTCGACGCCGGCGAACTGCTTCTTCCCGTCCTCGACCTGCCTTTCGAGATCCGGCGCGCTCGCATCGAGCGCCGCCACATAACGCAACGCCGGCACCACGTTGCGCGCGCCGAGCAGCAGCGCGGCGAGCACCAGCTCCTTCACCGCATTGGCGTTCGCGCCCGGCGCGTTGAACACCGGCACTCCGCGTTTGGTCAGCGCCGGCACCGGAATGTTGTTGGTGCCGGCGCCCGCCCGGCCGATGGCCCTCACGCTCGCCGGAATGGCCATGGCGTGCATGTCGTGCGAGCGCACCAGGATGGCGTCCGGGCGCTCGACGGACTTGGCGACCGTGTACCGCGCCTCGGGAAAGCGCTTCAGGCCGTGGCTGGATATCGGGTTGAGCGTGAGAATCTGGTAGCGGGAGGTCATCAGCCGTGCCGCCGCTCGAATTCCGCCATGTAGTCGACCAGCGTGCGCACGCCTTCGATCGGCATGGCGTTGTAGATCGACGCGCGCATCCCGCCGACGACGCGATGGCCCTTCAATTGATCCATGCCCGCCGCCTTCGCGCCCTTGAGGAACGTCTCGTCGAGCTTCTCGTCCCGCAGATGAAAGCGCACGTTCATCCGCGACCGGTCCTCCTTGCGGGCAGGGCTGCGATAGAACTGCGTCGTGTCGAGGTAGTCGTACAGCAGCGACGCCTTGGCGATGTTCTTTTGTTCCATGGCCGGCACGCCGCCCTGCGCCAGCAGCCACTCGAACACCAGCCCCGCGATGTAGATCGCATAGGTCGGCGGCGTGTTGACCATCGAATCGGCCGCCGCCTGCTCCTGCCAGTGGAACGCGGACGGGGTGATCGGCAGCGCGCGATCGAGCAGGTCGCGGCGCACGATCACGAGCGTCAGGCCCGCCGGGCCGACGTTCTTCTGGGCGCCGCCGTAGATCACGCCGTACCGGGTCACATCGATCACCCGCGACAGGATGTGCGACGACATGTCCGCCACCAGCGGCACATCGCCGGTATCCGGTGTCCACTGGTATTCGACGCCGCCGATCGTCTCGTTGGTGCAGACATGCACATAGGCGGCGTTGCTGTCCAGTCGCCACGTCTCGCGCGCAGGCACGTAGGTGAAATCCGTGTCCTCGGAGGACGCCGCGATGTTCACCGTGCAGTATTTCTTCGCCTCCTTGATGGATTTCTTCGACCACTCGCCAGTGTTGACGTAATCGGCGGCGCTCTTCCGGCCAAGCAGGTTCATCGGCACGATGGCATTTTCGGCGATCGCCCCACCTTGGAGGAACAGCACGCTGTAGTCCGCGGGAATCGCGAGCAGCGTGCGCAGATCGGACTCGGCCTTGGCCGCGATGCCGATGAATTCCTTGCCGCGATGGCTCATCTCCATCACCGACATGCCGCTGCCGCGCCAGTCCAGCATCTCGGCGGCCGCCTGGGCCAGGACCGCCTCGGGCAGCACCGCGGGACCGGCGCTGAAATTGAATACTCGCATGGGATGGGGTGAACCTGCGTTCGCGGTTTGTTGGTCGGACTTATAATT
>CAYGYQ010000221.1:0-5921 GCA_964354035.1 uncultured Bordetella sp.
GACGACACGATGCTCATCGTGAACACCGACCACGGCTTCCTGCTGGGCGAGCACGACTGGTGGGGCAAGTGCCGCATGCCGTTCTACAACGAGGTCGCCCGCATGCCGCTGTTCGTCTGGCTGCTGTTTCGCGCGTACGCGATCGGCCGTCAGGCGGCGCGGCTCTCCCGGCCGTTCCCGGCGCTGGTCGCGTGGGGGATCGGCGCATGGACGGGCGTTCAGGCGTTCATCAACATCGGCGTGAACATGGGCGTGCTGCCGACCAAGGGCCTCACGCTGCCTTTGCTGTCCTTCGGCGGGTCCGGCATCGTCGCGAATTGCCTCGCGCTGGCGATCCTGCTGCGCGTCGACTACGAAAACCGCAGGCTGCTGCGAGGCTTCACCGTATGAGCGCCAGCGAGCGCGACCGCCGGGCCGCCCCAAGGCCGCGCTGCCCCCCTGGGGGGAGACGCGCGCAGCGCGTTTCGGGGGGTGTGTCCAGACCGCGCGGCCGCCGGGCCGCCCCGAGGCCGCGCTGCCCCCTCGGGGGGAGACGCGCGCAGCGCGTTTCCGGGGGGGCAACATGACCGGCACCGTGATGATCACTGCCGGAGGCACCGGCGGCCACGTTTTTCCGGGGCTCGCCGTCGCGGCGAAGCTCGTCGGGCGCGGCTGGCGCGTGTTCTGGCTTGGCACGCGCGACGGCATGGAAGGCGCGCTCGTGCGCCAGCACGGCGTCGAGTTCGAGGGTGTGGCGTTCGGCGGCGTTCGCGGCAAGGGATGGAAGACCGCCGTGTTCGGGCCGCTCGCCCTGCTCGCCGCGTGCTGGCAGAGCGTGAGGATCATCCGCCGCCGCGCGCCGGACGTCGTGCTGGGATTCGGCGGCTTCGCCTCCTTCCCGGGTGCGCTCGCGGGCGTCGCGCTCGCGCGGCCGCTGGTGTTGCACGAGGCCAATGCGATCGCGGGGCTCGCCAACCGCGTGCTCGCCTACGCGGCCGACCGCATTCTGCTCGGCTTCCCGGAGGCGCTGCGCGGCCGGCACCCGACGAAGGTGGAGTGGGTCGGTACTCCGGTGCGCGACGCGATCGGGCGCGTGCCTTCCCCCGCGGTGCGGTTCGCCGGCCGCTCGGGGCCGCTGCGGCTGCTCATCGTCGGCGGCAGTCTCGGCGCGGCGGCGATCAACCGTTGCGTGCCGGCAGCGCTCGCGCTGATGCCCGAGGCCGCGCGCCCGCAGGTCGTGCATCAATCCGGAGCGCGGCATGTCGATGCGCTGCGCGCCGCCTACGAGCAGGCGGGGGTCGCGGCGCAGTGCGTGCCGTTCATCGAGGACATGGCGGCGCGCTATGCCGAGGCCGACATCGTGCTCTGCCGGGGCGGCGCCGTCACGGTTGCCGAGTTGGCGGCGGCCGGCGTGGCGTCGATCATCGTCCCGCTGCCGGGCGCCATCGCCGACGAGCAGAGCGCGAACGCGAAGCTTCTGGTCGACGCGGGCGCGGCGTTCGCCGTGGCGCAGGACGAGCTCACGGCCGGCGGGCTGGCCGCGCAACTGGACGCGCTGACGCGGGCGCGGTTGCTCGCGATGGCGACGGCCGCGCGCACGCTCGCGCGCGTCGATGCGGCGGAGCGGGTCGCCGATGCCTGCGTCGCTCTGGGAGCGCGCCGATGAAACACAAAGTCAGGCGCGTCCACTTCGTCGGCATCGGCGGCGCCGGGATGAGTGGCATCGCCGAAGTGCTGGCGACGCAGGGCTACCAGGTCTCCGGGTCCGATCTCGGCGCGAGCGCGGTCACCGCGCGTCTCGCGCGGCTCGGCATCACCGTTGCCATGGGCCATGCGGCGGCAAATATCGCCGGCGCCGACGTGGTCGTCGTGTCGACGGCGATCGCGCCCGACAACCCCGAGGTCGTGGCGGCGCGCGAGAACGGTATTCCGGTCGTGCCGCGCGCGCTGATGCTGGCCGAGCTGATGCGCCTGAAGGAGGGCATCGCCGTGGCCGGCACGCACGGCAAGACGACGACGACGAGCCTGATTGCGTCGGTGCTGGCGGAAGGCGGCCTCGATCCGACCTTCGTGATCGGTGGCCGGCTCCTGTCCGCGGACGCCAACGCCCGGCTCGGCAAGGGTGATTTCCTCGTCGCGGAGGCGGACGAATCCGACGCGTCGTTCCTCTACCTGACACCGGCACTCGCCGTGATCACCAACATCGATGCCGATCACATGGAAGCCTACGGCCACGACTTCGAGCGTTTGCAGCGCGCTTTCGTCGACTTCGCGCAGCGGTTGCCGTTCTACGGCGTCGCGGTGCTGTGCGTGGACGATCCCCATGTGCGCGCGATCCTGCCCGCGATCACCAAACCGATCGTGACCTACGGGACCGCCGCGGATGCGCACATCCGGGCCACTGGCGTCGCGAACCACGGCGGCCGAATGCGGTTCGTTGCCTGCTCCGCAGGGGCGGGCGACCTCGCCGTGGAACTCAACCTGCCTGGCATGCATAACGTGCGCAATGCGCTCGCCGCCATCGCGATCGGGCGCGAGGTCGGTGTCGCCGATGCGGCGATCGCGAAGGCGCTCGCGGAATTCCGCGGCGTCGGCCGCCGCTTCCAGCGGCATGGCAATCTCGCTGCAGAGGGGGGCGGCACCTGGACGCTGATCGACGACTACGGCCATCACCCGGCCGAGATGGCGGCGACGATCGAGGCCGTGCGCGGCAGTTTCCCGGGCCGGCGGCTCGTGCTCGCGTTCCAGCCGCACCGCTACACGCGCACGCGCGACCTGTTCGAGGACTTCGTGAAAGTGCTCTCGACGGTCGACGCGCTCCTGCTCACCGACGTCTATCCTGCGGGCGAATCGCCGATCGTGGCGGCGGACGGGCGCGCGCTTGCCCGTGCGGTCCGCGTCGCCGGCAAGGTCGAGCCGGTGTTCGTCGAGTCCGTGGCGGAGCTGCCGGCGGCGATGCGCGCAATCGCGCGTGATGGCGACGTTGTGGTCACGATGGGCGCGGGCTCGATCGGGCAGGTTCCCGGTCTGCTCATGGGCCCCGCATGATGATGAGCGAGCCGCTGAGGTTCACGGCGCTGCGCGGCACGCTGGCGCGCGACGTGCCGCTCGGGCGCTATACGAGCTGGCGTTGCGGGGGCCCCGGCGAGCGCGTCTATGTGCCCGCCGATCGCGACGACCTTGCGACATTCATCCGGCAACTGCCGGCGGGCGAGCCGCTCACGGCGATCGGGCTGGGCAGCAATCTGCTGGTGCGCGACGGCGGCATCCGCGGGACCGTCGTCCTGCTGCACGCCGCGCTCAAGGCACTGGAGCTGCGGGATGGGCTGATCTACGCCGAGGCCGGCGTTGCGAGCCCCAGGGTCGCCCGCTTCGCGGCGACGCATGGCTACGCCGACGCCGAATTCCTGGCGGGCATTCCCGGCACCGTCGGCGGGGCAATGGCCATGAACGCCGGCTGCTACGGGGGCGAGACGTGGCGCTACGTGGCGCGCGTGGAAGTCCTGACCCGCGCCGGGATGCTCGAGACCCGACTGCCCGCGGCGTATGTGACCGGATACCGCTCGGTGCGCCGCGCCGACGGCGGCGCGCCCGATGGCATCTTCACCGCGGCGTGGTTCGCGTTTCCGCGGGGCGACAGCCGTGCCGCGCGCGAGCGGATCACGGAGCTGCTGCGGCGGCGCATCGCGACCCAGCCGCTCGATCTGCCGAACGCCGGAAGCGTATTCCGCAATCCACCCGGTGACCACGCGGCGCGGCTCATCGAAAGCTGCGGGCTCAAGGGCTATGCCGTCGGCGATGCGCGCGTGTCCGAGAAGCACGCGAACTTCATCGTCAACCCGAAGGGGCGCGCGAAGGCCGCGGACATCGAGTCGATCATCGCGCACGTGCGCGCCGTCGTGCGCGCGCAGACCGGGGTCGATCTGGAACCCGAGGTTCAGTTGATAGGCGAGAGCGCATGAAAGGGTTCGGCAAAGTGGCAGTGCTGATGGGCGGGCCGTCCGCGGAACGCGAGATCTCGTTCCTGTCCGGCAACGCCGTGCTGGCCGCGCTCGTCGGCCAGGGTGTCGACGCGCACGCGTTCGACCCGAAGGAGCGGCCGCTCTGCGATCTGCCGCGCGAGGGCTTCGCGCGCGCCTTCATCGCGTTGCACGGACGGTTCGGCGAGGATGGGACCGTCCAGGGAGCGCTGGAGACGATGGGCGTCCCGTATTCGGGCAGCGGGGTGATGGCGTCGGCGCTGGCGATGGACAAGTGGCGCACCAAGCTCGTCTGGCTCGCCAGCGGCATCCCCACGCCGCGCTTCCGCGTGGTCGACGCCGCGACGGACTGGATGCGCGTCGTTGCCGAGCTGGGTCTCCCTTTGATCGTGAAGCCGGCGCGCGAGGGTTCGACGATCGGCATCACGAAGGTTGCCGGCGCGGATCGCAACGAGCTCGCGCTGGCGTATGACACAGCGGCACGGCACGACGATCTCGTGCTGGTCGAGGAGTTCGTCGCGGGCGCGGAACTGACCGCATCGATCCTGGGCGAGCGCGCGCTGCCGCTGATCCGGATCGAGGCGCCGCAGGGCAACTACGATTACCACAACAAGTACTTCTCCGACGAGACGAAGTACTACTGTCCCTGCGGTCTCGAAGAGTCCAAGGAGCGGGAGATCAGGGAGGCCGCCCTCGCGGCGTTCCGCGTCGTGGGCTGCAGCGGCTGGGGCCGGCTCGACGTGATCCTGAAACCGGACGGCTCGTTCCACTTTCTGGAGGTCAACACGTCGCCGGGGATGACCGGCCACTCGCTGGTGCCGATGGCGGCGAGAGAGGCAGGGCTCTCCTTTGGCGAGCTGTGCGTGGAAATTCTGCGGAGCGCGCATGTGGGATGACGCGAAGCAGCTGAACAGCATCGCGGCGGCGCTCGCGCTCTGCGCGGCGCTCGGCCTTGCCTGGGGCGCGCTGGCGTGGGCACTGCGCCAGCCACCGTTCGAGTTCCGTGAGGTGATCGTCCGCGGCCCGCTGGAGCGGGCGAGCGCGGCGCATGTCGAGGCGGCCATCCGCAGCGAACTCACCGGCACCTTCTTCACGATGAACCTCGACCGGGCGCGGAGCTCCCTGGCGGCGGTCCCCTGGGTGCGCAACGTCGCGCTGCGCCGGCAGTGGCCGCAGCGGCTGGAGGTGACGATCGAGGAGCACGCGCCCTTGGCGCGCTGGAACGATGCCGGCCTCGTCAATACGGAGGGCGAGACGTTCGTCGCGGACTATAACGGCGAGCTGCCGCAGTTCGACGGGCCGGAGGGGAGTGCGGCGCAAGTGGCGGCGCGATTCCGCGAATGGGGCGCGGCGCTCGTACCGGCGGCGCTCACGCTGGAGGGCATCGGGCTCTCGCCACGCGGAGGCTGGCGGCTGGCCGTCCGGGGGGCGAACGGAACGCTGGCCATCGAGCTGGGACGCGACGAGCCCGCGGCGCGTCTCGCGCAGTTCGTCGCGGCCTACGAACGCACCATCGCGGCGCTCATGCGCGCCGGCACCCGCATCGAACAGGTGGACCTGCGCTATCGCAACGGATTCGCGGCCCGCGTCCCCGGATTCCGGGAACGCGCACCGAAGAAGGCCGCGTAAGCGGCGTGGCCGCGGATCAGGGAAGACAAAGACATGGTGAAGGAAGTGAAGAACGTGATCGTCGGTCTCGACATCGGCACGTCGAAGATCGTCGCGATCGTCGCCGAAGTCGCGCCCGATGGCGGACTCAACATCATCGGGCTCGGCACCCAGCCGTCGCGCGGGCTGAAGAAGGGCGTCGTCGTCAACATCGAGGCGACGATGGGGTCGATCCAGCGGGTGCTGGAGGAGGCCGAGCTGATGGCCGACTGTCACATCACCGAGGTCTACACGGGAATCGCCGGCAGTCATATCCGGAGCCTCAATTCGAGCGGCATGGTCGCGATCAAGGAA
>CAYGYQ010000222.1:0-5909 GCA_964354035.1 uncultured Bordetella sp.
GACCAGCGCGTGATCGACTACATCGTCACCGAGTTCAAGAAGGAGTCGGGCGTCGACCTCAAGAACGACGTGCTGGCGCTGCAGCGGCTGAAGGAGTCCGCCGAGAAGGCGAAGATCGAGCTCTCGTCGTCGCAGCAGACCGACATCAACCTGCCCTACATCACGGCCGATCAGTCGGGCCCGAAGCATCTGTCGATGAAGCTCACGCGGGCCAAGTTCGAGTCGCTGGTCGAGGATCTGGTCGAGCGGACGATCGAGCCCTGCCGCATTGCGATCAAGGATGCCGGCGTCCAGCTGTCCGATATCGGTGACGTGATTCTCGTCGGCGGCATGACGCGGATGCCGAAGGTCCAGGAGAAGGTCAAGGAATTCTTCGGCCGCGAGCCGCGCAAGGACGTCAACCCGGACGAGGCGGTGGCCGTCGGCGCCGCGATCCAGGGCGGCGTGCTGAAGGGCGAGGTGAAAGACGTGCTGCTGCTCGACGTGACGCCGCTGTCGCTCGGCATCGAGACGCTGGGCGGCGTGATGACCAAGCTCATCCAGAAGAACACGACGATCCCGACCAAGGCGCAGCAGGTGTTCTCGACCGCCGACGACAACCAGGGCGCGGTGACGATTCACGTGCTGCAGGGCGAGCGCGACGTCGCCTCCGGCAACAAGAGCCTCGGCCAGTTCAACCTCGAGGGCATTCCGCCCGCGCCGCGCGGCATGCCGCAGATCGAGGTGGCGTTCGACATCGACGCCAACGGCATTCTCCACGTGTCGGCGAAGGACAAGGCGACCGGCAAGGAGAACACGATCAAGATCAAGGCAAGCTCCGGCCTCACCGACGACGAAATCAAGCGGATGGTGAAGGATGCCGAATCGCACGCCGAGGACGACCGGAAGCAGGTCGAGGTCGTGCAGGCGCGCAACGCTCTCGACGCGCTCGTGCACAGCGTGAAGAAATCGATCGCCGAGTACGGCGAGAAGATCGGCGCCGAGGAAAAGGCGAAGATCGAGGCCGCCGTCAAGGAGGCCGAGGACCTGCTGAAGGAGAAGGATGCCGCCAAGGAGGTGCTGGAGGCGAAGGCCGAGGCGCTGGGCAAGGCGGCGCAGAAGCTGGGTGAGATCATGTACGCCGAAGCGCAGGCGAAAGCCCAGCCGGCGGAGGGCGGCGGCAGCGACGCCAAGAAGGAAGAGAAGGTCGTCGATGCCGAGTACACGGAGGTCAACGACAGGAAGTGATGTTCCGTCGCCGGCGCCGTTCGCGGCCCGCGCGATGGAATATCCGGCCGGATCCGGACGTGCGCCTCGCGGCGGCGTCGGGTCTGGCCGCTTGCGTTAGTGCGACAGGGACGCGGCGACGCGAAAGAGATTAATGGCAAAGCGCGACTACTACACGGTGCTCGGGGTCAATCGCGACGCTTCCGACGAAGCGATCAAGAAGGCCTACCGGAAGCTGGCGATGAAGCATCACCCCGATCGCAATCCGGACGAAAAGGGCGCCGAGGAGAAATTCAAGGAGGCCAAGGAGGCCTACGAGATTCTCACCGATGCGAAGAAGCGCGCGGCCTATGACCAGTTCGGCCATGCCGGGGTCGATCCGTCGGCGGGCGGCGCACGCGGCGCGGGCCCCGAGGGATTCGGCGGCTTCTCCGATGCGTTCGGCGACATCTTCGGCGAGATCTTCGGCGCGCAGCGTGGCGGCCGCGGCAGCGGCGTCTATCGCGGCGCCGACCTCCGGTACAACCTCGAGCTCGGCCTGGAGGATGCGGCGCGGGGCACCGAGGCGAAGATCCGCATCCCGACGCACGAGGCATGCGAGCCCTGCCATGGCAGCGGTGCCAAACCCGGAACGCAGCCCAAGCAATGCCCGTCATGCCACGGACGGGGCGAAGTGCGGGTGTCGCAGGGTTTCTTCTCGATCCAGCAGACGTGCCCGACCTGCCACGGGACCGGCAAGGTCGTCGCCGACCCCTGCGCTGCGTGCCACGGCGCCGGGCGCGTCAAGAAGCACAAGACGCTTTCGGTGAAGATCCCGGCGGGGGTCGACCAGGACGACCGCATCCGGCTCACCGGCGAAGGCGAGGCCGGAATGAATGGTGGCCCGCCGGGCGATCTGTACGTCGTCGTCAACCTGAAGCCGCACACTGTCTTCCAGCGCGAGGGCGCAGATCTGCACTGCGAAATGCCGATCAGCTTCGCCGTCGCGGCGCTGGGCGGCGAGATCGAGATTCCAACCCTCGACGGGCACGCGAAGATCAAGATCCCGGCGGAGACGCAGAGCGGGCAGGTGTTCAGGCTGCGCAACAAGGGCATCCGGCCCGTCCGGGGCTCGGTCACAGGCGACCTCTACTGCCATGTCGTCCTGGAAACCCCGGTCAAGCTGACGGCCCGGCAGAAGGAACTGCTGCGCGAATTCGAGGCCATCAACGACAACGATCCCGGCGCGCACAATCCGCGCGCAAAATCGTTCATGGACAAGGTGCGCGATTTCTTCGGACCGTAAGTTGAACGGTCCCCGCGCCCGCAAACTGGCGTTCGGCAAGAACCGTAGGCGCGGCCTCGGCCGCGCTCTTCGCTCGCCTGAGCGCGGGCAAGCCCGCGCCCACGACGTAGCGTTCGGCAAGACGGCCGGGTGAGGCGTTGAATCGCGCCGCGACCTACGACGCCGTCGTGATCGGCGCCGGCGCGGCCGGCATGATGTGCGCGGCACAGGCGGGACGGCGCGGTCGCCGCGTGCTCCTCGTCGAGCACTATCACCGGCTGGGCGAGAAGATCCGCATCTCCGGCGGCGGACGGTGCAATTTCACAAATGTCGGCGCGAGCCCGGCCGGCTATCTGTCGCAGAACCCCGATTTTTGCCGGTCGGCGCTGGCGCGTTATGCGCCGCGGGATTTCGTCGCGCTGGTGGAGCGTCACGGAATCGCGTTCCACGAGAAGAAGCTCGGGCAGCTCTTCTGTGACGGCAGCGCGCAGGCCATCGTCGCGATGCTCAAATCCGAGTGCGATCGGGGCGGCGTCGAGTGGCGCATGCCCTGTGCCGTCAGCAGCATCGAGCGCGTCAACGGCGGATTCATCGTCACCACGGGGGAGGGTCCGGTGCGGGCGCCGTCGCTCGTGATCGCCACCGGCGGCCTGACCGTCCCAAGAATCGGCGCGACGCCATTCGGCTACAAGGTCGCCGAGCAGTTCGGGTTGCGCATCGTGGCGCCCCGTCCGGCGCTGGTGCCCCTGGCCCTCGCGCCCGAGTGGCTGGCACGCTACGGCGACCTTGCCGGCGTCGCGCTCGACGCCGAGGTGTCGTGCAACGGCGGCCGCTTTCGCGAGCATCTCCTGTTCACGCATCGCGGACTGTCGGGGCCGGCCATCCTGCAGATCTCGTCGTACTGGGACGGCAAGGCGCCGCTCGTGATCGATCTGCTGCCGGGCGCTGCCGCCGCGGCGTGGTTCCGCGACCAGCGCCGGTCGGCCGCGCATGTCGACAACGTACTGGCGCAACGGCTGCCGCGACGTTTTGCGGAGATATGGTGCGCGGTGCACGAGGCCGCGGGGCCGATGGCTCGGCTCCCCGATCGCCGTTTCGCGGCGATCGAATCGGCGCTGCACCAGTGGCTCGTCCAGCCGGGAGGCACGCTCGGGTACAACAAGGCGGAGGTCACGCTGGGCGGCGTCGACACGCACGAGCTGTCGTCGAAGACCATGGGCGCGACCAGGGTCCCCGGGCTTTTCTTCATCGGCGAGGTCGTCGACGTGACCGGATGGCTCGGCGGCTACAATTTCCAGTGGGCGTGGTCGTCGGGACACGCCGCCGGGGAGTTCGTCTGATGGCACCTGCGCGACCGGTTAGGCAATGATGGGAAACTTCGTTCCCGGCGTCGTGGGGATTCTGCTCGCCGCGGGGCGCGGTGAACGCTTTGGCGGCGACAAGCTCCTCACGCTGATCCGGGCCGACGCGACGGCGCGCGCCGCCGCGCCGACGGACAGTCGCGCGCCCGGACCGGCGAGGGAATTCATCGGCGTGATGGCGTGCCGGAAACTCCTCCTGGCGCTACCGCGCGTCGTCGCGGTCGTCCGGCCGGACGCCGCCGCGCTCGCCGCGGCGCTGGGTGCCGCGGGAGCACGCATCGTCCGCTGTGCCAGTGCCGAACTTGGTATGGGGGCGAGTCTCGCGTGCGCAGTGCAGGCGACGCGGGACGCTTCCGGCTGGGTCGTCGCTCTTGGCGACATGCCGTGGATCGAAACGTCCACGATCGCGCGCGTCGCGGGGGCGATCGCCGACGGTGCTACTGTGGCGGCGCCGTTCTATCGCGGCCAGCGCGGGCATCCCGTGGGCTTCGGCGCCTCCTGCTTCGCTGCACTGGCGACACTCACGGGGGACGAAGGCGCCAGATCGATCGTGACTGCGCACCGCGACAGTGTCGTGCGGCTCGACGTCGACGATGCGGGCACCTTGCGCGACGTCGACCGGATGGCCGACCTCGACTAGCCTTCCGGCTGCCACATGTCGGGCTGCAGCAGCACGGCTCGCGCCTGTTCCTCCTGCGCCTTCCACCAGGTCAGGAACTCCGGCTCTTCCAGCGGACGGCCGATCAGGAAGCCCTGCGCGGCCTCGCAGCCGTGGTGCTTGAGGAAGTCGTACTGCGCACTGGTCTCCACGCCTTCGGCAATCACCCGGAGGCCAAGCGAGTGCGACAGCGCGATGATGGCCTGCGTGATCGCCACGTCGTTGCTGTTGTGCTCGAGGCCGTGGACGAAGCGCTGGTCGATCTTGACCGCCTCGATCGGCAGCCGCGCGAGATAGGACAGGCTCGAGTAGCCGGTGCCGAAATCGTCGACGGTGATGGAAATGCCGCGCTCCTTCAGCTTCGCCAGCGTGGCGACGGCCTTTTCCGGGTGCGTGATGATCACGCTCTCGGTGATCTCGAGGTCGAGGTATTGCGGGGCGAGACCGCTCGAGCGCAGCGCCTCCTCGACCACCGCCAGGCAGCTGTCGTGCTGCAGTTGCTGCACCGAGAGGTTGACCGAAAGGCGCAGCATCATGCCCAGCCGGTGCCACTGCACGACCTGCCGGCACGCGTCGCGCAATACCCGGGCGCCGAGCGCCTGGATCATCCCGGATTCCTCGGCGATCGGGATGAACTCGGTCGGCGGGATCACGCCACGCACCGGGTCGCGCCAGCGCAGCAGCGCCTCCACCGCCGCGGCCCGGCCGGTCTGCATGTCGATTTGCGGCTGATAGGCGAGGAAGAACTCGTTGTGCAGGAGGCCGCGCCGCATGTCGGTCTCGAGCTGCAGGCGCGCCTGCACGCGCGCGTTCATGTCGGCGGTGTAGAACCGGTAGGCGTTGCGCCCGACCTCCTTGGCCGCGTACATCGCCGTGTCCGCCTGCTTGATCAGCGTCACGGTGTCGTTGGCGTCGAGCGGGTACATCGAGACCCCGATCGAGCAGGTCAGGGTCGGCGTCTGGTCGGACAGGCGGAAGGGCGCGAGGAACGACTCGCGGATGCGCGCCAGCACCGTCATCGTCTCGAAAGTCGCATGCGCGGGATCGAGCCCCGGCAGGATCACCACGAATTCGTCGCCCCCCAGCCGCGCGACCGTGTCGGACTCGCGCACGGCGGTCGTGAGGCGCTGCGCCACCGATTGGAGCAGCTGGTCGCCCGAGTCGTGGCCGAGCGTGTCGTTGATGCGCTTGAAGTGGTCGAAATCGAGGAACAGGCACGCGACGTGCGTGCCGTTGCGCTGCGACTGCGCGAGGATCTGCTTCAGTCGCTGGTTGAGCAATGCCCGGTTGGGAAGCCCGGTCAGGATGTCGTGCTGCGCGAGCTTGTACGCGTGCGCGGTCGCGATTTCCAGCTCCTGCGTGCGCTGGGCGACCTTGTCCTCCAGCGTGCGCTGGTAATTCGCCACCTCCGCCTGCGATT
>CAYGYQ010000223.1:0-5884 GCA_964354035.1 uncultured Bordetella sp.
CCTGCCCCGAGATGATGAGCGGCGTGCGCGCCTCGTCGATCAGGATGGAGTCGACTTCGTCGACGATGGCGTAGTGCCGGCTGCGCTGGACCCGCTGCGCCGCCTCGAACACCATGTTGTCGCGCAGGTAATCGAAGCCGAACTCGTTGTTGGTGCCGTACGTGATGTCCGCCGCGTACGCCGCCTGCTTGGCGGTGTGGTCCATTTGCGACAGGTTGACACCGACCGTCATTCCGAGAAAGCGATAGATCCGTCCCATCCAGTCCGCATCGCGCTGCGCGAGATAGTCGTTGACCGTGACGAGGTGGACGCCGGTGCCGGCGAGCGCATTGAGATAGATCGGCAGCGTCGCGACGAGCGTCTTGCCCTCACCCGTGCGCATTTCGGCGATCTTGCCGTTGTGCAGCGCCATGCCGCCGATCAGTTGCACGTCGAAGTGGCGCATCTGCAGCACGCGTTTGGCGGCCTCGCGCACGACGGCAAACGCCTCGGGCAGCAGCGCGTCGAGCGCCTCGCCCTGCGCGCAACGGGCCTTGAATTCCGCCGTCTTGGCCTTGAGCGCCTCGTCGGACAGTGCGGAGATCGCGGGCTCCAGCGCGTTGATCTGCCGGACGACGACGCGATATTGCTTCAGCAGCCGCTCGTTGCGACTGCCGAAGATGCGGGTGAGGATGTTGATCATGGAGTTTTCAGTTGTCGACGCCGGCGCAAAAAACAAGGGGTGAGGACCGCCTCACCCCTCATACCATCTGCGTTTGCCGGTGCGCCGGGAGTCAACTCGGGGTGCGCAGAAACCGCGCGGGATTCTGCGGAACGCCATTCAGCCGAACCTCGAAATGCAGATGCGGGCCGGTCGAGCGGCCCGTCGACCCGACCGAAGCCACGCGCTGGCCGCGCACCACGAGATCGCCTTCGTTCACGTGGACCTCGGAGGCGTGGGCATAACGGGAAACCAGTCCGTTGCCGTGGTCAATCGCGACGATCTTACCATAATGGGGCTGGTACCCGGATTCGACGACCTTGCCGCTCGCCGCGGCGACCACAGGCGTCCCGGCCTCGGCCGGGAAGTCGATGCCTTCATGGAACGACTGCATCCCGGAGAACGGATCGATCCGGTACCCGAAATTCGACGAGAACCAGCCGTCCACCACAGGGGCCAACGTCGGCATGAACTTGCGGTTGGCCGAGTCGGCGACGAGCAGCGCCTCGAGGACGCCGAGCTGGTCGGTGCGCTCGTCCAGCTGGTGGCGCAACTTGGCCAGCAGTGCCGAGAACTCGTCAACCGACAGCGACCGCGACGGCAGCGAGGATTCGGCGCCGCCGCGCCCCGGGGCCTTGCCCGGCTGCAGTGAAGGGAACTCCTGCGGCTGCAAGCCTGCCAACTTGGCCAGCCGCTCCCCCAGCCCGTCCAAGCGCAACATTCGCGCTTGCAGCTCGCCCAGATGCAAGGCCATCGCGTTCAGATGCCCGTGCACGAGCTGCTGCGTCTTCAGGGCTTCCTGCCGCTGGTCGGCGAGCACGATCGCCTGCAGCCAGGGGTGCTGGATCGCCGCCGCATAGCGCAGAGTGACGAAATTGAAGATGCCGGTGAAAACGACGAAGACGACGACCAGCCCGATGCCGCCCAGCGTCCAGTGGCGCCAGTCCAGCGTGATGCTGCGGGCCTGCGCCGTGGCGCTCGAGACCAGAATGATGTTCAATCGGGTTCCTCCCAACCTTTCCCCATCGGGGCGGTCCGCGTCAGCTACGGGCACCCGCCGCCGTTTCCGCCATGGCTCGTTCCCCCCAGCCACTGCAGCGTGTCCTTCGTTCCGACGCCATGCTGGCCGCCTGGGCGTCGCGCCGCGACCGCGAGGAAGCTCTGGCACAAGTCATCCGCCGGCACCTGCCGCGGCCTCTCGCCCTGCGCATTCGCGTTGCCGACGAGCGCAATGGGCAACTCGACCTTGCCGCGGACGCCGGGGCTGTTGCCGCCGTGGTGCGGCAGCGCAGCGCCGAACTGCTGACTGCTTTGAAGCGTGAAGGATGGGAATTTACTGGAATCCGGGTGCGCGTGCAAGTTCGCAGCGACCCGGTGCCCGCCAGGAAACCGCTTGCAAATCCGGTAGATAGATCGTCGCTCCGGCCGTTGGCAGCGCTGGCGCGCACCCTGGCGCCGGGCCCGCTACAGACCGCGCTGGATCGCTTTCTGCGCCGCGCGGGGTGATGAACAGCCCCCACGCTCACTGGGTTCGCCGCCCGTTGAGTCGTAGGCGCGGCCTTGGCCGCGCTCCACCGCCGGCCCTGCGGCTGCACCCATCGAGCGCGGGCAAGCCCGCGCCCACGAAATGAGTCGCCCGTGCGGCCGGGCGAGCAATGAGGACCCCATGCGCCGCTACAGCATCGGCCCGACGATGCGCTCGAAGGCGAAGAAGACCAGCACGACGGCCAGTATCACGACCGTGAACTTGACCACCTGCCCGATGAAGCGCAGGTAACGGCGATCCTTGCTGAACAGGTACATCACGGCGGCGACCGCGATCGCGGCCAGCGCCAGGAATAGCAGCAGCCGGACGAGGATCACCGCCTAGCCCGACGGAAAAGGGCGCGCCGGGTGGCCCCGGAGTCGGCCGCCGCCGTTACCGCCGGCCTGCATGTCACGCGGGCGAGAGCCGCCAATCCTGGAACGCGGAAGGCACGTCGCCAGGCTCGACGAACGTGACGAGCTCGAACGCGTCGGGGCGCGCCTGTAGCGCGCGGGCCACGGCATTGTTGAGCCCGTGCCCCGACTTGAACGCCGTGTACTGGCCGATCAGCGGATGCCCGAGCAGGTACAGGTCGCCGATCGCGTCCAGCACCTTGTGCTTGACGAATTCGTTGTCGTAGCGCAGCCCCTCGCTGTTGAGGACGCGGTGCTCGTCGAGCACGATCGCGTTCTGCAGGCTGCCGCCCAGGCCGAGTCCGGCCGCGCGCATCGCCTCGACCTCCTGCATGAAGCCGAAGGTGCGCGCGCGCGCCACTTCCTTCACGTAGGAGTGCTCGGCAAAGTCGATCACCACGTTCCGATTCTCGGTGCCGAACATCGGGTGCGGAAAATCGATCGTGAAATCGAGCTTGAAGCCGTTGTAGGGATCGAACCGGGCCCACTTGTCGCCATCCTTGACCTCCACCGGCAGCAGGATGCGCAGGTAGCGTTTCGGCGCATCCTGCTCGACGATACCCGCCGCCTGGAGCAGGAAGACGAACGGCCCGGCGCTCCCGTCCATGATCGGAATCTCGGGTCCGGCGACATCGACGTGCAGATTGTCGATGCCGAGACCGGCGAGCGCCGACATCAGGTGCTCGACCGTGGAAATGGATGCGCCATCGCGCTTCAGCGTCGACGACAGCCGGGTGTCGCCCACGTGCGCGGCGTCCGCCGGGATCGTCACCGGCGGCTCGAGATCGACGCGGTGAAAGACGACGCCCGTATCGGGCGCCGCCGGGCGGAGCGCGAGCTCGACCCGCGCGCCGGTATGCAGACCGACACCCGTCGCCTTGATCGTGGTCCTGAGCGTCCGTTGTTTCAACATAGCCGTTGGCCGCCGATGGCGGGAGGCCGCCAGGCGCGGCCGCCATTGTCCCGCCGGTTCAATGATTTAGGTCAATATTAGCACACCGGATCACCCTCCGGATCCCATGCGCCCTGGGCCCCTGCTGGCGCATCCGACCCCGATCCCTGCGCGCGGTTCAGTCCGCCTGCTTGCGCAGGAACGCCGGTATCTCGGTCGTATCGAACGCCGATGGTGCCGGCACGCCGCGTTCGCGCTTCCTGATCACCGCCGGCGCGTCCAGATTCCCGTAGTCGATGCTGTCCACGGACATGCCGACGCCGTCCGTGCCCGTGCGCGCCACGATCTGCGGCTGCTCCACCAGCGTCATGTTCGGCGCCTTCTGCTCGCGCCTCGCGGACTGTGCGCCGCCCAGGCCGGTCGCGATCATGGTCACGCGCAGCCGGTCGTCCATCATGTCGTCGATCACGGTCCCCACGATCACCAGCGCGTCGTCCGCGGTGAACTCCTTGATCGTCGTCATGACCTCCTGGTATTCGCGCATCCGCAGCCCCGACGACGCCGTGACGTTGACCAGCACGCCGCGGGCGCCGGCAAGGTTGACATCCTCGAGCAGCGGGCTCCGCACCGCCTGCTCGGCCGCCAGCCGCGCGCGATCGGCGCCGGCCGCCATCGCCGAGCCCATCATCGCCATCCCGACTTCGCCCATCACGGTGCGCACGTCGGCGAAATCGACGTTGACGAGTCCGGGGTTGTTGATCACCTCGGCGATGCCGGACACCGCGCCGTGCAGCACGTCGTTCGCCGCCGCGTAGGCATCGAGCATCGAGATGTCGTCGCCCAGAACCTCCATGAGCTTGTCGTTGGGGATGATGATCAGCGAGTCGACCCGCTTGCCGAGCTCGTCGATGCCGGTCTGCGCGACCTTCATCCGCTTGCCGCCTTCCAGCTTGAACGGCCGGGTGACCACCGCGACGGTCAGGATGTTCATGCTCTTCGCGATGTCGGCGATCACCGGCGCTGCGCCCGTGCCGGTGCCACCGCCCATGCCAGCGGTGATGAACAGCATGTCGGAGCCCTCGATCATTTCGGCGATCCGGTCGCGATCCTCCATCGCGGCGTCGCGCCCGATTTCCGGCCTGGCGCCGGCGCCGAGCCCGCGGGTCAGCGCCGTGCCCAGCTGCACCTGCGCGCGGGCGGTCGAGCGTTTCAGCGCCTGGGCGTCGGTGTTCGCGCAGATGAAGTCGACGTCGAGGAGTCCTCGCGCGATCATGTGTTCCACGGCGTTGCCGCCGCAGCCTCCGACGCCGATGACTCGGATGACGGCGCCGTTCTCGGTGGGCTGGTCGATGATTTCAAACATGGTGCGCTCCTTTTTCCTGTCTCAAGATGGTGCGGTGGGCTGTGTCCGACTGCATGGTGTTGCGACTGATGCGTGAACCTAGAAATTCGCCTTGAACCATTGCTTCATCCGTTCCGCGGTGCCGCCGATGCCCGCGGTCCGGGCCCGCGACTGCTGTGCGCGCAGGTACTGGTCGCGGCCTTCGAGCAGGAGCCCGACCGCGGTCGCATACCGCGGGCTGCGCACGACATCCGCGAGCCCGCCGACATACGCCGGCACGCCGATCCGCACCGGCAGGTGGAACACCTCTTCGCCGAGCTCCGTCATTCCCGCGAGCAGCGCCGAGCCGCCGGTGAGCACGATCCCCGAGGAGAGCAGCTCCTCGAAGCCCGAGCGGCGCAGCTCCGCCTGCACCAGCGTGTAGAGCTCCTCGATGCGCGGCTCGATCACCTCGGCGAGCGTCTGCCGCGACAGCTTGCGCGGCGGCCGGTCACCGACGCCGGGAACCTCGATGATGTCGTTCGGGTCGGCGAGCTGGCGCAGCGCGCAGCCGTGGCGCAGCTTCAGCTCCTCGGCCTCTTTCGTCGGCGTGCGCAGCGTCATCGCGATGTCATTCGTCACCTGGTCGCCGGCGATCGGGATCACCGCCGTGTGCCGGATCGCGCCGCCCGCGAATACCGCCAGATCGGTCGTGCCGCCGCCGATGTCCATGAGGCAGATCCCGAGGTCCTTCTCATCCTCGTTCAGCACCGCGATCGACGAGGCGAGCGGCTGCAGGATCACGTCCTTGACGACGAGTCCGCAGCGGCGCACGCACTTGGTGATGTTCTCCACCGCCGACACCGCCCCGGTGACGATGTGCACCTTGACCTCGAGGCGCACGCCGCTCATCCCCAGCGGCTCGCGCACATCCTCCTGACCGTCGATGATGAATTCCTGCGGCAGGATGTGCAGGATCTGCTGGTCGTTGGGAATCGCGATCGCCTTCGCCGTCTCGACGACGCGGTCGATG
>CAYGYQ010000224.1:0-3009 GCA_964354035.1 uncultured Bordetella sp.
TGCAGGCCGAGCAGAACCTCGTCGCCGCCAATGCCAACATCGGCGCGACGCGCGCACTCTACTACCCGACCCTGTCGCTCACCGGCGCGCTCGGCTCGACGAGCACCGCCTTCGGCAACTTCCTCACGGGCCCGGCGAGCGTGTGGCTGCTGGCGGCGGGCCTGACCGGCCCGATCTTCACCTCCGGCGCCATCGAGGGCCAGGTCAGCTCGGCGGAGGCGCAGGAGCGGGGGGCGCTCAACTTCTACCAGCAGACGATCCTGAACGCGTTTCGCGAGACCAACGATGCGCTCGTCGGCTCGCAGAAGAAGATCGAGGAAGTCGCGATGCAGCGGCAGCGCGTGGATGCGCTGCGGGAGTTCGCCCGGCTGTCCCGGCTCAAGTTCGACAAGGGCGTGGCGGGCTACCTCGAGGTGCTCATCGCCGAGAACGAGCTCTTCGCCGCCGAGCTCGCGTCGGCGAGCCTGCTCGCGGCACGGTACGCGCAGCTCGTCGGCGTCTACCAGGCTATGGGCGGCGGCTGGGTGGACATTGCCGGCTCCCTTGCGCCCCGGCCGCAAGACATCGCGGCAGCACCGTCGCCGCAATGATCTGCAGCGGAAATCGCGGACCGGATGCGCGCCCAGACCGGATCCCGTCGACGAACCGGGCGGGGCCGAACGTGACGGCACTCGCGCGCCTCGCCGTGCTGGGAGCGATCATCGCCCTCGCGGGTTGCGGGACGCTGCTGCGCAATCCCGTGCCCGTGTCGGCGGCCTCCATGGCCACGATTCCGCACCTGCCCGACGTCCGCATGCGGGCCGGCCAAACCAGTGCCGCCATGGAGCAGGATCTGGCGGCCTCCTTTGCCCAGGAATCGCGCCGGGACTTTCCGCGCACCGCCGACGGAACGATCCACTACGCCCACCTGGCGCTGTCGGGCGGCGGCGCCAGCGGCGCCTTCGGCGCGGGATTCCTGAACGGCTGGTCGCAGACGGGCGACCGGCCCAAATTCAAGATCGTGACCGGCGTGTCGACCGGGGCCCTGATGGCGCCGTTCGCCTTGCTCGGACCGGCGCACGACGGCGCACTGCGCGATTTCTATACGACCACGTCGTCACGCGATATCTTCATCGTCGGCTCGGTTCTGAACCTGGCCACCAGGGTGCTGACCGGCGAAGCGCTGCTCGACACCAGCCCGCTGACCGCGCTCATCGCGAAACACGTCGATGCCGCCCTGCTGCGCGAGGTCGGCGAAGCCCACGCGCGCGGGCAGCGGCTCTACATCGGGACCGTGGACCTCGATTCCCTCGATTTCATCGTCTGGAACATGGGGCTCATCGCCCTCAGCGGACGCCCGGAATCCCTCGATCTCTTTCGCCAGGTGATGCTGGCGTCCGCGTCCATTCCGATCGCCTTTCCGCCCGTGCTCTTCGATGTGGAGTCCGCTGGACGGCGCTACGACGAATTGCACGTCGATGGCGGCGTGGGCGCCCGGGTCTTCTACAGCGGGGGGCTGTTCCGACCCTCGATGATCCGCCAGCGCGGCGGACACGGTCCGGAGGAAGGACGGGAAGACATCTTCGTCATTCACAACGGGCAGATCCGTCCGCCTGCGCAGCCGACGCGCAGAACCGTTCTGGGGATCGCCACGCGAGTCCTCGATGCCTCGAGTCGATCCGCCGTGATTGGCGCGCTGCACCGGATTCATGCGGTCGCACAGATCGAGCAGGCCAGCTTCCACTGGGTCACCATTCCCGAGGGCATCACCATCTCGGGCGAGGAGACCTTCGATCCGGTCGCGATGCAGGCACTCTACGACGTGGGCTACCGGAGCGCGGTCGCCGGCGCCCAATGGGCAACGCGTCCGCCGGGTCTTAGGCTCGAAGCGCTCCCGTGATCCTCCGCTCGTCTTCCGCCGGCGGCCGGAAGTCTGCGACCGCGGGCCCGGGTGCCTAATGGCGCCGGGGAATCGGCGCCAACGTGGCCCCTCGGCAGCCATCGCTGAATCGTGAACGACCGCTTTCATTCGCTTGTATCCGGCGCCGTCCTCGCCGTGGTCATCGGCTGGGTGCTCCACATCGGGAAGGAAGTCTTTGTCCCGATCATCTTCGGCGCGCTGGTGTTCTACGTGATCGTCGGACTGACACGACTGCTGGGCAGGATTCCCGTCATCGGTCGGATCCTGCCGCCGCGGCTGCGTTCTGCGCTTTCCGTTCTGGTCATCGCCTGGGGGCTGATTGCGATCGCCAACCTGATCCTCGCCAACAAGGACAGCGTCCTGGCGCTGGCGCCGCAATATCAGGAGTCCCTCCTCGCCGTCATCCAGAGGGGTGCGGTGTTGCTCCACCTCGAGACGGAGCCCACCTGGACTACGTTGCGCCGGGACCTCTTCGGGCAGATCAGCCTTCAGCCGCTGATCGGATCGATGGTGGCGTCAGTGTCGGCCATCGCCGTGACCGTCATCGTCGTGCTGCTCTACGCGAGTTTTCTGCTGATCGAGCAGCGCTCGTTCGACGCCAAGATCGCCGGGCTGTCGAGCGATCCGCGCATCGTTGCCCGGGTTCGTCAGGTCACCTCCGACATCAATTCGCGCATAGGGGCATATCTGGCGCTCAAGACCTTCATCAACATCCTGCTCGGGTTGACCAGCTGGATCGTGATGGCTTTCATGGGGCTCGAATTCGCCGCCTTCTGGGCCGTGCTGATCGCGCTCCTGAACTACGTGCCCTACATCGGCTCGTTCCTCGGCGTGCTGTTTCCGGTGACGATGGCGATCGTGCAGTTTGCGAACCCGAACGCTGTCCTGGCGGTGTTCCTGCCACTGACCGCCCTCCAGTTTCTGATCGGCAATTTTCTCGACCCGTACGTCATGGGCAATTCGCTCAACCTCAGTCCGTTCGCCATCCTGGTCAGCCTGGCGACCTGGTCGGCGCTGTGGGGCATTCCCGGCGCCTTTCTGGCGGTCCCGATCACGGCCATCATGGCCATCGTCTTTTCCGAGTTCGCGGGCACGCGGCCGCTTGCGGT
>CAYGYQ010000224.1:3109-5864 GCA_964354035.1 uncultured Bordetella sp.
GCCGTCGCCGGATTCGCCTTCGGCGAAGAGGCGGCCCGCGGCGAGATCTACGAGCAGCTCGGCGAATTGCTCGGGGACCAGGGTGCGCTGGCCGTGGAGGGCCTGCTCGAAAGCGTGGGCAAGCCCGGCGAGAGTGCGCTGGCCACGTTCTTCGGCATCGTCTTTCTGTTCATCGGCGCCACGACGGTCTTTGCCGAGCTGCAGGATGCGTTCGACCGCATCTGGCGCGCGCCGCCGAGGGCCGGCGCCGCCGGCCTGTGGAACATCGTCCGCGTGCGCCTGCTCTCGTTCGGCATGATCCTCGGCATCGGCTTCCTGCTGATGGTGTCGCTGGTGTTCAGTGCCGCGATGGCGGCGATGAACGCGAAGTGGAATCCGCTCTTCAGCGGCTGGGCGACCGTGGCGAAGTCCATCGAACTGGCAATCAGCCTCGTGCTCGCGACCGCCGTCTTCGCGATGATGTACAAGACGATGCCGAGGGTCCGGATCGACTGGAAGGATGTCTGGGTCGGCGCCGCGGTCACTTCGCTGCTGTTCCTCGCGGGCAAGTTCCTGATCGGCGTCTACATCGGCCGCAGCAACATCTCGTCCGCCTTCGGGGCGGCCGCGTCGCTCGTCGTGGTGCTGCTGTGGGTGTACTACTCGGCGCAGATCTTCCTGTACGGCGCGGAGTTCACGCGGGTGTACTCCCACAAGTTCGGTTCGCGCAAAGGGCAGCCGCTGCCTGCCGCGGGGGGCGCGCGTCCCGGACCCGGCTGACCTGCATGCCGACTGCCCGCTAAGGCCCGGCGAACGGCCGCACTTCCGCATCCTCGGGGAGGAACGTGGACAGCAGCGCTTCGAGGCGCACGGGGATGCCTGCCGACGGTGTCGCGGCGAGATTGCGTCCGGTCGGCCCCGACGGTCGACTGATGCCTTCGTCGACCCGTTCGAGCAGATACGGAAAAAACGGATTGGATGGAAGGCGCGTCAGAAAATCCTGGTCGACGACCAGCGTGCCGCGCTCGCCGCGTGCGCTCATGGCGCCGAGACTGAAGCCGAACTCGGGCCGCGCTTTCGGGTCGGGCGCGAGCCCGTACAGCGGGTCGTCCATGGGAATCGGGATCGCCAGGTGCGACAGCGAGAAGATGCCGGTTGGATACGGCAGGTTCAGCGCGCGGTCCACTGCCTGCAGCTGGCCCGGCGCGATGCTGCGCTCGACCGTGGCGTCGCTGTCCTCGCTCGCGTTCACGATCGCCGTGAAGCGATACGGCTGCGGGGACGCCGGCATCAGCCGATCGAGCGCAACATAGGCGGAGGGGCGCAGCAGCGGGCCGAATTTCACGGTCCGGTTCACGTCGAAAAGAACGATCTCACTGCCATTGTCGGGCAGGAGCGAATACAGCGCCGTCAGGATCGCCGGCGTGCTGACGGTGAAATCGACGACCGACTGGAAGGTCAGGACCGGCGGCAGGCTTCCGAGCTGGCCGGCACGCGCGAGGCGCTGGATCTGGCTTTGCAGCGCATCGGTCAGCCGATACGACTGGCGGGCGCCGTTGACCGGGAACGAGTTGTACTTGAACGGATTGAATTCCGGCGTGACGCTGAGCCAGGCCGCCTTCGCGAATGGCGGCAGCACGGCGGGGAGGCCGGCCAGGCCGGCGAAGCGCGCGAAGCGCGTGATCCCTATCATCGGCGTGACCAATACAATGCGGTCGGCCCGGGAGAGCTTCGCATCCTCGATCACTTCGAGCGCGTATTTCATCGCCAGCGCGCCACCGTTCGAAAACCCGACCAGATGCAATGACCCCGGGGCGGGCACGCGCTGGCGCGCCTCGCGGACCGCCAGCCGCGTGGCGGCCATCCAGTCTTCCCAGCGCACGTCGGTCAGGCCGGCGGGCACCGTGCCGTGCCCCGGCAGGCGGACGCCGATCGCGACGAAGCCACGATCGCGGTAGAGCTTCGCGATGTGCCGCAGGCTGTAGGGCGAGTCCGTCAGCCCGTGCAGCAGCACCACCGCCCCGATCGGCTTGCCGTCCGGTTCCATGACGTAGGATCGGTTCCAGTCCCGGGCGAAGCGCGCCGGATAGACGGGGCTTTCCTCGAAGTAGCGGTTGATCGGCACGCGCGCCCCCGGATCGAGCTTCTGGCTGACCTCGGCGCGAACACTCTCGAAGATGGCGCCTTCCTGCGCGACATAGCGGGCCCAATCGGCACCGTCGAGGTCGCTCGCATGCAATTCCGCCGGCACGAAGGTGTGCCAGGGCTGCAGCTCGGGGCCGCTCAATGCCCGATACGAACGCAACGCGAGCAGCGCCGAGCCGACCACGACGACCCCGACCAGCATCCACTTCAGGCCTGTCCTGATTCCCATCTGCATCGTCTCCCTTGGCGCCGAAGCGCATGGCTCGCGGTCACTCTCACACGCAACCACAAAGCAAAACAGCCCCGATCACAGGGGCTATTGAAGTGCTTGATCCTTTTCAAGTCATTTGGCGGAGTGGACGGGACTCGAACCCGCGACCCCCGGCGTGACAGGCAGACAAGCTGAAATTTAGTTCTTTTTTATCAACGATTTGCTGACCGCTCGCCGTAAGTAACTGTCTTGCCCAGTAGCGTTGGTTGCTGTCCATTGATGTGGCACAAAACTGGCACATTGTAAAACGCTCAACTCGCCGCGCTTCGCCTCATCAACAAATTATTGTAGCAGCCAAGCCGTTTCGCCTCAATCCGCAGTTTTGGACCGAAAATGGACGCTTGACTCGACCGATCGGCT
>CAYGYQ010000225.1:0-5759 GCA_964354035.1 uncultured Bordetella sp.
CATGCAAACCGCCATTCCCTGCCTGTTCATGCGCGGCGGCACGTCGCGCGGACCGTTCTTCGCCGAGTCCGACCTGCCGGAGGATCCGGCGTTGCGCGACCGGGTGCTGCTCGCGGCGATGGGTTCGCCGGACGCGCGCCAGATCGACGGCCTCGGCGGCGCCGATCCGCTGACGAGCAAGGTCGGCATCGTCGCGCGTTCGTCTCAGCCCGGGGTGGATCTCGATTTCCTGTTCGCGCAGGTCCTGATCGACGAGGCGCGAGTCGACACCACCCCCAACTGCGGCAACATGCTGGCGGCGGTGGGGCCGTTCGCGCTGGAGCGAGGCCTCATCGCGGCGACCGGCGCCGAGACCACGGTGCGGATATTGACGCGCAACACCGGCATGCTGTCGGACATCGTGTTGCAGACTCCCGGTGGTCAGATAACCTACGAGGGTTCGGCGCGCATCGACGGCGTGCCGGGAACTTCGGCGCCGATCCGGATCAGCTTTCTCGACACGGCCGGCTCGGTCTGCGGCAGGCTGTTGCCGACCGGCCGCGTCGTCGACACCTTCGACGGCGTCGCGGTGACCTGCATCGATAACGGCATGCCCGTGGTCGTGATACGCGCCGCGGACCTCGGCCGTACCGGCTACGAGTCGCGCGACGAACTCAACGCCGACGCCGAACTCAAGGCGCGCATCGAATCGATCCGGCGGCAGGCGGGGCTATTGATGAACCTCGGCGATGTGGCGAAGAAGGTCGTGCCGAAGGTGTCGCTGATCGCGCCGCCGCGCGCGGCCGGGAGCCTCTGCTCGCGGACCTTCATTCCACACGACTGCCACGCGGCGGTCGGCGTGCTCGGCGCCGTGACACTCGCGACCGCCGCGGTCCTGACGGGCTCGGTGGCCGCCGGTGTCGCCACGCTGCCTCCGGGGCACCGCAAGGCGGTGTCGGTGGAGCATCCGACCGGCGAGTTCACCGTCGAACTCGAGCTCGATCCCGAGCACCCGCAAAGCGTCCTCCGGGCCGCGTTGCTGCGCACAGCCCGGCTCATCATGCGCGGGGAAGTATTGATTCCGCGCGCGGTATGGGACGGCAAGGCTGCCTTGCGGCGCGCCGCCGGCAAGCTCGGGCTCGACATCTGCGGCATGCGCGAGCCGCTGGCGCAGGCCGGCCTCAAGTACATCGATTGAGCCCGGTGAGCGCAATTCCGCTTCCGGCGCAGCTGCACATCGGCCTCGTCGGCTACGGCGAGGTCGGACGCATCCTCGCCGAGGATCTGCGCGCGCGTGGCGGCGCGCGGATCGGGGCGTACGACATCAAGCTCGGCACCGCGCAGGAAGGCCCGCTCATTGCGCACGCGGCGCGGCACGGCGTGCAGCTTGCGGCCTCGCACGAGGCGCTGGCAGCGGAGGCGGATCTCGTGCTCTGCGCTGTCACGGCGAGCCAGACGGTCGCCGTTGCCGAAGCCTGGGCGCCGGCGATTCAACCGGGCACCTGGTTCCTCGATTTCAATTCGGCCTCACCCGGCGCGAAGGTCCGGGCAGCCGCCTTGATCGACGGCGCGGGAGGCCGCTTCGTCGAGGGCGCGGTGATGACCTCCGTGCCACCCTATCGCATTCGTGTGCCGCTGCTGCTCGGCGGGCCGCACGCGGAGGGGCTCAAGCCCCTGCTCGATGAGCTGGGCTTCGTCGCCAGGGTCGGTTCCCCGAAGCTGGGTGTGGCCTCGGCTACCAAGATGTGCCGCAGCGTGATGATCAAAGGGCTCGAGGCGATGGTCATCGAGAGCTTCACCACCGCGCGGGCCTACGGCGTCGAAGCCGCCGTGCTGGCGTCGCTGGCGGAGACCTTTCCCGGCGTCGACTGGGAGCGGCAGGGCGCGTACTTCTTCCAGCGCGTGATCCAGCACGGACGCCGCCGCGCCGAGGAGATGCGCGAGGCAGCGCAAACGGTGCGGGAAGCCGGGCTTGAGCCGTGGTCGGCTGCCGGCACGGCACAACGCCAGGCGTGGATGGCCGACCTCGCCGATGCCGGCGCCATGGGCGAGCGCGAGGCCGCCCGCGCGGACTGGCGCGCCGATGCGGACCGCATCCTCGCCACACTCGCCCGGGGTAAGTGACCCGTACTTCGATACCCACGATCATGGATCCCGATTACCTGCCCTTCCATCCCCATCCCTCGCGGCCCCGGTTCACGCCGCCTCGGAGCGCGGTGGACGCGCACTGCCACGTGTTCGGTCCGGGGACGCTGTTCCCCTGGGCGCCGGAGCGCAAATACACGCCGTGCGACGCGCCGAAGGAGAAGCTGTTCGCGCTGCGCGACTTCCTGGGCTTCGAGCGCAACGTCATCGTCCAGGCGACCTGCCACGGCAACGACAACCGTGCGCTGGTCGACGCCCTCGCCCACTCCGCGGGCATGGCGCGCGGCGTGGCCTCCGTCGGGCGTGACGTGACCGACGCCGAGCTCCAGGCGCTGCACGCCGCCGGCGTGCGCGGCACCCGCTTCAATTTCGTCCGGCGCCTGGTCGATTTCACGCCGCGCGAGGTTCTCTCCGAAATCGCCGGCCGCATTGCGCCGCTGGGATGGCACGTCGTCGTGTACTTCGAGGCGCAGGACCTGCCCCAGCTGTGGGACTTCTTCACCGCGCTGCCCACCACGGTCGTTGTCGATCACATGGGACGGCCCGACGTCGCGCAACCCGTTGCCGGCCCGGAGTTCGAGCGCTTCGTCCGCTTGCTCTCGGAGCATCCGAACATCTGGTCGAAGGTGAGCTGTCCCGAGCGGCTGTCGAAGTCCGGGCCCCCAACCTACGATGACGTGGTGCCATTCGCCCGCCGGCTGGTCGAGACTTTTCCGGACCGCGTGCTGTGGGGCACCGACTGGCCGCACCCCAACATGAAGACCCACATGCCGGACGACGGCGTGCTCGTCGACTTCGTGCCGCGCATCGCCACCACGACCGAACTGCAGCGCAAGCTCCTGGTGGACAATCCCCTGCGCCTCTACTGGACCTGACGCATACGATGAATGATTACAGCGAAGCCTTCAAGGACATCCCCGGCACCGTCGTGTTCGATGGGGTGCAGTCGCGGCGCGGCTATCACCTCAACATGTTCTGCATGTCGCTGATGAAGGCGGACAACCGCGCGGCCTTCAAGGCCGGCGAGCGCGCCTTCCTCGAGCGGTATCCGATGACCGACGAGCAGCGGCAGGCTGTGCTCGATCGCGACTACAACCGGATGCTCGCGCTGGGCGGCAACATCTACTTCCTGGCGAAGATCGGCGCCACCGACGGCTTCTCGTTCCAGAATCTGGCGTCCAAGATGACCGGCATGTCGGAGGACGCATACCGGGCGATGATGATCGCGGGGGGGCGCTCCCCCGAGGGCAACCGCAGCCTCGCGGAACGCGGGCAAAGGAGCCGCTAGGATGGCCCGGATCAGCGCGGGACTCGCCACGTCGCACGTGCCGGCCATCGGCGCGGCGATCGACCTCGGCAAGACCGGCGAGTCCTACTGGCAGCCCGTGCTTGCAGGTTACGACTTCTCCAAACGATGGATCGCCGAGCACAAGCCCGATGTCGTGATCCTGGTCTACAACGACCACGCGTCGGCCTTCTCGCTGGAGCTGATCCCGACGTTCGCCATCGGCTGCGCCGAGTCCTTTGCGCCGGCCGACGAGGGCTGGGGACCGCGCCCGGTGCCGGCCGTGGAAGGTCATCCGGATCTCGCCTGGCACATCGCGCAGTCGACGATCCTGGACGAATTCGACATGACCATCGTCAACCGGATGGACGTCGATCACGGCTTGACGGTGCCGCTGTCGCTGCTGTTCGGCCAGCCTGCGGCCTGGCCCTGCAGGGTCGTGCCGCTGGCGGTCAACGTCGTTCAGTATCCGCCACCGACGGGCAACCGGTGCTACCACCTCGGCCAAGCGATCAGGAAGGCAATCGAATCCTTCGACCAGGACCTCAAGGTGATGGTGTGGGGCACCGGCGGGATGTCGCACCAGCTGCAGGGCCCGCGCGCGGGCCTCATCAATCGCGAGTTCGACACGCGCTTCCTCGATCGCCTGACCACGGATCCCGAACGCCTCGCCCGGCTGCCGCACATCGACTACCTGCGCGAAGCCGGGTCCGAGGGGATCGAGCTCGTGATGTGGCTGATCATGCGCGGCGCGCTCGACGCGGACGCGCGCGAGATCTATCGGTTCTACCATGTGCCAGCGTCGAACACGGCGGTCGGCCACATCATTCTGGAGAACCCGCGATGAGAAAGCGTGTAATCCACCGCACACCGGGGAGGCCCGCATGAAAGTTGCGCTCGCCGGCGCCGGCGCCTTCGGCGTCAAGCACCTGGAAGCCATCGCCAAAATCGACGGCGTGGAAGTCGTCTCGCTCGTCGGCCGCACGCTCGACGCGACGCAGGAAGTCGCCGCGCGGTTCGGTGTGGGCCACGTCACGATGGAGTTGGACGAAAGCCTCGCGCGGCCCGACGTCGACGCGGTGATCCTGTGCACACCGACGCAGATCCACGCGAGCCAGACGATCGCCTGCCTCAAGGCTGGCAAGCATGTGCAGGTGGAGATCCCGTTGGCCGATTCCCTGGCCGACGCCGAGGAGGTGGTCCGCGTGCACGAGGGATCCGGCAAGGTCGCGATGGTCGGCCACACGCGGCGCTTCAACCCGAGCCACCAGTGGGTGCACAAGAGGATCGTCACGGGCGAGATCGCCATCCAGCAGATGGACGTGCAGACGTTCTTCTTCCGCCGGAAGAACATGAACGCGCTGGGGCAGCCGCGTTCGTGGACGGACCACCTGCTGTGGCACCATGCCGCCCACACGGTGGACCTTTTCGCGTACCAGACAGGCGGCGAGATGGTCGCCGCCAATGCCGTCCAGGGTCCGCTGCATCCGGAACTCGGCATCGCCATGGACATGTCGATCCAGCTCAAAAGCAGCACCGGCGCGATCTGTACGCTGTCGCTATCGTTCAACAACGACGGCCCGCTGGGCACGTTCTTCCGTTACATCTGCGACAACGGCACGTACATCGCACGCTACGACGACCTGGTGGACGGCAGGGAAACAAAGATCGACGTGTCGAAGGTCGCGGTGTCCATGAACGGTATCGAGCTGCAGGATCGCGAATTCTTCGCCGCGATCCGGGAAGGCCGCGAACCCAACGCCAGCGTGGCGCAGGTGCTGCCCTGTTACCGCACGCTCGACAAGCTCGAGCGGCAGCTCGCCGCGCCGGCGGCATGACGCGCGATGGGACATCCTGTGTCAACCCGTGCCGTTGTTGAAGGGGAAAGTGGCGCGACGACGTGCGGGGTCGTAGGCGCAGCCTCGGCCGTGCTCGGCAATGGCTCACCCGTCGATGCGCATCGAGCGCGGGCAAGCCCGCGCCAACGAAGACAAATGCCGACGGACCCAAACGCAGTGAGCCCCCGCGGCCACGCGCGCATCCGCAGCGCGCAACCCAGCAGGAGTGACCGATGATCATCGACTGCCACGGACACTACACCACTGCGCCGCCTGCGCTCGAAGCGTGGCGCAAACGTCAGATCGCCGCGATCGGCGACCCAGCGCAGGCGCCCTCACGTGCCGATCTCATCATCGGTGACGACGAGATCCGGGAGAGCCTCGAGGACGCGCAACTCAGGATGCAGCGCGAGCGCGGGACCGACGTGACCTTCTTCTCGCCGCGCGCGAGCTTCATGGCGCACCACGTCGGCAACGCCGCGACGAGCCTCGAATGGGCGCGCGTCTGCAAC
>CAYGYQ010000226.1:0-5747 GCA_964354035.1 uncultured Bordetella sp.
CACCCGGAGTACGAACCGGACCACGGCGTCGAGATCACCACCGGACCGCTGGGGCAGGGCATCGCCAACGCCGCCGGCATGGCGGTCGCCGAGGCGATGCTGAACGAGGAGTTCGGCGACGAGGTCGTCCGCCACTGGACCTACGCGCTGGTCGGCGACGGCTGCCTGATGGAGGGCCTCGGCCACGAGGTGATCTCGCTCGCCGGGCACCTGCGCCTCGGCCGGCTGATCTTCCTCTACGACTCCAACCGGATGACCGACGACGGCCCGACGTCGCAGGCGGTGACCGAGGACTACCTGGTCCGCTTCGCGTGCGCCGGCTGGCACGTCCAGGAGTGCGACGGGCACGACCAGGATGCGATCGCGGCCGCGATCGCCGCGGCCAAGGCCGACCCGCGCCCATCGATGATCAAGTGCAACACCTTGATCGGCTTTGGCGTCCCGCGCATCGAAAACCAGCGCGTCGCCCACGGCGGCAAGCTGTTCGAGGACGACAGCAAGGCGGCGCGCGAGCACCTCGGGTGGCCGCACGAGCGCTTCGTCGTGCCCGCTCCGATCCTCGCCGAGTGGCACAAGGCCGGGCAGCGTGGCGCGGGCGAGCGCACCGCGTGGGAGGGGCGGCTCGCCGCGAGCGACCCGCAGAAGCGCGCGAAGTTCGAGCGGCTGATGCGCGGCGAGCTGCCGGCAGGATGGGAGAAGACGCTCCTCGACTGGAAGCGCGAGACGGTGACGAAGGCGCCGACGCAGCCCACGGTACGCTCATCGGGCGAAATCACGCGCGTGCTGTCGCACGCGATCCCCGAGCTCGTGGGTGGCGCGCCCGACCTCGAGGCAGCAACGCAGCACAAGCGCGACATGCGGCCGTTCACCGCCGACGACCGCGGCGGACGCTACCTGCACTACGGGGTGCGCGAGCACGCGATGGGCGCGATGATGAACGGCATGGTCGCGCACAAGGGCGTGGTGCCCTACGGCGCGACCTTCCTCGTCTTCTCCGACTACATGCGCCACTCGATCCGGCTGTCGGCGATGATGTCGCTGCCGGTGATCTGGGTGTTCAGCCATGATTCGATCGGCATCGGGCGCAACGGCCCGACGCACCAGCCGGTCGAATGCCTGGCTTCGCTGCGGGCGATTCCCAATCTCGCGGTGATGCGGCCCGCCGATGCGGTCGAGGCCGCCGAGTGCTGGCAACTCGCCGTCGCCAACCGGCGCTCGCCGTCGGCGATCGTCAACTCGCGCCAGCCGCTCGCACCCGTTCGGACCGCGCATGTCGACGAGAACCTGTGCGCCCGCGGGGCTTACGTGGTCGCGGAAGCCGCCGGCGGAGCGCGGCGCGCCACGCTGTTCGCGTCGGGCTCGGAGGTGGCCATTGCACTGATGGCGCGTGTGATGCTGCAGGAACAAGGCATTCCGACGGCGGTCGTGTCGGTGCCGTGCTGGGAGCTGTTCGACCGGCAGGATGCGGCGTATCAGGCGGCGGTGCTCGGCCGCGGCACAGCCCGCGTCGCGGTGGAGGCCGCGGTGAAGCTGGGATGGGAACGCTTCGTCGGGGAGGACGGCGGCTTCGTCGGCATGAGCACGTTCGGCGCGTCGGGGCCCGAGGCCGAGCTCTACCGGCACTTCGGCATCACGCCCGCGGCGGTGGTGGCCGAGGCGCGGAAGCGCCTGCTGCCGGTGGCCACCCGATCCGGCGAACCGGTGTCCTCGCTGGAGGCACGCTAGCGCAGCGGCGGAGCGCGGCGACGCACTCGCCCCTTGACGCGCCACTTTGTATCCATTAACGTATACGCAACGATAATGCACGATCGGACCGCCCAAGCCGGCAACCGTGAGGCAGAGGCAGGGAAGATGTGATGACGACCGTCGACGCGGGGTTTGTTTCGCTCGAAGCTCTGCGGTTCACCGGCACCGATCTGCGGCGGCCGGAGTGCGTGCTCTGCGCGTCCAGCGGCGACATCTACGCGGCCGACTGGCGGGGCGGGGTCACGCGCATCGGAGCGGACGGCGCGCAGCAAACCGTTGTTGGCGTGCATCCTGACGGCGGCCCGTTGCAGCCGAACGGGATCGCGCTCGCGAGCGACGGCTCGTTCCTGATCGCGCATCTCGGTGCAGACGCGGGCGGCGTCTTCCGCCTCGGGGCCAACGGCACGGTCACACCGGTGCTGCAAGCGCTCGGGGGCAGGCCATTGCCGCCGACCAACTATGTGATCGAGGACGCCGATGGGCGGCTCTGGATCACGGTCAGCACTCGCCTCTCGCCGCGGGCACTGGGCTACCGCGCCGACGTCGCCGACGGCTTCATCGCGGTCGTCGACCATCGTGGTGCGCGCATTGTCGCCGATGGCCTGGGCTATACCAATGAGCTCGCGATCGACCCGGCGGGACGGTGGCTTTGGGTGAACGAAACCTTCGGCCGGCGCCTGTCGCGGTTCCCGCTGCGTGCCGACGGTGCGCTCGGGCCACGCGAGACGGTGACGACATTCGGCAAGGGATTCTTCCCCGATGGTCTCGCGTTCGACAGCGCCGGTCACGCATGGGTCGTGAGCATCGTCAGCAACAGCATCCTGCGGGTGGCGCCGGACGGCTCGCAGGTGCTGATCCTCGAGGATTCCGATCCGACGCATGTGGACTGGGTAGAGGCCGCCTATCTGTCCGGCACGATGGGCCGCCCGCATCTCGACAAGGCTGCCGGTCGGGTGCTCCGCAACATCTCGAGCATCGCCTTCGGCGGCCCCGCGCTGCGCACCGCCTACCTGGGCTGCCTGCTCGACCAACGCCTGCCGACCTTCGAGGTTCCGCTCGCCGGGCAGCCGCCGACCCACTGGCATCGGCGCGCGCGCATCTTCAGCTGAAGCATGGCCACCACCAGAGCCTCCGCCCGCCACGCCCCGGCGCCCGAAAAGTCCACGGCGCCGGGCGCCGTCGAGCGCGTCTACCGGGAGATGCGCGCGCGCATCCTCGACAATGTGTGGCCTCCGGGTTACCAGGCGCTGGAGCAGGCGCTCGCGCTGGAGCTGGGCGTGAGCCGCACGCCAGTGCGCGAAGCGCTGATCCGACTGCACAACGAGGGGTTGATCGAGGTGGTTCCCCGGCACGGGATGCGCGTGCTGCCGGTGTCACCCATGGACATGGCCGAGATCTACGCGATCCTGACGAGCCTCGAGTCGCTCGCCGCCGAGCTCGCTGCGCGGCGCAAGCCGAGCGCGCCGGAGCTCGCGCCACTGGAAGCAGCGTGCCGTGAGATGGAGGCGGCGCTCGCCGCCGACGATCTCGACGCGTGGGCCAAGGCCGACGAGCGCTTCCACCTCCAGCTGGTAAGCCTGTGCGGCAACCGGCGGCTGGCCGAGGTGGTGACCAATTTCTGGGAACGCGCGCACCGCGCCCGCATGGTCACGTTGCGCATGCGCCCTCGGCCGACGAACTCCACCCGCGAGCATCGGGCGGTCATGAAGGCGATCCGCGCCGGTGATGCGGCAACGGCTGGCGAACTCCATCGCGCCCACCGCCAGCGCGGCGCGCTCGAACTCACCGAAATCCTGAAACAGTTCCGGCTATCGAGCCTCTAGCCATGACCCTTTCCCGCTACGACATCTGCGTCCTTCCCGGCGACGGCATCGGCATCGAGGTGGTCGACGCCACGCTGCCGCTGCTCGAGCACGTCACGCGGGGGGCAGGCTACCAGCTGCACTTCGCGACGCACCCTGCCGGCGCGCTGCACTACAAGGCCACGGGCGATGCGCTGCCCGAGGCCACCTTCGCGGCGGCGCAGTCGGCGCACGCGATCCTGTTCGGCGCGATGGGTTGGCCGGAAATCCGCCGGCCCGACGGGACCGAGATCGCGCCGCAGCTCGATCTGCGCTTCCGGCTCGAACTCTACGCCGGCGTGCGGCCGGCGCGGGCGCTCCCCGGCATCGCGCTGCCGCTCGCCGACCCGCGCGCGCGCGACATCGACCTCGTCCTCGTGCGCGAGTCCACCGAGGGCCTGTTCGCCTCGGTCGGGCACGGAGTGGTGATCGACGACCGTGAGGCGCGCGACACCATGGTCATCACCCGCAAGGGGTCCGAGCGTGTCCACGAGTTCGCCTTCCGACTGGCCGAGCGACGCCGCGCGCGTGGCCGCCCCGGCGAGGTCACCTGCGTCGACAAGGCCAACGTGTTCGCGTCGATGGCGTTCTTCCGCAAGGTGTTCGACGAGGTCGCCGCGCGGCACCCGGGCGTGCGCGCGCGGCACCGCTATGTCGATGCAACCGCACTCGATCTCGTTTGCCGGCCCTGGACGTTCGACGTCCTGGTCACCGAGAACATGTTCGGCGATATCCTGTCGGACCAGGCGGCGGGGCTCATCGGCGGGATGGGCATGGCGCCCTCGGCTGATATCGGCGACGAACACGCCCTGTTCCAGCCGTGCCACGGCTCGGCGCCGGACATCGCGGGCCACGGCAAGGCGAACCCCACCGCCATGATCCTGTCGGCGGCGATGATGCTGGACTGGCTCTCGGATCGCCACGGCGACCCGCGGCTCGCGCAGGCGGCGCGGCGCATCGAGACCGCGGTCGACGCGGTGTTCGCGTCCGGCCGCATGCTGCCGATCGAGCTCGGCGGCCGCGACGGCACCGCGGCGATCGCGGCGGCAGTGAAGGGCAACCTATGAGCGCCGCCGGGCCGCCCCAAGGCGCTCGCCCCCCTCGGGGGGAACGGCGCGCAGCGCCGATCGGGGGGGATCATACAAGCGCCGCCGCTATGAGAGGATTCCGCATCGCCATCGCCGGGGCTGGCTTCTTCAGCCGGTTCCAGATCGAGGGCTGGCAGGCGATCCCCGGAGTCGAGATCGTCGGCATCGCCAACCGGAACGCGGAGAAGGGCGAGGCTGCCGCGCGGCAGTACGGCATCGCGCGCGCCTTCGGGTCGATCGAGGAGATGCTCGACGAGTGCAGGCCGGACCTCTTCGATATCATCACTCCGCCGGCGACGCACCGCCAGTACGTCGGGCACGCCGTCGCACGCGGCATCCCGACCATCTGCCAGAAGCCCTTCGGGACGAGCTACGCCGACGCAGTGGCGATGGTCGAGCTGGCGGAACGCGCCCGCGTGCTGCTGGTCGTCCACGAGAATTTCCGCTTCGAACCCTGGTATCGCGAGGCCCGTCGGATGCTCGAGTCTGGCACGATCGGACTCCTGCACTCGGTCGGCTTCCGCCTGCGTCCGGGGGATGGCCAGGGCCCGCGCGCCTACCTCGACCGGCAGCCGTACTTCCAGTCGATGGCCCGGTTCCTGATCGTGGAAACGGCGATCCACTTCATCGACACCTACCGCTTCCTGGCCGGCGAGGTCGAGGCGGTGACCGCGCGGCTGCGCCGGATGAACCCGGTCGTGGCCGGCGAGGATGCCGGCTACCTGATCTTCGAGTTCGCGGGCGGCGTGACCGGCCTGCTCGATGCCAACCGCTCCAACGACCACGTCGCCGGCAACCCGTGGCGCACGCTTGGCGAGATGTGGGTCGAGGGCAGCGCCGGCGTGTTGCGCCTCGACGGCGATGCGCGCCTGTGGTGGAAGCCGCACCGCGGCCCGGAGGCACTGCACGCCTACGACCCGGGTCCTGCCGACACTTTCGGAGGCGGCGCGTGCGAGAAGCTGCAGCGCCACGTTTTGGAGCACCTCGCGCACGGCATGCCGCTGGAGAACGCCGCGCGCGACTACCTCGCCAACCTGCGCGTGCAGGAGGCGGCCTACGTTTCGCATCGTGA
>CAYGYQ010000227.1:0-5668 GCA_964354035.1 uncultured Bordetella sp.
CTCCTGACGATCACCCTCAGCCACTACTGCGAGAAGGCGCGCTGGGGGCTCGAACGCGCGGGAGTCGCGTACCAGGAAGAGCGACATGCGCCCGGCTTTCACGTGCTTGCCGTACGCCGGGCGGGCGGGGCGCGCAGCACGCCGGCCCTGGTGACGAGCGATGGCGTCATCGGGGACTCGACCGACATCCTCCTGTGGGCAAACGAGCGCGCCGCAACAGGGCGCGAGCTCTATCCCGGAGATCCGGACGCGCGCGCCGAAGTGCTGGCGCTCGAGGACCGCTTCGACGAGGAGCTCGGCCCGCATGCGCGACGGGCGATCTATTTCCATATGCTGCCATCGCGAAGGCTCACCATGCCGCTGATGACCCATGGCGTGCCCCGCCACGAGCGCGCGCTCCTGCCCCTCGTCTACGGACCGCTCTCCAAGCTGATGCGATCGTCGATGCGCATCGATGCTGCCGGCGCGCAGAGGTCCTCCGGCCGGGTCATGGCCATCATGGACGAGGTGAGCAAGCGCCTGGCGGACGGCCGCCGCTATCTGACCGGGGATCGCTTTGGTGCCGCGGACATCACCTTCGCCGCGCTTGCCGCGCCCCTGGTCTGCGCCCCGGGATACGGAGTTCCGCTGCCGCGCGTCGAGGAGCTGCCGGCGGGCGCCGCGGCGCTCATTCGTCAGGTTCAGGACACGCCGGCGGGAGCATTCTGCATACGGATGTACGGCGACGAGCGGCGATGACGGGTTTCCGGCCCTGAAGCACCGGGCCCGATGGCGGCCACCATGTTCGCATTCTTCGAGTCCCGCGTTCGTCCCACGCAGCTCCCGTCCGCCGCGCCGCCCCCGGGGCTGCTCGCTTTCTACTGGCACTTCGTCCGGCAGACGCGCTGGCTGTTCGCGGCGATGTTCGTCACGGGCCTCGCCGTCGCGCTGATCGATACGCTGATTCCGGTGTTCATCGGCAAGCTGGTCACGCTGATGCAGGCGGACGACCGCGCTGCCGCATTTCGCGCGGCCACCCCGACGCTCGCGGCCATGGCGGGGATCGTGCTGTTCGGGCGGCCGCTGACGCTGCTCGCCGACAGTCTCGTGCGCAACAACGCGGTGCTGCCCGGCGTGACGAGCCTGATCCGGTGGCAGAGTCACTGGCACGTGGTGCGGCAGAGCTGGCCGTTCTTCCAGAACGATTTTGCGGGCCGCATCGCCAATCGCGTGATGCAGACGAGCAACGCGCTGCGCGAGTCGGTGGTGTCGAGCATTCGCGCCGTCTGGTACATCGCGATCTACGGCCTCTCCGCGCTGGCGCTGATGGCGGCGGCCGACTGGCGGCTGGCGATTCCGACGGTGCTCTGGTTCGCGGGCTACGTCTTCTTCCTGCGCCACTTCGTGCCGCGGATGCGCGACCTCGCGAAGGCCAGCTCCGAGCTGCGCTCGCTGCTGATGGGCCGGGTCGTGGACAGCTATACGAACATCCTGACGGTGAAGCTGTTCGCACGCGCCCGCGACGAGGACGCGTACGTGCGCGAGGCCATCGACGAGCACACCGGCGCGCTCGCTGCCCACATGCGGCTGATCACGCGGTTCATGGCCATCCTCTCGACGATGAACGCGTTGCTGCTCGTCGGCACGGCCGGCATCGGCATCACGCTCTGGGGGCAGGGGGAGGTGAGCGCGGGCGTGGTCGCCACCGCGCTGCCGCTGGCCTGGCAGATCGCCAACGTGGCTGGCTGGGTGAGCTGGGAAGTGACGGGCATCTTCGAGAACGTCGGTGTGGTGCAGGAAGGAATGGAGACGATCGCCGTGCCGCACACGCTGACCGACCGCCCCGGCGCCGGTGAGCTCGCGGTGCCACGGGGGGAAATCCGCTTCGAGCACGTCTCGTTCACCTACGGGCGCACGGACGGCAGGCGCGTGCTCGACGACCTCGACCTCGTCATCCGGCCCGGCGAGCGTGTCGGCCTCGTCGGGCGCTCCGGCGCGGGCAAGTCCACGCTCGTGAACCTGCTGCTGCGCTTCCACGAGCAGGAGCAGGGCAGCATACGCATCGACGGCGTTGACATCCGCGACGTGACGCAGGAAAGCCTGCGTGGCGCGATCGGCATGGTGACGCAGGACACCTCGCTGCTGCACCGTTCCATCGCCGCCAACATCGGCTACGGGCGCCCGGGTGCCAGCAGCGCCGACATCGAGGCCGCCGCCCGCAAGGCGCAGGCGCACGATTTCATCGCCGACCTGCAGGACTGGAAAGGGCGGACCGGCTACGACGCGCACGTGGGCGAGCGCGGCGTCAAGCTCTCCGGCGGGCAGCGCCAGCGCGTCGCGATCGCGCGGGTCGTGCTGAAGAACGCGCCGATCCTGGTGCTGGACGAGGCGACCTCGGCGCTCGACAGCGAGGTGGAGCTCGCCATCCAGGACCAGCTGCTCGGGCTGATGGAAGGCAAGACCGTGATCGCGATCGCGCACCGCCTGTCGACGATCGCCCGCATGGACCGGTTGATCGTGCTGGAGCATGGCCGCATTGTCGAGCAGGGTACGCACGACGAGCTGCTGCGCCTGGACGGCCACTACGCAATGCTGTGGAAGCACCAGTCCGGTGGCTTCCTGCCGCACGACCTGTCCCCGGAAGACGAACCGGTGATCGACGACGGCCCGGTCGACGACATGCGGGCCGCCGAGCAACCCGAGCCCAACACCAACGACGAGCCGATGCCGGCACGGACGTAGGCGCTATCCACCACCCTCCGCAGGTACCGGCGACCCCAAAGTCGAACCCCCCCAAGTCCAGCTCGTCGCTATGGACTCTCCTGCCTACGGTCCGCAACGCGAACTGATCGCCGCCTTCGCGGCACTGGCGGTAGCGGCATCGGCGGTGACGCCGGAGATCGTGCTCACGCCCTGTTGTTCGGTACCGTAGGCGCAACCGCCTGCCACCTCGGCCGTGTAATAGTCGGCCACGTCGAGCTTGTTGGCCACCACCGTCGAATCCGGTGCCGTCGTGGCGCCGTTCAGCACGTCCAGCGTGATGGACTGCAACGTCCGCCGTCCCGCTTGCAGTTCCCCCACGTAGTACGCCAAGCCAGCGGGATCAGGATCACGCCCCAGCGTCTGCTGATAAATCCTGGTCACGAGCTGCGTGTAGGTCAGCCCACCGTAGCGGCGATTGAACTCATCGGAGGAGCCAAACGCCCCGATGATGGCATTGAGCGAACCGCCTTCCGCATCCATGCGTGCCGCCCAGTAATTCAGGCCGCTTGGGTCCGCCGGCCGGCCGTAGTAGGCCACATAAGCTTTCTGCACGTAGGCTCGGGAGTAACCGCTGCCGGCGCTTGATGTGAAATCCACTTTGACGTTCGTGCCGGCGAGAGGGACGGAATACTCTTGCGGCGCGCCCAGCGCAGCACCCTCGGCCCGCACGGTCACGCTGCCGCTGGTGGTGGCAAGGGGAATGGCGTAGCCACCCGAACCGGACGTGTATGCGTAGTTGCCTTGACTGGTGGATACGGTAACGCCACCGATCCCCTCGCCCATGCTGTAACGGCCGTCGTGGTTCGTATCCTGATAGACGACCCCGACCACGAAGTACTGGCCGCTGCGCCGGCCGAAGTCCTCGGTCACCACCAACGGGCCGACCGCCGTGGTCCCGGACGTTTCGCTGACAATGCCAATGCCGATCTCCGCATAAACCGGATCGGCGGCCGAAAAATTCATGATGTTGTGGCGATGGCCAAGGCTTGGCACGCCCCAGTCGACGACAAAGCCCGCATGGCCGTGAGCCACGCTGTCGGAATAGGCGAAGACGTTTTCCGCGACGGCGTTCCAGCCGGAGTAACCGGCGGTGGCGATGCGATCGGTGAAGCTGGAGCCACCGCTACCCGTATGGCCCTGAAAATCGTGATCGGCCATGTCCTGGCTGTGGCCGCGGGCGGCGGCGATGAGATTGGCGTTGAAAGCCAACGGGGGACGCGAAGGATAGCCGGCGAAGTCTGCGACCAGCTTGCCGAGGTCCACCTGGTAGTACCTGTAGGCGCTGACAATGTCCGCGTCGGTGGTTGCTTGCAGCCGCAAGCCCTCCGCAGCGGGATTGGCCCGGGCACGGTTGATGTATTCAAGCATGTATTGTTCTTCCGCCGTCGGCTCGCCGTGGCTGTAGGAAGTGACCGCCGAAGGCGCCGACAGCGGGGATTTGCGGGCCGGTTCGACAACAGTGATCGCCGGCGGGTCGAGGGTGGGCGACAGGGGGGGCAACCGGGAATCCGCGAACGCGCAGACGGCCACCAGCAATGGCAGCACACCCAGGGTCACGAGCCTCGACGGATTGCGCGGATGGACATGGCTCACGTTGCACTCCAATGACAAGCACGAATCGAAGTCTAACCCGTTACCACGAGGTGCCTTTGTTTGATAACGAATTCAAGGGATTTTACGCTCGCCCTGTCTCTCGCAACCGCGCCACCAACCCCGTATACCTGCGCGTCGGTGAAACAATGGCCATTGCCACGACCTCGGCCCCACCCACAATCGTCACCCCCGATCGCGATCGCGTCACCGCCGTGTAAAGCAGCTCACGCGTGACCACGCGATTCGGTTTCGCGGGCAGCATCAGCAGCACCCGGTCGAACTCCGAGCCCTGCGCCTTGTGCACGGTCGTGGCGAACGCCGTTTCGTGCTCGGGGAGGCGCAGTGGTGCGACGGGCCTGAAGCCACCGTTGCCATCCGGGAAGTGCACCATCAGCGTTTCCGAACCATCGGGCAGGACGATGCCGATGTCGCCGTTGAAGAGCTTCAGCAGGTAGTCGTTGGCGAGCACCATCACCGGGCGACCCGGATACCACTCGGAGCCCCCGCCGGGGTCGAGCGGATGGTCGAGCGCCTTGCGGAAATGCTGCCCGACCAACTGGTTGATGGCGACGCCGCCGCGCGGGCCCTCGCGCTCGGCGCACAGCACGCGGAAGCGTCCAAGCGCGGCGAACAGCGTCGCCTTGTTGCCGAGGTCGGCGCGCGCGGCATCGATGTAAGTCTTCATGCCGTCGATGATTCGCTGGAGCGAGGCGGCCTGCGGGACGGGATGGGCGTCCTCGATCCATTGGAGCGCCGGATCGGCGCGTGAGCGCAGGAAGTCGATTGCGGCCTCCGCCTCGCCGGCGTTGATGTGCGCAGCGAGGCGACCGATGCCGGAGTCCTTGGCGAAGCGGAAGTTCTCGGTCAGCCAGACGACGCTGTCCTGGAGGCGCGTCGGCCTGACCGGCGCCGCGGATACGATGCGCGCGGCGGGGATGCCGGTGGCGGCTGCCAGCCGCTCGATGCACGCGTTGCTCAGCGTCGGATCGGCGGAGAGTTCCGCGAACACGGCGCCGGATTCGACCGCGGCGAGCTGATCCTTGTCGCCCAGCAGGATGATGCGCGCCGCGGGCGGCACGGCCTCGACCAGCCTGGTGGCGAGCGCCAGGTCCAGCATCGACGCCTCGTCGACGACGAGAAGGTCGAGCGGCAGCGGGTTGCCGGCGTGGTGGCGGAAGTCGTTGGAGTCGGGCAGCACTCCCAGCAGGCGGTGAACGGTGAACGACTCCGCGGGCAGGCGCTCGCGCAGGTCGGCGGGAAGGTGCGCGGCGGCGGCGCGGATCGCTTCCAGCATCCGCGCGGCGGCCTTGCCGGTCGGGGCCGCCAGGCGGAT
>CAYGYQ010000228.1:0-5663 GCA_964354035.1 uncultured Bordetella sp.
GGGCGCGGTCGAGATCGAGGCGATGAAGAAGGAGGGCTACGATGCCGCGACCGCCGGCGCGGTCACCGCCGCGTCGGCGACGATCGGGCCGATCATCCCGCCGTCGCTGCCGATGATTGTCTACGGGGTCGCGGCCGAGACGTCGATCGGCTCGCTGTTCATCGCCGGCATCATTCCCGGGCTGCTGATGACGGTGGCGCTGATGGTGATGGTCCGGCACCTCGCGATTCGCGACCATCTGCCCCGGCATCCGTTCGAGGGATTGCACGCGCTGTGGATCGCGTTCCGGCGCGCGTTCTGGGCGCTGATGGCCCCGGTGGTGCTGTTCGGGGGACTCCTGTCCGGCGTTTTCACCCCGACCGAGGCGGCCGCGGTGGCCGTCACCTACGCGCTGATCCTCGGCCTCGTCGTCTACCGCGAGTTCCGCCTCGCCGATCTGCCGCGGCTGATCCTCGACACCGTCGAGACCACCGGCGTCGTGATGGCGCTGGTGATGACCGCATCGCTGCTGGGCTACTGCATCTCGGTGTCGCGGCTGCCGCAGGAGTTCGGCTCGACGCTGACGGCGCTGACGACGAACCCGCTCCTCTACCTGCTGATCTGCAACGTGCTGCTGCTGGTCGTCGGGTGCTTCATGGAGGCGCTGGCGGCGATGCTGGTGCTGATACCGATCCTCCTGCCGCCGGCGCTGGCGCTGGGCATCGACCCGGTGCAGTTCGGGCTCGTGTTCGTGCTCAACCTGATGATCGGCACGATCACGCCGCCGGTGGGCGTCGTGCTCTACGTCACCGCCAAGGTCGCGGGCGTCACTTTCGAGGCCATCGTCAAGTCGACGCTGCCGTTCCTGGTGCCGCTGCTCGTGGTGCTCGCCATGATCACGCTGTGGCCGCCGCTCACGACGTGGCTGCCGAGGCTGCTGCTGGGGCACTGAGAGGTCGTTGTACGCAACAACTCGAGGCACGCCGTGACTGCAGTCGGCAGTTCCCCGCTGCACCTTTGCCTGGGAACCGGAGCCCATGGTACGGTTGGCCATACGGTTCTGCGAGTCCGCCCCGACAATGCCTGCCGCCATGTTGCGCAATCTGCCGAGCGGTCACCCAAGCGGCACCTTCACCCCCTGCGACTGGCAAGCGTCGGGTCAGACGATTCCCGATCGGTTTGCCGAAATCGCCGATCAGTTTCCCGAACGCCTGGCCACCTACGATTTCGCGCGCCGCCTGACTTACGGCGAGCTCGACCGCGCGGCCAATCGCATCGCCAATGTCCTGCTCGCTCAATGCGGTGGCGACCGGGAACCCGTCATCATCCTTGCCGGGGTGAACACGACGGCCACCGTCGCGGCACTGGGCGTGTTCAAGGCCGACAAGTTCTTCGTCGGGCTCGAGCCGTCGTTTCCGCTCGCGCGCGCCCGGCAGATCATCGCCGACACCCAGGCGACGGTCATCCTGGCGGAGTCCGAGCATCTGGCGCTGGCGCGCGAACTGGCCGCGCCGGAGCATCGGATCATCGAGCTCGACGCCGTGACGGCCGGCGACGACAGCCGGCCGAAGAAGTGGATCGACCCCAATGCGATTGCGTTGCTGAACTACACGTCGGGATCCACCGGGCAACCCAAAGGCGTGGTCCAGACCCACCGCTCCGCGCTGGCCCACGCGGTGCGCTATGCCAATGCCTATCGCTTGAGCGATGCCGACCGGATGATCAAGACCGAATCGCTGGCGTGGGCGGGCACATTCTGGGACATCTTCGGCCCGCTGTGCCTGGGCGCCTGCGTCGCGACCTACGACGTGACCCGCCACGGCATGCATCGGCTCGCCGGATGGGTCCGCGAGACCGGGATTACGGTGTTGTCCGGCATGACGATGATCATTCGGCTCGCCCGCGACTATCCCGAAGAGCGCTACCCCGATGTGCGCCTGCTCCAGCTCGGCGGTGACACCATCTACCGGAGCGACGTCGAGGCGTGCCAGCGCGTCTATTGCAAGGCAGTAGTTGCCGTGGGGCTCGGGATGTCGGAGGCCGGCCGGGTCGCGGAAATGTTCATTCCGCCCGGAACGAGGCTCGATCACGACGTCGCGCCCGTCGTTGAGGAATTGGCGGCGCGCCTCCAGGCCTGTATCGACCGCGCCACCGACGACTGACCGGCGCCTTCGCGGGACACGGACATGGAAGCCCCGCCGCTCGATCGCACGCAGGTGCACGTGTGGGCCGCCTCGCTGCAGACGGCGAGCGAGGCCTGGGAGGATCTGTGCGTCGAACTCGCCCCCGACGAACGTGCGCGCGCGGACCGCTTTCGCACGCCACAACTCCGTCGGCGTTTCGTCGTCGCCCGCGTCATCCTGCGGCGGATTCTCGCGGCGTATGCGCCGCTCGATGCGTCGGCACTCCGCATTGGCTACGGCGCCCACGGCAAACCCTGTCTCATGGATACGCCAGATCTGCGCTTCAACGTCTCGCACGCGGGCGACTCGGCCGTCTATGCTGTCGCGTCGAGGCGGGAAGTCGGAATCGATATCGAGGCGACCGGACGCGAAGTCGATGTCGTCGGCGTAGCCCGGCAGGCCTTTTCTTCGCTCGAACGCGAAGTGCTGGTGGCGCTTGCGCCGCACGCGCAACGAGAGGCCTTCTTCCGCATCTGGACGCGCAAGGAAGCCTACATTAAGGCGCGTGGCGAAGGTATGAGCTACCCCACGCGGCTCTTTTCGGTGTTGCACTGCAACGGTGACGACGCGCTCATCGACGACGAGCGGGATGGCCAAGCGCGGGATCGCTGGCGCGTGTCGGACCTCGATGCGCCGCCCGGGTTTGCCGCCGCGCTGGCTGCCGAAGGCCGGGACTGGACCATATTGCGCTTCGACGCGACTCTGCTGCCGCGCTAACTGTGGACCAGCAGCACCGTCGCCAACGCCGCGATGCCCTCCCCCCTCCCCGCAAACCCGAGGCGCTCGGTCGTCGTGGCCTTCACGCTGATGTCCCCGATGCCGCAGGCGAGGTCGGCGGCGAGATTCGCGCGCATCGCCGGCACATGCGGGGCAAGCTTCGGCGCCTCGGCGATCACCGTGACGTCGAGGTTGCCGATGCGCCATCGCTGCGCGGACGCAAGGGCCGCGACCTGGCGCAACAGCGCGCGGCTGTCGGCATCTTTCCAGCGTGCATCGGTATCGGGGAAGTGCAGGCCGATATCGCCCAGCGCAAGCGCGCCCAGGATGGCGTCGCAGACGGCGTGCAGCAGGACGTCGGCATCCGAGTGGCCCGCGAGGCCGCGGTCGTGTGGAATGGCCACGCCGCCCAGCACCAGCGGGCGGCCGGCGACGAGCGCGTGGACGTCGAACCCGTTGCCGATCCGGATGTTCGTCATGGTTGCTCCTGCAAAGCGAGGATCGCCGCGGCCAGGGCGAGGTCCGTCGCAAAAGTGATCTTGATGTTGAGCGCACTGCCCATGATGAGCCAAGGGGGCGCGCACGCTCCGGTCGCCGCCAGCGCCTCGACGGCCGCCGCTTCGTCGGTGGCGCGCAGCGCGCCCGGCGGCGCCAGCGCGGAGCGCAGGATGCCGTAGCGGAACATCTGCGGGGTCTGTGCCTGCCACAGTCCGGCGCGATCCTCGGTCCGCAACACGCGCCCGGGTGTCGCGCGGTCCTCGCGCTTCAGCGTGTCCGCCACGGGAACCGCGAGCAATCCGCCTACCGCGTCGTCGGCGAGTTCGGTGACAAGCCGCCGCAGCGCATCGACCGGAACGCACGGGCGCGCGGCATCGTGCACGAGGATCCAGTCGTCGTCGCCGCAGCGCCCGGCGAGCGCGGCCAGCGCATTCACGACGGTCTCGGCGCGCGTGGCGCCGCCGCAATGCAGAACTTCCACGCCGCGCAGGGTCTCGCCCGTACCGCGAAAGTGCGCGTCGTCCGGCGCCAGCGCGACGACGATCGCATCGAGCGCGAGCGCGCCGCGAATCCGCTCGAGCGTGCGTTCCAGCAGCGGCTTGCCGGACAGATCGGCATACTGCTTCGGCAGGTCGCCGCCGAAGCGGCTGCCGCCGCCAGCAGCGGGAATCAGCGCAATGCGGCGTGCGGGCATCGGGATGCTCAGCGCCCGCCCGGCCGCCCGAAGGGCGCTGCGCGCCCCCTCGGGGGGCAGCGAACGTAGTGAGCGTGGGGGCCGTTCATCACCCGAGCAACAGCGCAATGCGCTCTTCGTCGAGCGGCCGAAACCCCAGCCGCTCGTAGAAGCGCCAGGCGCCCGCATTGTCGCGGTGGCAGGCCGTGTCGATCCGCGTGATGCCGCGCGCGCGCAGGGCGTCCCCCAGCGCCGCGAGCATCGCGCTGCCGACTCCCCGCCCCTGCCAGCCGCGGCCGATGGTGACGTCGTCGAGCTTGGCGACGAGCGTGCCGCGCGAGGTCGAGATCGCGTAGCAGACCACGCAGGCGCCGACCGTTGCGCGCGACGCGTCGACCTCGGCGGACGCCAGCCAGACGAAGCCGATCTCGGGTCGCGCGAGGAACAGCTCGAGCGCGCGCGCAAGGGCATCCCCGCCGCCATCGCCGTAAGCGCCGCTCGATGCGCGATAGTGACCGTCCTCGCGCAGGAATTCACTCAGCAGCGCAAAGGCGCCGGGCATGGTCGCGGCGGTCATCGGCGCGCAGGTGACGACCGCCGCCGCAACGTCGCCGTCGTTCACCTCCCGGGCTCCGCCACCAGCGGTTCCAGCACGGCGCGAATCCTTGGCGGGATCGGCGCCGGGCGCTGGGTCGAGCGGTCCACCCAGACGTGGACGAAGCGGCCCGTTGCCGCCGGTTCGTGATCGCCCTGGCGAAAAATGCCGATCTCGTAGGTCACCGAGGTCGCGCCGAGTCGGGTGACACGCAAACCGGCGTCGATCGTCTCGGGAAACGTCAGCGGTTTCCGGAACCGGCAGCTGGTTTCGACGACGTAGCCGACGACCGGATCGTTGCCGATGTCGAGTCCGCCGGCACGGATCAGGTGCTCGTTCACGACGGTATCGAAGTACGAGTAGTACGCCACGTTGTTGACGTGCCCGTAGCTGTCGTTGTCCAGCCATCGCGTCGGGATCGCGAGGAAGTGGCGGTAACCCGAGCGCGGGGAGTCGGAAGTTGCGGACATCGGGGTGGCGCGACGGAAATGGCGGGACCTACGACGGTGCCCGCTCGCCACCCAGCATCCGCTCGTCGAGCAGCTCGATCCAGTGGCGCACCGGCCGCTGCGCGCCGTCGGCAAGGTGCGCGAGACAACCAATGTTCGCGGTCGCGATGACGTCGGGCCACCCCGCTTCCAGCGCCTTCTGCTTCGCGGCCTTGAGCTCGTGCGAGAGCTTCGGCTGCAACATCGAATACGTGCCCGCCGAGCCGCAACAGAGGTGGGCATCGGCCACCGGCGTCAGCTCGTGGCCGAGCGCCAGCAGGATCTCCTCGACGCGCCCCTTGAGCTTCATGCCGTGCTGCAGCGAGCAGGGCGACTGGAACGCGACCTTCTGCGCGCCGCGGTCCATCGCGATGCCCGGCGCGATGCGCGGCCACTCGGCCCCGATCACCTCCACGGGATCGCGGGTGAGCGCCGAGATGCGCTTCGCCTTTTCCGCGTAGGCGCGATCGTCGCGCAGCAGGTGGCCGTAGTCCTTGAGCATGACGCCGCAGCCGCTGGCGGTGAAGACG
>CAYGYQ010000229.1:0-2683 GCA_964354035.1 uncultured Bordetella sp.
ATGCGCGGCCGCGATCGGCGCGTCACCTTCGCCTTGGCGTAGGTCCCGTCGCCGGCGAGCTCCCAGGCATCGCGATTGTCGGCGAGATAGGGCTTCAGCCCCTCGGCGATCACCCGCGCCTTCAGCGCCGGATCGAGCACCGGGAACGCGACCTCGATCCGGCGGAAGAGGTTGCGTCCCATCCAGTCCGCACTGGAGAGCCACACCTCCTCGCCGCCATCGTTGCCAAAGTACCAGATCCGGCTGTGCTCCAGGAACCGTCCGATGACCGAGCGCACCCGAATGTTCTCGGAGAATCCCTGGATACCCGGGCGCAGCGCGCACGCGCCGCGGACAATCAGATCGATTTCTACGCCCGCCTGAGACGCCGCATACAGCGCCCGGATCACAGCCTCTTCGATGAGCGCGTTCATCTTCGCGATGATCCGTGCCGGCTTTCCTTCGCGTGCATGGCGCGCTTCACGCCGGATCGCGAATAGCAGGCGGTCGTGCATCGTGAACGGCGCGAGCAACAGGTGCTTCAGCCGCTTGGCCTTGGCCAGGCTCGTGATGTGCAGGAACACCTCGTTGACGTCCGCGCAGATCTCGCGGTTGGCGGTGAGCAGCCCGAAATCGGTGTACAGACGCGCCGTGCGCGGATGATAGTTGCCGGTGCCCAGATGCGCGTAGGCCTGCAGCCGCGGACGTCCGTGCGCGTCCTTCTCGCGCCGGAGCAGCAGCGCGAGCTTGGCGTGGGTCTTCAGGCCGAACACGCCGTAGACGACCTGGGCCCCGACCTGCTCCAGCCGCTCGGCCCAGTTGATGTTGGCTTCCTCGTCGAAGCGGGCGAGCAGCTCGACCACGACGGTGACTTCCTTGCCGCGCCGCGCGGCGTCGATCAGCGCCTCCATCAGCACCGAGTTGACGCCGGTGCGGTAGACCGTCTGCTTGATCGCGACGACGTCGACATCGTCGGCGGCCTTGCGGATGAATTCGACGACCGGATCGAACGATTGGAACGGGTGGTGCAGCAGCACGTCCTGCTGCCGGATCGTGGCGAGGAGGTCGGCGGAATCGCGGAGCCGGTCGGGCAAGCCTGGGATGAGGGGCGGGTATTCGAGTCCCGCGACCGAGACGGCATCGATCAGCGCCGCCATCCGCGCGAGATTGACGGGGCCGCCGACGCGATACAGGTCGTCGTCGGTCAGCTCGAACTGCCGGAGCAGGAATTGCGCGAGCTTTTCGGGACAACCGTCGGCAACCTCGAGCCGGACGGCCTGGCCGAAGTGACGCTGCGGCAGCTCGCCCTCCAGCGCCTGCCGGAGGTTCTTCACCTCCTCCTCGTCGAACCAGAGGTCGGCGTCGCGCGTCACGCGGAACTGCGAGTAGCCGACGATATCGCGGCCGCCGAAGAGCTCGTGCAGATGGGCGTGGATGACGCTCGACAGCAGCACGAAGGCATTGTCGGAGCCGGCGATCGCGCGCGGCAGCGCGATGACCCGCGGCAGGAGACGCGGCGCCTTGACCGTGGCGACCGTGGTTTCGCGCCCGAACGCATCGCGACCGGACAGCTCGACGACGAAGTTGAGGCTCTTGTTGGCCACCTGCGGAAACGGATGCGCCGGATCGAGGCCGATGGGCGTCAGCAGCGGTCTCACCTCGCGCTGGAAATAACCGGATACCCAGGCACGCTGACCCGCATCGAGGGCATCACGCCGCAGCAGGTGGATGCCGGCGTCGGCCAAAGCCGGGAGGATCGCTTCGTTCAGGAGCCGATACTGTTCCGTCACCAGCAGGCGTGTCTCGTCGTTGATGACACCGAGCAGTGCGCGCAGCCCCGGAAGGGTCATCCCCGGCGGCGGCAGGCGGGCGCGCAGCTGTTCCTTGAGGCCGGCAACCCGGATCTCGAAGAACTCGTCGAGGTTGTTGCTGACGATGCACAGGAAGCGCAACTGCTCGAGCAGCGGAGTCGCGGGATCCTGCGCCAGCGTAAGCACGCGGTGGTTGAACGCAAGTTGCGACAACTCGCGGTTGATCGGCGACGGACTCGGAAGTTTCATCGATTCGGCCGTGCCACGGCCGGCCCGGTTGGCAAACGCGCCAGTCTGTCGTGCCTGCGTGACAGCCATATTACAACACGGTCGGGACGGGGCATCAGGGGCCGGGTGTCGAGGCGCCGTTTTCTGCTACCCTTCGACTCTCGAACCGCAATCCGGTTCCGCCACATGCGCGAACGCAAAGCCGACCCCCTGCTGGCCGTAGTCGACCTCGGGTCGAACAGCTTCCGGCTCGAAATCGGCCGCGTCGAGGGCAACCAGATCTACCAGCTCGACACGTGGCGCGAGACGCTGCGTTTCGGCGCCGGGCTCGACGACCGGGGCCGCCTGAAGCGCTCCGCGATGGACGCCGCGCTTGCCTGCCTCGCCCGGTTCCGCGAACGCCTCTCCGGCCTGCACCCTACGGCCGTCCGCGTGGTCGCGACCAACACGTTCCGGGTCGCGACTAACGCGCAGGAATTCATCGCGCAGGCCGAGCGCACGCTGGGATTTCCGATCGACATCATCAGCGGGCACGAAGAAGGCCGGCTGACCTTCTTCGGCGTGGCCCACGAGCTTCCGCGTTCCCCGGACCCGCGACTGGTCATCGACATCGGTGGCGGCTCGACCGAGTTCATCATCGGCCGCGGACTCGAGGCGGAAAGGCT
>CAYGYQ010000229.1:2783-5617 GCA_964354035.1 uncultured Bordetella sp.
ATCGGGATGTCGATCTCCCACGCCAGCTTCCACAAGCACGGCGCGTACATACTGCAGAACGCCGACATGCCAGGATTCTCGGCCGGCGAGCAGAGCCGGCTCGCCCTCCTCGTCTTCGGCTGCCGCGGCGGTCTCGCGAAGGTCGCTTCCGCCATCGGCGACAAGCAAGTACTGGCCGCTCTGCTCGCCCTGCGCCTCGCCGTGCTGGTCCATCATGCCCGCTCGACCGTCGCCGTGCCGCGCATAAGGCTCGAGATCGCGCGCAGCATCCGCTTCGGCATCGCGCAGCGCTGGCTCGCCGCGCATCCGCTGACCGACTATCTGCTCGCGAAGGAGCGGGCGCAGTGGGCGGCGCTGGGCCATCCGTGGCGAGCGATTTCACCCTGACGCTACGAGGTGCGGCGACGCCTTATCGGGGAAAGGGCGCCGCGGTTGTCCAGCCGATCGGCCAACGGACGCGCTCGGCCTCAGCGTCAGCGCCAGAGCGCGCGGACCCGCGCCGAAAGATCCACCCGCGGCGCAGGTGCTTCCGGGCGTGGCTTCGCATCGCCTGGGCCGGCGGCAGCGACCGGCCAGCCGCGCGGCTCGAAGCACCTCGCGACAGCCTCCGGGATGAAGCGGCTGCGCGACGCATAGACGTGGCGGTCGCCTAGGGCCGCCTGCTGGTGCACGTAGAACCGCTGCGGCACCATCAGGTGCAGATGGTCCTTCGCCCGCGTCATCGCCACGTAGAGCAAACGGCGCTCCTCCTCGATCTCGTCGCTCGTCCCGGTGCTCATGTCCGACGGAATGCAGCCGTCGACGACATTGAGGACATGCACCGTCTTCCACTCCTGACCTTTCGCGGAGTGAATCGTCGACAGGATGAGATAGTCGTCGTCGAGGCCGGGCACCCCCGCCTCGGCGCTCGTGGCCCCAGGTGGGTCCAGCGTCACTTCGGTCAGGAAGCGCTCGCGCGAACGGTAGGTCGACGCGATCAGGGTGAGCTGCGCGAGGTCGCCCTGGCGGATGGGCGCGTCGTCGTAGATTCGCTGCAGCTGCGGCTCGTACCAGCGTGCGACGAGATCCATGTCGGCGGGCCAATCCGCGGGCTCCCGACGCAGGAATCCGATGAGCCGCACCAGCGCCCGCCAATCCTCCGCCGCCGCGGGCGGCACGACGAATGCTGCCATGGCGGCCATCGGATCCGGTGCCCGGTCCATGGCGTCGAGCACCTTGGCGGCGGTCGCAGGGCCAACCCCCGGCAGCAGGCGCGCGGCGCGGAAACCCGCCATCCGGCTGCGTGGATTTTCGGCCCATCGCAGCACCGCAAGCACGTCCTTGATGTGTGCGGCCTCCAGGAATTTGAGTCCGCCGAATTTCACGAACGGGATATCGCGCCGCGTCAGCTCCAGCTCCAGTTGCGCACTGTGGCTCGAGCTGCGGAAGAGCACCGCCTGCGATTTCAGCGCAATTCCCGCCTCCCGATATTCGAGAATGCGTTCGGCGACACAGCGCGCCTGGTCGACTTCGTCGCGCACCGTGACGAGTTGCGGTTTCTCCGACGATGTCCGGTCGGTCCAGAGGTTCTTGGTGAAGCGCTCGCTGGCGAGGCCAATGACCGCATTGGACGCATCGAGGATCGGCTGGGTCGAGCGGTAATTGCGTTCGAGCGTGACCACGCGGGCCGGTAGCGTGAACTGGCGCGGGAAGTCAAGGATGTTGCGCACGGTGGCCGCGCGGAACGCGTAGATCGATTGCGCGTCGTCACCGACGACGGTCAGGCCGTGCCCATCGGCCTTCATCGCACGCAGGATGCTCGCCTGCAGGCGGTTCGTGTCCTGATACTCGTCGACGAGCACGTAGTCGAAACGCGCCCCTACGTCCGCCGCCAGGTTCGGCTCTGCCATCAGCTGCGACCAGTAGAGCAGCAAGTCATCGTAGTCGAGAACGTTCTGGGCCTGTTTCGCGGCGACATAGGCCGCGAAGAGCTTTCTAAGCTCTGCTTCCCACATGGCGCACCACGGAAACGCCGTGTTCAGCACCTCGGCCAACGCCGCCTCGCTGTTGACGACGCGCGAGTAGACGGCGAGGCAGGTGGCCTTGGTCGGGAACCGGCTCGTGGTCGATGACAACCCGAGCTCATGGCGGACGATGGCAAGCAGATCCTCGGCATCGCCGCGGTCGTGAATCGTGAACGAGGCGTGGAGTCCGATGCGCTCGGCATAGCATCGCAGCAACCGCGCGCCGACGCTGTGAAACGTGCCCGACCAGGCGAGCGTGGGCGTTCGTCGCTCGTTGTGCATGCCCAGCACGCGGTTCAATATGCGCCCGGCCCGGCGCTCCATTTCCATCGCGGCGCGGCGCGAGAATGTCAACAACAGGATCCGATGGGGGTCCGTCCCGCTGAAGACCAGATGCGCCACCCGGTGCGCAATGGTGTCCGTCTTGCCGGAGCCCGCGCCGGCGACGATCAGCAACGGCCCCTGGGCCGCGTCGTCCCCGATCCCGTACTCGACCGCGAAGCGCTGCTGCGGGTTGAGCGCAGCGAGATGCGCATCGGCACGGATGTTCACCGTGGCGAGAGACGAACAATTCGGAGGCGCGGTCTTGGGCATAGAACGATCGTTCTATGCGATCGTATCACGCGGCGCGAACGGCGCGGGCGCAACAACCCTGTCCGGCCTCAATCCCGAAGCAACGTTCCGCCAGGTGCGACGCGCGTGAAGCGCACGGGCACGGTTTCCGCATCGAGCCCTTGATCGCGCTGCCGTACGCGCACGAAGGCCGACGTCGCGAGATTTCCGGTGTCCGGATGGTCCGAACGGAAGTGCGCGCCGCGCGAGTCCTCGCGC
>CAYGYQ010000230.1:0-5513 GCA_964354035.1 uncultured Bordetella sp.
CCCCCCGAGGGGGCGCACAGTGCCCTTCGGGCGGCCGGGCGGGCACTGACGCGCGCCGCGGCGCCCATGGTGCCGCGGCGGGTGGCAAAACGGCCTCCGGCCCGGGTACCATGCAGGGGTCATGAACTACACGTTCCACTGGTACCAGGCCTTCCAGGCGTTGCCGGAGCTCCTCTGGGGCGCGCTGGTCACCATCGAAGTCGCCGTGCTGTCGATGGTGATCGGCATCGCCTTCGGCGTATTGCTGGCGCTCGGCCGCAATTCCAAGAACAAGCTGCTGTACGGAGTGTCGACGGCCTGGGTCGAGGGCGCGCGCAACACGCCCGCGCTGTTCCAGATCTACATGGCCTATTTCGGCCTCGGCTCGCTCGGCATCTTCGTCGATTCCTTCCCGGCGCTGCTGATCGGCATCTCGTTCAACAACGCCGGCTATCTCGGCGAGACCTTCCGCGGGGGCTTGCGCGCGGTGCCGCCGACCCAGATGCGCGCGGCGCGCTCGCTCGGCATGAGCGCCCCCATGGCGTTCCGGCTGATCGTGCTGCCCCAGCTGTTCCGCACGGTGTTCCATCCCCTCATGAATCAGATGGTCTGGGCCATTCTGATGACCTCCCTGGGCGTGATCGTCGGGGTCAACACCGACCTGGCGGGGGTCACGCAGGAGCTCAACGTGCGCACGTTCCGCACGTTCGAGTACTTCGCCATGGCGGCGGCAATCTACTACCTGATCACGAAGCTGATCACGCTTTCCGCCCGCGCCGCCGCGACGCGGCTGTTCCGGTACTGATGAGCAACCCCCGATGATCGAAGGTTCGGATTTCGGCCTGCAGGAACTGCTGCTGATGTTGGGCGGCGCCGGCGTCACGCTGCAGATCACGTTCTTCGCGGTGCTCGGCGGCACGCTGATGGGGCTGGTGTTCGGCCTCGTGCGCGCGGTGGCGCCGTGGTGGATCAACTGGCCGCTGGGCGGCATCCTCGACGTCTTCCGCTCCGTGCCGCTCCTGATCCAGCTGGTGCTGGTCAATTCATTCAAGTCGATCCTCAATCTCCCGGCGTCCGCCTTCACGGTGAGCTGCGTGGTGCTCGCCTTCTACACGTCCTCGTACTGCTCCGAGATCGTGCGTGCCGGCGTGCAGGCGGTGCCGCCGACCACGCGGCGGGCCGCGCGATCGCTCGGGCTCACGTACTGGCAGGACCTGCGCGAGATCGTGTTTCCCATCGCGCTGCGCGTCTCGCTGCCCTCGTGGATCGGCCTCACGCTCGGCGTGATGAAGGATTCGGCGCTGGTGTGGTGGATCGGCGTCATCGAACTGCTGCGCACCTCACAGGTGATCATCACCCGCATCCAGGAGCCGCTCCTGGTGCTGTCGGTCTGCGGGCTGATCTACTTCCTGATGAGCTATCCGATCTCCCGCCTGGGCGCCCGGCTGGAAGCGAAGTGGAGGGACCTTGATTGAGATAGAGAAAGTCCACAAGGCGTTCGGGCCGCTCGAGGTGCTGAGGGGCATCTCGATGACGGTCGCCAAGGGCGAGGTCGTTTCCGTCCTCGGCGGCTCGGGCTCGGGCAAGTCCACGCTGCTGATGTGCGTCAACGGGCTGGAGCCGATCCAGAGCGGGCGCATCCTCGTCGACGGCACCGAGGTGCACGCGCGCACGACCGATCTCAACAAGCTGCGGCAGAAGATCGGCATCGTCTTCCAGCAGCTCAACGCCTTTCCGCATCTCACCGTGCTCGAGAACGTGATGCTCGCCCCGCGCAAGGTGCTCGGCAAGAGCCGCGAGGAGGCGGAGGCGATCGCCGTGCGTCAGCTGAAGCACGTCGGCCTCGCGGACAAGCTGACCGTCTACCCGTCGAAGCTCTCGGGCGGGCAGCAGCAGCGGGTGGCCATTGCCCGCGCGCTGGCGATGTCGCCCGATTACATGCTGCTGGACGAGGTGACCTCCGCGCTCGATCCGCAGCTCGTCGGCGAGGTGCTCGACACGCTGCGGATGCTGTCGGGCGAAGGGATGACGATGATCGTCGTCACGCACGAGATCTCGTTTGCGCGGGAAGTGTCGGATCGCGTCGCGTTCTTCAAGTCGGGCCTGATTCACGAAATCGGGCCCCCCGAGCAGGTGATCGGCCATCCGCACGAGCCGGAAACCGCCCAGTTCATGAAATCGGTGTTGTCGAACACCGCCAAACAGGAAGCTCCGTGAAGATCACCGCAATCAAGGCTTGGCAGGTCGACCTGCCGATCAAGGAAGGCCGTTACAGCTGGTCGAATGGCAATTTCGTCGACGTCTTCGACGCCACGGTCGTGGCCGTCGAGACCGACGCCGGCATCACCGGCTACGCCGAGTGCTGTCCGCTCGGCTCGGCCTACCTGCCCGCCTATGCGGCGGGCGTGCGCGCGGGCCTCGAGGAAATCGGGCCGAAGCTCATCGGCCTCGACCCCCGCGATCTCGGCGTGCTCAACCGGCGCATGGATGCCGTCCTGCGCGGCCACGCTTACGCGAAGGCGCCGGTCGACGTCGCCTGCTGGGACATCCTCGGCAAGGTGGCCGGATTGCCCGTCTACCGGTTGTTGGGAGGAAGCGAACAGCCGGACATCGCGCTCTACCGCGCCATTTCGCAGCTGCCGCCCGACGAGATGGCACGCAACATCGCCGGCTACCGGAAAGAGGGCTACACCAAGTTCCAGCTGAAGGTGGGCGCCGACGCGAACGACGACATCGCGCGCATCCGCGCGTGCCGGCAGATTCTGCAGCCGGGGGACATCCTCGTCGCCGACGCCAACACCGGCTGGACGATGCACGAGGCCGCGCGGGTCGTCGCCGCGGTGCGCGACGTCGATGTCTACATCGAGCAGCCCTGCCCGTCGTACGAGGAGTGTCTTTCGATCCGGCGCCGGACCGGCCTGCCGTTCGTTCTGGACGAGGTGATCACCGGCACCGATGTCCTGGTGCGCGGGCTCGCCGACCACGCGATGGACGTGATCAATCTCAAGATCTCCAAGGTCGGCGGCCTCACCAAGGCGCGGCTGATGCGCGATCTCTGCGTCGCGTCGGGCATCCCGATGACCATCGAGGACACCTGGGGTGGGGACATCGTCACGGCGGCCATCGCTCATCTCGCGCGCTCGACGCCGGCCGAGTTCTGTTTCTCGGCGACGGATTTCAACAGCTACGGCACGGTCACGATCGCCGATGGCGCGCCGCAGCGGGTCGACGGCAGGATGACGGCTCCCGATCGGCCGGGGCTCGGCATCGAGCCGCGCTTCGACGTCCTCGGCGATCCCGTGGTCGTCGTCGGCGCTCGCTGAGCGGCCGGCCGGGCAACACGGAGCACCACGCCATTCGCACGTCAACGCTCGTCCACGTCGTGAGCTGCCACGCCGAAGGCGAGGTGGGCGACGTCATCGTTGGCGGCGTCGCGCCGCCTCCTGGGGACACGCTCTGGCAGCAGTCGCGCTTCATCGCGCAGGACGAGACGCTGCGCAATTTCGTGCTGAACGAGCCGCGCGGGGGCGTGTTCCGCCATGTCAATCTGCTGGTTCCGGCCAGGGATCCCCGGGCCCGGATGGGCTGGATCATCATGGAGCCGGCGGACACGCCGCCGATGTCCGGCTCGAATTCGATTTGCGTGGCGACGGTCCTGCTCGACACCGGCATCGTGCCCATGATCGAGCCCGTGACGCGGTTCGCGCTGGAGGCGCCCGGAGGCATTGTCGAGATCGCCGCCGATTGCCGCAACGGCAAGGCCGAGCGGATCACCGTGCGCAATGTGCCGTCGTTCGCCGATCGGCTCGACGCAAAGCTGGAAGTGGCGGGGATCGGCACGCTGACCGTGGACACCGCGTACGGCGGCGACAGCTTCGTGCTCGTCGACGCGCAGGCGCTGGGTTTCTCGATTGCGGCCGACGAGGCGAAGGACCTCGCGGAGACCGGATTGAAGATCACGCGGGCCGCGGACGAGCAGCTCGGCTTCCGGCATCCCGTGCTGCCGGAGTGGGGCCACATCTCGTTCTGCCAGTTCACGGCGCCGCTGGATTTCGTCGATGGCGTCGCCGTGGGCAAGAACGCGGTCGCCATCCGCCCCGGCAAGATCGACCGCTCCCCCTGCGGCACTGGCTGTTCGGCGCGCCTGGCGGTGCTGCACGCGAAGGGCGTGCTGAAGACCGGCGATCGTTACATCGCACGCTCGATCATCGATTCCGAGTTCCGCTGCCGCATCGAAGCCGACGCGCGGATCGGCGAGAAGGCAGGCATCGTGCCGTCGCTTTCGGGGCGCGCGTGGATCACCGGGACGCACCAGCACATGCTCGATCCGGACGATCCGTGGCCGGGCGGCTACCGCCTGTCCGACACCTGGCCGATGCACAAGGCCTGAACCCGCTGCGCACGGCTTGGCCGGGCGCATTCGCCGACCAACGACATGGCAACGCACAGCATCGAAGTCATCGATTCGCACACGGGCGGCGAGCCGACGCGTGTGGTCATCGCCGGCGGTCCCGACCTCGGGACCGGTCCGCTCGCGGAGCGCCGCGAACGATTCCGGCGCGAGTTCGACCGCTTCCGCTCCGCCATCGTCAACGAGCCGCGCGGCTCCGATGTCGTGGTCGGGGCGCTGCTCGTGCCGCCGGAGGACACGGCGTGCGCGACCGGCGTCATCTTCTTCAACAACGTCGGTTACCTCGGCATGTGCGGCCACGGCACGATCGGGCTCGTGGCCACACTCGCGCACCTGGGCAGGATCGGGCCAGGCACCCACCGGATCGAGACCCCCGTCGGGACCGTTACCGCGACGCTCAATCCGGATGGCGATGTTGCCGTCGCCAACGTCGCCAGCTGGCGCATCGCGAAAGCGGTTACCGTGGAAGTGCCCGGCCTCGGCGCGATCACCGGCGACGTGGCCTGGGGCGGCAACCGGTTCTTCCTGATCGCGGACCACGGCCAGGATCTCGCGCTGGCCAATGTGGACCGGCTGACGGATTACTGCTGGCGGGTGCGGCAGGCGCTCAACGCGCAGGGCTACCCGGACGTCGATCACGTCGAGCTCTTCGGTTCGGCGGTGGCGCCGACGGCGAATTCGCGGAGCTTCGTGCTGTGCCCGGGCAAGGCCTACGATCGCTCGCCCTGCGGCACCGGCACCAGCGCGAAGCTCGCCTGCCTCGCCGCCGACGGCAAGCTCGCCGAAGGCGCCGGGTGGGTCCAGGAGAGCATCCTCGGCAGCACCTTCGGCGGCACATTCCGCTGGCTCGATCGCGCGACGGGCAGCATCGAGCCGGTGATCACCGGCCGGGCGTTCGTGAACGCCGAGGCAAGACTGTTGCTTAACGATCTCGATCCGTTTGCGTACGGCATCCGCTAGATGAACCGCCCCCACGCTTACTGCGTTCGCTGCCCCCCGCGGGGGCAGTCAGTGCCCTACGGGCGGCCGGGCGGGCACTGAGTGACCAAGCGCGTTGCCATCATCGGTGGTGGCGTCATCGGCCTGGCCACGGCCTACTACTGCGCGCGCCGCGGCTGGGCCG
>CAYGYQ010000231.1:0-5077 GCA_964354035.1 uncultured Bordetella sp.
GAAGTCGCGCGCCAGCTCGCGTACTGCCTCGGCGTCGAGCTGATCCGCTTCGACATGTCCGAGTACATGGAGCGGCACACGGTGTCGCGAATGATCGGCGCCCCGCCCGGCTACATCGGTTTCGACCAGGGCGGCCAGCTCACCGAGGCGATCACCAAGCATCCGTACAGCGTGGTGCTGATGGACGAGATCGAGAAGGCGCACCCGGACATCTACAACATCCTGCTGCAGGTGATGGACCACGGGACGTTGACCGACAACAACGGCCGCAAGGCGGACTTCCGCAACGTCACGATCATCATGACGACCAACGCCGGCGCCGCGGAGCTCGCTCGTGGCACGATGGGCTTCACCAACGCCAAGGAAAGCGGCGACGAAATGGCCGAGATCAAGCGGTTGTTCACGCCGGAGTTCCGCAACCGCCTGGATGCGACCATCTCGTTCGCGCAGCTCGACACCGACGTCATCCTCAAGGTGGTCGACAAGTTCCTGCTCGAGCTCGAGAACCAGTTGCACGAGAAGAAGGTCGAGCCGACGTTCACGGCCGACCTCAAGTCGTTTCTGGCCAGGAAGGGTTTCGACCCGCAGATGGGCGCCCGGCCGATGGCGCGACTCATCCAGGACACGATCAGGAAAGCGCTCGCCGACGAGCTCCTGTTCGGGCGGCTCGTCGGTGGCGGTCAGGTGACGATCGACATTGGCGACGACGACAAGGTCCGCCTCCTGTTCGAGGAGACGAAGGAAACCGAGCCCGTGGCGTGAAAATCAGGGCCGGCGTTGCACCGGCGCTGGTCTAGGCGAGCGTGTCCGCCCAGATGTTCTTCGCCCAGCTGAACGCGTACCGGCCTTCGATCTCGCTCATCGCCGCCGACACGCCGCCCGAGCCGGGCACGGCCAGCACCGTCTTCTTGTCCTTGTCGTACTGGTGGACCGAGGCGACGTGCACGACGTCCTTGTCGGTGATGAAGCTATAGCAGGTGTTGGTGAGGACCGGCGTCGGACTCGGGGCCTGGCCAGAGAGCAGCGCGATTACCGCCGCGGCGCAGACCTTCGCGTGCTGGTTCGCCATGTGCCCGGACTTGGGCATGCCGGGCGCGATCTGGATCGCATCGCCCAGCACGTGGATGTTCTTCACCTTCACCGACTCGAAGGTCAGGAAGTCGACGTCGCACCAGCGGTCGTTCGCGGTGACGACACCCGCGGATCGCGCGATGGCCCCCGCACGTTGCGGCGGCACCACGTTGAGCACGTCGGCCTTGACGGCGTCCTGCACCTCGAACTTCGCCGTGCGCGTCGCCGCGTCGACATCGGTCAGCACGTGGTTGCCCCGGTACTCGACGATGCCCTTGTACTCCTCCGCCCAGGCCTTCTTGAACAGCGGCCCCTTCGACGTGACGTCGCCGTTGCCGTCGAGGATCAGCACCTTCGACTTCGGCTTGGCCCGCTTGAAGTACCAGGCGACCTGGCACGCGCGCTCGTAGGGCCCCGGCGGGCAGCGATAGGGCGCGACGGGGATCGACAGGGCGTAGACGCCGCCATCGGGCATCGCCTCCAGCTGGCGGCGCAACGCAACGGTCTGCGCGCCGGCTTTCCACGAGTGCAGGATCGTCTCCTGCGCGCGGGCGTTGTTGAGACCGGGCACCTTGTCCCACATGAAGTCGATGCCCGGCGACAGGATGAGTCGGTCGTACGGCAGCTCGCCGCCGCCGGCGAGCTTCACCATGCGCTTCTCGGTGTCGATCCCGGTCGCAGTGTCCTTGACGATCTTCACGCCGTGACGCTTCGTAAGGTTGTCGTAGCTCACCGTGACGTCGGCGAGCGTCTTGCTGCCTCCGAGCACGAGATTCGAAATCGGGCACGAGATGAATTCGGGGTTCGGCTCGACCAAGGTCACGTCGACTCCGCCGTCGCTCCACATCCGGATGTACTTCGCGGCCGTTGCGCCGCCATACCCGCCGCCGATGACGACGACCTTGCCGCTCGTCCCGCCCATCGTCGCGCAGCCCGGAATCGCGGCGACCGTCGAAGCCGCGCCGATCGTCTTCAGGAAATCACGCCGTTGCATGCTCATGGCCGCTCCCTCACTTTGCCTTCTGCGCCGCGAACCAGCCGGCGACGAGGTCGATCTGCTCGTCGGTGTAGCCCTTGGCCAGCTGCGGCATGATCGTTCCGGGCACGGTGCCCTTCTTGTAGTCCTGCATCCTGCGCACGAGCTCGTCCCTCGACCTGCCGGCGAGCGAGGCAACCTCGCCCACGCTCACGCCGTTGGTGCCGTGGCAGTTGGCGCAGGTGGCGGCCAGGTTCCGGGCGAGGTTGGGGTCGCTGCCCTGTCCCGCGGCGTGGGCGGCGCCCAGCGCGGCGACCAGGGCAGCGCCGATCATGGAAATGGAACGCACGATGCTCTCCTTGTGTCGGTCGCACGACGGTTTCCCGCCGCACGCGCCGTTGATTTCGCCGCCAGGCGGCGCGCACTCTGCTTCCGCAGTTGACTCCCGCGGTTGACTCCCAATGGCCGGCGTTGCGCAAGGACCTGAACAAATCGCGTCGCGCCAGTGGCAGACGTTTGCACCCTCCGACGCCGATGTCAAGCCCGGCCGATCAAGTCCGGCGGATCAAGTGCCCCGCCCGCGGAGACAGGAAACTGCTACATTCTTCGGCATGGCGCAACTGAACGGGATTGAAGTCACCTTCCTCGGCGCGGCCGGCGAGGTCACCGGATCCTGCTTTCGCGTGGCTGCCGGTGGCGCGCGTTTCCTCGTCGAATGCGGCATGTTCCAGGGCGGCCGCGATGCCGACGACAAGAACGCCGCGGCGCTGGATTTCGACGTCCGCGCCATCGACTTCGTCGTCATCACGCACGCGCACATCGATCATTCCGGGCTGCTGCCGCGGCTGGCTGCGCGTGGCTTTTCCGGCCCCGTCTACGCGACGCCGGCAACGATCGACCTGCTCGGGGTGATGCTGCCGGATAGCGCGCACATCCACGAAATGGAATTTGCGCGGGCGCATGAGGTCGAGCCGCGCCACGCTCGCCGGGGGACGCGGTTCCCGCATCGCGGGGGACCTCGCGGCGACCCGGTCGCGGCGCCGCTTTACACCGTGGCCGATGCGCAACGGAGCCTTTCGTTGCTGGTGCCCGTCGCCTACGACCGGTTGTTCGAGCCCAAGGCGTCCATCCGCTTCCGCTTCCGTGACGCCGGGCACATCCTCGGCTCGTCGATCGTCGAGCTGTGGGCGGACATCGAGGGGGGGGCGCGCAAGCTCGTCTTCTCCGGTGATCTGGGCCAGCCCGGACGGCCGGTGATGGCCGATCCGACGCCGATCGCCGATGCCGACGCCGTCATCGTCGAGTCCACCTACGGCAACCGCCTGCACAAGACGCTGGCGACGACCTACGACGAACTCGCGCAAGTGCTGGCGGCTACGCTTCCCCGCGGCAACGTGATCATTCCCGCGTTCGCCGTCGGCCGGACGCAGGAAGTGCTGCACGTGCTGGCCGACCTCGTGCGGCAGGGCCGGGCGCCCGCGCTCAACATCTTCGTCGATTCGCCGCTCGCCACGCGCGCGACCGAGATCACGGCCAAGTACGCGGCGATCCTGGATCGGGAAAGCCGTGACCTTGCCGGCTGGGTCGCGCGCAACAAGGACCAGGTTCACGTCCGCTTCACCGAGACGCCGCAGGATTCGATGGCGATCAACAGCGTGACGCGCGGCGCGGTCATCGTCGCGGCATCCGGCATGTGCGAAGGAGGGCGGGTCCGGCATCATCTGCGCCACAATCTGCCGCGCGAGGAATGCGCGATCGTCTTCACCGGATTTCAGGCGACCGGAACGCTGGGGCGCGAGATCGTCGACGGTGCCAAGCGCGTGCGTCTGTTTCGCGAAGACGTGCCCGTGCGCGCGTCGGTGCACACGATCGGCGGACTCTCCGCACACGGCGATCAGGCGGCGCTCGTCGCTTGGCTGTCGGCGTTCCGTGCGCCTCCCGCACGCGCGTTCGTCGTTCACGGCGAGCGCGCGACCGCCGTCGGTTTTGCCGAGCTGATGCGCGAACGTCTGCACTGGCCGTCGGTCGAGGTGCCGCAGCGCGGCGACTGCGTGCACATCGTATGATCCCGCAATGCAGCAGATGGCAGGGCAAAATGGGGCAGATGGATTCCACCTGGTGGAAATCGTTTTTAAGCGCATGATTTCAAGTGACATTTTGTATATTGCAATGCAGAAAATCGCTTGTCAGGTCGGCCGGATTTTGCTAATTTGTAGCCATGTCACGAGCAGTCGACGGCCAACCTCGGTCACGGCTGCATGAAGGGCCTGGTGCCTCAACCCCATCCATGCCCGCCCGATCGGCCGAGCGATCCTCGACGGTCCGTGCAGTGAAGCGTCTGGCGGCTGGGCTCGCCACCCGTTTCACGCTGCGGTAGCCGTGGCGCGAACTGCAGTTGCGCCGCGGGGATCGCTGACCAAGGTTCCGGGTTGCCCCGCACGGGCAATCGCGGATTGGCCATGACGCAGACGATGGGAGTTGTCGATGAGCTACGATCTGGAAGCGGCAAGACTCAAGAAGGACTGGGCGGAAAATCCCCGCTGGAAGGGCATCAAGCGCGGTTACACGGCAGAAGACGTCGTGCGCCTGCGCGGGTCGGTGCACATCGAGCACACGCTCGCGCGCCGCGGCGCGGAGAAGCTGTGGAGGCTGATGCACGACGAGCCGTTCGTGAACACGCTGGGCGCGATGACCGGCAACCAGGCGCTGCAGCAGGTGAAGGCTGGCCTGAAGGCCATCTACCTTTCGGGCTGGCAGGTCGCCGCCGATGCCAACATCGCCGGCGAGATGTATCCGGACCAGTCGCTTTATCCGGTCAATTCGGTGCCGCAGGTCGTGCGCCGGATCAACAACGCGCTGATGCGCGCCGACCAGATCCAGCACATGGAAGGCAAGGGCGACATCGACTTCTTCGCGCCCGTCGTCGCCGATGCCGAGGCCGGATTCGGCGGCGTGCTGAACGCGTTCGAGCTGATGAAGGCGATGATCGACGCGGGCGCGGCGGGTGTCCATTTCGAGGACCAGCTGGCG
>CAYGYQ010000231.1:5087-5422 GCA_964354035.1 uncultured Bordetella sp.
GTCGGTGAAGAAGTGCGGCCACATGGGCGGCAAGGTGCTCGTGCGGACGCGCGAGGCCGTCGAGAAGCTGATCGCGGCGCGGCTTGCCGCCGACTGCATGGGCGTGCCGACGATCGTTCTCGCGCGCACCGACGCCGAGGCGGCGGACCTCGTGACCTCCGACATCGACGACACCGACAAGCCGTTCTGCACCGGCGAGCGCACGATTGAGGGTTTCTACAAGACGCGCGCGGGTCTCGACCAGGCGGTGTCGCGCGGGCTCGCCTACGCGGCGTACGCGGACCTGATCTGGTGCGAGACGGGCAAGCCCGATCTCGCGTTCGCGAAGCAGTTCG
>CAYGYQ010000232.1:0-5363 GCA_964354035.1 uncultured Bordetella sp.
GAAAACGGCGAACGCCTGCGCAGTCAGGTCGTACCAGCTCCTGCCTTCGGCATCGCGCGCGAGCCGGAGCTCGTCGATGAAGATCGCGTCGGCGCGGCGCAGCAGGTCGGCGTGCTCGCGCGTCACCGCGCCCAGGATGCGCACGCCAAGGCCGGGGCCAGGAAACGGGTGGCGGAACACCATTTCGCGCGGCAGGCCGAGCGCCTGTCCCAGCTCGCGCACTTCGTCCTTGAAGAGCTCCCGCAGCGGCTCGAGGAGCTTCAGGTGCAGCGTGTCGGGCAGGCCGCCCACGTTGTGGTGCGACTTGATCGTGTGCGCCTTCTTGGTCTTGGCGCCGGCCGACTCGATGACGTCCGGATAGATGGTCCCCTGCGCCAGCCACTTCGCCGCGGCCCCGCGCGCGGCGAGCTTCGCTGATTCCCGTTGGAAGACGTCGACGAACAGGCGGCCGATGATCCGCCGCTTCTGCTCGGGGTCGGCGACGCCTTCCAGCGCGGCGTACATCTCGTCGGCGGCGTCGACGTGAATCACGCGCACGCCGAGGTTGCGGGCGAAGGTGTCGAGCACCTGCGCGGCCTCGTCCTGGCGCAGCAGACCGTGGTCGACGAACACGCAGGTGAGCTGGTCCCCGATCGCCTTGTGGATGAGCGCGGCGGCGACCGACGAGTCGACGCCGCCGGAGAGGCCGAGGATGACTTTCTCGGTTCCGGCCTGCGCCCGGATGCCCGCCACGGCCTCGGCGACGTAATCCCGCATGTTCCAGTCCTGCGCGCAGCCGCAGATGTCGTGCGCGAACCGCGCGAGTATGGCCGCGCCCTGCTTCGTGTGCGTGACTTCGGGATGAAACTGCACGGCATAGAAGCCGCGCGCGGGATCGGCCATCCCGGCGATCGCGCAGGAGGCGCTGCTCGCGATCGCGTCGAAGCCCGGCGGCAGCGCCGTGACCTTGTCGCCGTGGCTCATCCACACGTCGAGCAGGCCGTGACCCTCGGCATTGCGGCGGTCCTCGATCCCGCTGAAGAGTATCGAATGCCCGCGCGCGCGGACCTCGGCATAACCGAACTCGCGCACGCGACCGGACTCGACCGACCCGCCGAGTTGCGCTGCCATCGTCTGCATCCCGTAGCAGATGCCGAGCACGGGCACGCCCTGCGACCACACCGCTTCGGGCGCGCGTGGCGTATCACCCTCGGTGACACTATTCGGCCCTCCCGAAAGGACGATGCCCTTCGGCGCGAACGTCCGGATGAAGTCGTCGCCGACGTCGAACGGATGGATTTCGCAGTAGACGTGCGTCTCGCGCAGCCGGCGCGCGATCAGCTGGGTGTATTGCGCGCCGAAATCGAGGATCAGGATCCGGGAGTGGGATGGAGCGGCCATAAGATAACCGACCAGCAAGTAAGACAGGCGGCGCCGCCGCTATGCACCGACGCGATCATTCGACGCGGTAGTTGGGGGCCTCTTTGACGATCTGCACGTCGTGCACATGCGATTCGCGGATGCCGGCCGACGTGATTTCCACGAACTCCGCCCGCGCGTGCAACTCCTCGATCGTCACGCAGCCGCAATAGCCCATTGCCGCGCGCAGGCCGCCCATCAGCTGGTGGATCACCGCGGAGAGCGCGCCCTTGTATGGGACGCGGCCTTCGATGCCCTGCGGCACGAGTCGTTCGGCGGCGCCCTCGCCTTCGGCATCCTGGAAATAACGATCCGAGCTTCCCTCCTTCATGGCGCCCAGGGAGCCCATGCCGCGATAACTCTTGTACGAGCGGCCCTGGTAGAGCTCGGTTTCCCCCGGTGCCTCCTCGGTGCCGGCGAACAGGCTGCCGAGCATCACCGAGGATGCCCCCGCCGCCAGCGCCTTGGCGATGTCCCCGGAATAGCGGATCCCACCATCGGCGATGACCGGAATGCCGGCACGCGCCGCACCCTCGAGGGCGAACTGGATCGCCGAGATCTGCGGCACGCCAACGCCGGCGACGATGCGCGTCGTGCAGATCGACCCCGGGCCGACGCCAACTTTCACCGCATCGCCGCCGTGGTCGGCCATGGCCTTGGCGCCGTCCGCCGTCGCGATGTTGCCGCCGATGACCTGCACCTGCGGAAAACGCTTCTTGATCCACTGCACACGATCGAGCACCGCCTGCGAATGGCCGTGCGACGTGTCGACGACGAGGACGTCGACGCCGGCATGGACCAGGGCTTCGACCCGCTCCTCGGTGTCGCCGCCCGTTCCGACCGCAGCACCTACCCGCAGGCGCCCGAGCTCGTCCTTCGAGGCGAGCGGATGCTCGGTGGACTTGAGAATGTCCTTGACGGTGATGAGGCCGCGCAATTCCATCGCGTCGGTGACGACCAGCACGCGCTCGAGGCGGTGCTGGTGCATCAAAGCCTTGGCGCGCTCGAGTTCCGTGCCCTCGGGGACCGTGACCAGCCGATCGCCCTTGGTCATGATGTTTGATGCAGGCTGGTCGAGATTCGTCTCGAACCGGAGGTCGCGGTTGGTCACGATGCCGACGACGCGCTTGCCGTCGACGACCGGCAGGCCGGAAATCCGGTGTTGCCGCGTCAGCGCGAGCACCTCGCGCACCGACATCGTCGGTGGAATCGTGATCGGATCCTTGACCACGCCGCTCTCGAAACGCTTGACCTTCGCGACTTCGGCGGCCTGCTTCGCCGGCGGCATGTTCTTGTGCACTACACCCAGCCCGCCTTCCTGCGCGATGGCGATGGCGAGGCGGGTTTCGGTCACCGTGTCCATCGCCGCCGAAAGCAGCGGGATGTTGAGCCCGACGCTCGCGGTGAGGCGGCTTTTCAGGCTGACGTCGTTGGGGACGACCAGGGAATGCGCGGGAACGAGCAGGACGTCGTCGAACGTCAGTGCTTTCCGGGCGGCACGCATGTGACTTTCTCCTATGCGCAAAAACGGATTATACCCGCGTCGCCCGGGTCGGAGAACCACTCCACTTCGCACGTGCCCGCAATGAGACACGGAGCCGGCCGGCGCCGGCTGGAACCACCGCGCGGGTTTGACGCGCGACAGCGGTTGGATTACCTTGCCATTGTCATAAAACGTGTCGAGGTGAGCATGTCGTCAATGACCGTGAACCGATTTGGCCCTATCCGCAGCTTGCAGGCGCTCTCGCCGTGGGGTGTGGCCGCGTGCACCGGGCTCTTCGCCGCCGCCTTGCTGCTCGCCGTCGCCCCCGCAGCGGCTACGACCTACAAATGGACCGACGCCAGCGGCCGGGTAATCTATTCGGACCAGCCGCCCACGGGCAACTTCAAGGTGGAAGAGATCAACGCACCTCCGCCGCCGGCCAACCCGAATGCGGCGAAAGATCTCGCGAACAAGGACGCGGAGATAAAGAAGCAGAAGTTGCTCCGGGCCGACGAGGAGGCCAAGGCAACGAAAGCGCGCGTCGAGGCCAACCTGAACCGCGAGCAATGCGAAAGGGTTCGCGGCCAGATCATCACGCTGGGGCAATCCAGCCAGCGCGTCATCTACACGACCGACGCGCAAGGCCAGCGCACGGCAATGGACGATGCGGCTATCGTGAGGGAGCGTCAGCGGCTGGAAGCCTGGTTCAGGGAGAGTTGCAAGAGCTGACCTGCCCCATCACTTCTTCTCGAGGTTCTTCTGATTGACCTCGATCTTGGCCTTGGCCTTGAGCGTCGCGATGTACGCATCGAACACCTCGCGGTTCTGCATCTCGCCGATTCTGGCCCGCGCTGCGGCGACCTTGCCCGCGTCGGCTTCGGGCGGCATCACCACATTGACCAACCGGTAGATCGAGAATCCGCCGCCGTCACTGGTTGCGCCGATGTAGGCGGGAACCTTGGCCGCATCGACCTGAAAAATTCGCGTGATCGCATCGTTGCTGAAACCAGGCTGAGCCCGGTTGCGCACCAACGACACGGGTTTGGCGAAGACGATGCCCACGTCCTTTGCGCTCTTGCCCTGCTCGAGCAGCGCGAGCTTCTCGCGTCCCGTCTTCTGGGCTAACTCGGCCGCGCCCTGCCGGACCAACTGGCGATGAATCTCGCCCTTCACGTCGTCGAAAGGCCGCACTGCGGCCGGCTTGTACTCGATGACCCGGCCCGCCATCAGTGCCCCGGAACCAACCTCGATGGCGTCGGTGTTGCGTTTCGCGGAAACCGACTCGGGCGCGAACAGCGCCTGCGCGAATTTCGCGCTGCCCAGCGCAATCTGCTGCGCCTGCGCCCGCGTGGCCAGCGGCGACGTCTGAATCGTGAGACCCAGTGCCTTCGCCACCGGCGCGAGCGTGTCCGCCTGTTCGTAGACGAGGTTCTGGAACTGGTCGGCGGCGGCCGCGAATTTCTGTCCGACCTTCTGCCGTCGCAACTCCGTCTCGATCTGTGCCTTCACTTCTTCGAACGAGCGCGTCTTCTCTGGCGTCACGGCCACCAATTGGATCACATGCCAGCCGAATTCGCTTTGCACCGGACCCCTGATTTCGCCAGGCTGCATCGAGAAGACAGCGTCGTCGAAGGCCTTCACCATCGCTCCGCGCGGGTTGCTGCCCAGATCGCCTCCCTGCGCGGCCGAGCCCGGATCCTGCGACCGTTGCCTGGCCAGATCGGCGAACTTCGCGGGATTCGCCTTCGCCTCGGCCGCCAGCGCCTCGGCGGCTTTCTTCGCCGCCGTGCGCTCGGCCTCACCGGCGTCGGGCTTTACGGCGACCAGGATATGCGAAGCCTGTCGCTGCTCCTCCTGGCGGTAGGACTTGACCGCGCTCTCATACTGCGCCCGGACCTCGTCGGGAGTCACGGCGATCTGCGCGAGCAACGCGTCCTGGGTCAGGACAACGTACTCGAACTTGGCCTCCTCGGGTGACCTGAAGGCGGCCGCGTTCGCGTCGTAGAAGGCCTTTTCCTGCGCCGCGTCGACGACGACGTCCTTGAGGAATGGTTCGACGTCGATCTGAGCGGCCTCGACCTCCCGCTGCTGCTCGACCAGATTCACGAACGCCACGCCTGATGCGCGCGGCACGATGCCGCCGCGGGCAATGGGGTCGACGACCGGTTCGCTCTGCAGCTGCCGGCGAATGCTGTCCTCGAACGCCGGCTCCGCGATCCCTGCCTGCCGCAGCAGGTTCTTGTAGACGTCGAGCGAGAACCGCCCACTCTCGCGAAATCGCGGGTCGGCGGCGATCCGCTCGAAGACCTCGGCGTTAGAGACACCGAAGTGCAAGTCCGTGCCTTTCTTCTGCAGCAGGCGCTCGCTGAGCAGCTGCTGCAGCATGTTGTAGCGCACTTCCGGATTGTCGAAGATCGCCGGATCGACGCCCTGCGCGCTGCGCCGCAGATTCTCCTGCTGGTCACGGATCGCGTTGGCGAAT
>CAYGYQ010000233.1:0-5291 GCA_964354035.1 uncultured Bordetella sp.
GACACCCTCGCTTCGCACCGCCGGATGGCGCGACGGTTCGGATCCCGGGGCCGCCATTATGGGGCCACGGCGCGGCGAGCCCGAAGCCGCCCGCGCCGCGCCGGCGCCGCCGAGCAGAAGAGCGGAAGTTTGATCAAGTCGCTTGCCCGGATCGGCCCGCTGTGGCTAGCATGCCGTACCCTCTCTTTCCCCTTTGCACCGGAGTCCCGATGGACGTTCGCCAGCCGCTCCACAGCGAGCACGTGAAACTGCTCGACACCGCGGGGTTGCGCCGCCACTTCCTCGTCGAGCGCCTGTTCGTCCAGGACGAGATCGCGCTGACCTACAGCCAGATCGACCGCATCATTGTCGGCGGCGCGATGCCGGGCGCCCGCGAGCTCGCGTTCGGGCCGGACCTCGCCAAGAAGTTCGCGGTCGGGAGCTTTCTCGAGCGCCGCGAGCTCGGCGCGATCAACATCGGCGGACCAGGGATGATCACGGTCGACGGCACGAACTTCGAGCTCGGCACGCGCGAGGCGCTCTACGTCGGCGCCGGCGCGAAGGACGTGCGCTTCCGCAGTGCGGACCCGGGCAACCCCGCGAAGTTCTACCTCAACAGCGCGCCGGCGCACCGCAGCTGCCCGACCAGGAAGGTCACGCTGAAGGACGCCTCGCCCTCGACCCTCGGCGACGCGAAGACGGCCAACCGGCGCACGATCTACAAGTTCATCGTGCCGGGGGTCGTCGAGTCCTGCCAGCTCACGATGGGCATGACCCAGCTCGAGGCGGGCAGCGTCTGGAACACGTTCCCTTGCCACACCCACGAGCGGCGGATGGAGGTCTATTTCTACTTCGATCTGCCCGCCAACGCCGTGGTCTTCCACCTGATGGGCCGTCCCGACGAGACGCGCCACATCGTCGTCGCGAACGAGCAGGCGGTGATCAGCCCCAGCTGGTCGATCCACTCGGGCGTAGGCTCGCAGGCCTACACCTTCATCTGGGGCATGGTCGGAGAAAACCAGGTGTTCGACGACATGGACCACCTATCGCCCTCGGATCTGCGCTGACCCGGATGGCCCGAGCCAGCATCGAAGGCCGGATCGGCAGCGGCCCCGTCGGGGCCGCGGACGTTCGCGCATGAACCTGCTCCCCGGCGCCCTGGCGCAGATCGAGGAGCGGTTCTTCCGCTTCCTCGAGCGGCTGATGGTTTTTTTGCTGGCCGCGATGGTGCTGATGGTGTTCGGCAACGTCGTGCTGCGCTGGACTGTCGATTCGGGCATCGACGTGTCCGAGGAAATGAGCCGCTTCTTCTTCGTCTGGCTGACCTTCATCGGCGCCGTCGTGGTGATGCGCGAGCACCTGCACCTCGGCGTCGACATGCTGGTCGGCAAATTCGGCCGCAAGGGGCGACTCGCCTGCATGATGGCCTCGGACGCGCTGATCCTCTTCTGCTGCGCCGTCTTCTTCTGGGGCACCTGGCAGCAGGCCGCCGTCAACGCGAGCAACGTCGCCACCGTCACCGGCATCTCGATGCTCTGGGTGTTCGGCGTCGGCTATTTCACCAGCGTCGCCATCGGTCTCATGGTGCTGATGCGCCTGCTGCGCGCGTTCACGGGCAACGTGGACGAGCGCGAGCTCGCGATCTTCGCCGGCACTTTCGAGCTCGACGAGGCCGTGCATATTAAACGCGGGCTCGAATGAAACGGCGCGGAGCCGAGTCGCAATGACCATCACCATCTTCCTCGTGTCGCTGATGGGCGCAATGGCGATCGGCGTGCCGGTCGCCTTCTCGCTCGTCATCTGCGGCATCACGCTGATGGCGTATCTCGGCATCTACGACAGCCAGATCGTCGCGCAGAAGATCCTCGACGGCGCCGACTCGTTCGTGTTGCTGGCGATTCCCTTCTTCCTGCTCGCCGGCGAGCTGATGAACGCCGGGGGGCTGTCCAAGCGGATCGTCAATTTCGCGCTGGCGCTGATCGGCCACCGCCACGGCGGCCTCGGCTACGTGGCCATCGTCGCCGCGATCATCATGGCGTCACTGTCGGGCTCGGCGGCGGCCGACACGGCGGCGCTGGCGGCGATCCTGATCCCGATGATGCGCGAAGCGGGCTACAACATCCCGCGCTCGGCGGGGCTGATCGCCGCGGGCGGGATCGTCGCCCCGGTGATCCCGCCGTCGATCGGTTTCGTCGTGTTCGGTGTGGCCGCCAACGTGTCGATCCCGCGGTTGTTCGTCGCCGGCATCGTCCCCGGCCTGTTGCTTGGCCTGTCGTTGTTCGTCGCCTGGTGGTGGGTCTCGCGCAAGGAGGTACTGACCACGCTGCCGAAGCGCAGCTGGACGCATCGGCTGCACACGCTGCGCGACGGCGCGTTTGCGCTGGCGATGCCGGTATTCGTGCTGGGCTCGATCCGCTTCGGTTGGGCGACGCCGACCGAGGCCGCCGTGGTCGCCGTCGTCTACGCGGCGATCGTCGGCATGTTCATCTACAAGGAGCTCAGGCTCTCGCAGCTGTATGACGTCGTGCTGGCGGCCGCCAAGATGACCGCGGTGGTGATGTTCCTGGTCGCGGCCTGCGGCATTTCGTCGTGGCTGATCACGCAGGCCAACATCCCCGGCGAGCTCGGCAACCTGCTGGCGCCGCTGATCGCCAACCCGACGCTGCTGATGATCTGCATGATGATCCTGGTGCTCGTCGTCGGCACCGCGCTCGACTTCACGCCGACAGTGCTGATTCTGACCCCGGTGCTCATGCCGCTGGTCAAGATGGCCGGGATCGATCCCGTCTATTTCGGCGTGCTGTTCATCATCAACAACGCCATCGGCCTCATCACCCCGCCGGTGGGCATCGTGCTCAACGTGGTGAGCGGCGTGGCCCGGGTGTCGATGACCGACGTCATGCGCGGTGTGAATCCTTTCCTGTTCACGCAGTCGATCGTGCTGTTCCTGCTGATTTTTTTCCCGCAGCTCGTGATGTGGCCCTACCGGGCGTTCATGGGCCTTCCCTTCCAGTGGTGAAAGCACGCGCGGGCGTGCCGAGCCGATCCTAGGAGATCAATATGAAGTTCCGACTCAGCCTCCTGGCCGCGGGCATCGCGGCCGCCGCACTCGCGCTGCCCGCCCAGGCGCAGTTCACCGAGCGCACCATCCGCCTGTCCAACGGCGTCAACCAGGAACACCCGGTTGGCAACGGCGTTGCCAAAATGGCCGCGTGCGCCGCCGAAAAATCCGGCGGCAAGATGAAGATCCAGGCCTTCTGGGGCGGCGCGCTCGGTGGCGACCTGCAGGCGACGCAGTCGCTGCGCTCCGGCACGCAGGAGATGGTGATCACGTCGACCTCGCCGCTGATCGGCATCCTGCCCGACCTCGGCGTGTTCGACCTGCCGTTCCTGTTCGCCAATGAGAAGGAAGCCGATGCGATCCTCGACGGCGAATACGGCAAGTACATCTCGGACAAGATGCCCGCCGTCGGCCTCGTCAATCTCACCTACTGGGAGAACGGCTTCCGCAACCTGACCAATTCCAAGAAGCCGGTGAACAAGGTCGAGGACTTCCCGGGCCTCAAGGTGCGCGTGATGCAGAACAATGTCTTCCTCGACACCTTCAAGACCGTCGGCGCGAACCCGGTCCCGATGGCCTTCGGCGAAGTGTTTCCGGCGCTGGAGACCAAGGCGATCGATGGCCAGGAGAACCCGTTCGTCACCATCGACACGTCGAAGTTCTACGAAGTGCAGAAGTACCTGTCGGTGACCCGGCACGCGTACACGCCGTTCATGGTGCTCTACTCGAAGCCACTGTGGGACAAGCTGTCCCCGGCCGAGCAGAAGGTGCTCTCCGAGTGCGCGATCCAGGGCCGCGACGAGCAGCGCAGGGTCTCGCGCGCGCTGTCGGACAAGGCGCTGGGCGACCTCAAGACCAAGGGCATGACGGTCAACGAGATCGCCCCGGCCGAGCAGAAGCGCATGCGCGATGCCGTCAAGCCCGTGTACGAGAAGCACGCGGCGACGATCGGCAAGGAGACCGTCGACAAGATGACCGCGACGCTGGCGAAGATCCGCGGCGGCTGATGTCCCATAACGCCCGGCAACGGGCGTCGCCGGGGCGCGACCAAACGCGCCCCGGCATCTGCTGTTCGCCCACGCGATGAAAATAGCCGCGGTCGAGCCGCTCATCCTGCACATGCCGTTGAACCGCGCGTCGATCGCGGATTCGACGCATCGGATCACGCACTGGGGCGTGGTCGGTGTGCGTCTGCGCACGGCGGACGGCCGCGAAGGCTACGGCTTTACCGGCACCCACGCCGATGCGGCTTCCGATCGCCTGATCGCGGCCTGCATCGGCAACTGCTACGGGCCGTTGCTGCAGGACGAGGACGCGTTCGCCGGCCGGCGGCTGTGGCAGAAGCTCGCCCGCGCGCCGGCGCTGCAATGGGTGGGGCGCGCCGGCATCACGCAGCTGGCGCTTGCCGCCGTCGATATCGCGCTGTGGGACCTCCGCGCCAAGGCCGCCGGAGTCCCGCTCTGGCATCTGCTGGGCGGTCCGGTGCGCGACCGGCTGGAGGCGTACAACACCGACGTCGGCTGGCTGTCGCTGACCGACGAGGCACTGGTCGACGGCTGCCGGCGCGCGACCGAAGTCGACGGCTTCCGCGGTATCAAGATCAAGGTCGGGCACGACCGGCCCGGCGTCGACCTCGGACGGCTGGAAGCGGTCCGGCAGGCGATCGGACCGGAACCCACACTCGCGATCGACGGCAACGGCAAGTGGGATCTGCCGACCTGCCGGCGCTTCTGCGCCCAGGCGCAGCCCTTCGACGTCCACTGGTTCGAGGAACCGCTGTGGTACGACGACGTCGCAGCGCACGCCGCGCTCGCGCGCAGCACAAACATACCGATCGCGCTGGGCGAGCAGCTCTACACGGCGGACGCCTTCGAAGCGTTCATGGCGGCGGGCGCTGTGCATTACGTGCAGCCCGATGTCACGCGCCTGGGCGGCATCACGGAGTTCCTGCAGGTCGCCGATGCCGCGCACGCGCGCCGCCTGCCGGTGGCGGCGCATGCCGGCGACATGGGCCAAGTGCACGTGCACCTTTCGTACGCGCATCCGGCAACGGCCGTGCTCGAGTACATCCCCTGGATCAAGGATCACTTCGTCGAACCCATTCGCGTCGAGGACGGATGCTTTGTCCGGCCACAGCTTCCCGGCGCGGGGTCGACGCCAACGGCGCAGGCGCTGGCACGCTTTGCCATTGCGCTCGCATGAGCCCGCCGGGCCGCCCCAAGGGCGAATACCGGAGCGCGCAGCGCGAAGG
>CAYGYQ010000234.1:0-5261 GCA_964354035.1 uncultured Bordetella sp.
AAGCAGCTCACCAACGTTCGCTCCTCCGGCAAGGACGACGCGATCGCCCTGACCCCGCCGATCGATCTCACGCTCGAATACGCGGTCGAGTTCATCGCCGACGACGAGCTGGTCGAAGTGACGCCGAAATCGATCCGCATCCGCAAGCGCCACCTCAAAGAGCACGAACGGAAGAAAGCAAGCAGGGAAGCGGCGTAGCTTTCGCTTCGCGCGCGGCCGCTGTTCGTCCCGCGTAGTAAACTCGCTTCGCCATGCCGGATACGCTGTTCCTGGTCGTTCTCGTCGCGCTCGTCGTCGTCGCCGCGCTGATCGTCGCCGTGCTCGCGCGGATCGGTTCGCTCGCGGGCGCGCGCGACGCCGCGGCGCGCGAGGCGGCGGAACTGCGCACGCGGCTCGAGGTGCTGGCCGCCACCAACGCGGACTTCGAGCGCGACCTGCGCCAGGATCTCGCCAACGCGCGCACCGAACAGGCGGTGGCCGCGCAGACGGCCCGCACGGAGCTGGGCGCGACCCTCGCGCAGCAGGCGCAGACGATGCAGCAGCAGCTCGCCGGGATGGCGGGAACTCAGGTCGAGCAGCTGCAACAGTTCGGCGACCGGCTCTCCCTGCTCACGCAAACGAACGAGCAGCGGCTCGAAGCGGTGCGGGCGACGGTCGAGCAGCGGCTCGATGTGCTGCGCAGCGAGAACGCGCAGAAACTCGACCAGATGCGCTCGACCGTCGACGAGAAGCTGCAGACCACCCTCGACGAGCGCCTGGGCCAGTCGTTCAAGCAGGTGTCGGATCGCCTCGAGCAGGTGCACAAGGGCCTGGGCGAGATGCAGACGCTGGCGGCGGGGGTGGGCGACCTGCGCCGCGTGCTGACCAACGTCAAGAGCCGTGGCGGCTGGGGCGAGGTCCAGCTCGGCACGCTGCTCGCCGAATTGCTGACCCCCACCCAGTACGCGCAGAACGTCGCGACCCGTCCCGGCAGCAAGGAGCGCGTCGAATTCGCCGTCAAGTTCCCCGGCCGCGGTGACGACGGCGCTCCGTGCTGGTTGCCGATCGACGCCAAGTTCCCGCTCGAGGATTACCAGCGGCTGCAGGACGCGATCGAGAACGCCGACGCCGGCGCCGTCGAGGCGAGCCGCAAGGCGATGGAGACGTTCTTCAAGGCCGAGGCGAAGTCGATCCGCGACAAGTACATCGAGCCGCCGCACACGCTCGATTTCGCGATCCTGTTCGTGCCGACCGAAGGCCTCTACGCCGAGGCGGTGTCGCGCCCGGGCCTCGCGGACGCGCTGCAGCGCGACTTTCGCGTGATGCTCGCGGGCCCGATGAATCTCCAGGCAATGCTGAACAGCCTGCAGCTGGGTTTCCGCACGCTCGCGATCGAACAGCGCTCCACCGAGGTGTGGCGCGTGCTGGGGGCGGTCAAGACGGAGTTCGGCAAGTTCGGCGAGATCCTCGCCAGGACCAAGGAGAAGCTGGACCAGGTCGGCCGTACGCTCGACGACGCCGGCCGCAAGAGCACGACGATCGCGCGCAAGCTGCGCGACGTCGAGGCGTTGCCCGAGGCCGAGGCCGATCGCCTGCTCACCGGCGAGGCGTCCGGCAACCTGCTCGAAGGTGCGGTCGCCGACGAGTCGTCCGTCGCGACCAGACCCTGACCCCGGGGGCGCGATGTTCGATGCGCTCTCCCGCTGGCGCCGGCGGCGAATCCTTTCCCGCGCGGCGATTCCCGATGCATTGTGGCGCGAAGCGGTCGCGCGCCTGCCGTTTCTCGCGCGCTACGGCGACGGCGACCTCGTGCGCCTGCACGAGAAGGTGGTGCTCTTCCTCGATGCCAAGGCGATCGTCGGCGCGCGTGGCCATGCGGTCACGCCGCTGCAGCGCGTGATCATCGCGATCCAGGCCTCAATGCTGGTGCTCGAGCTCGACCTGGCGTTCTACGAGGGCTTCGAGAATGTGATCGTCTATCCCGGCGAGTTCGTCCCGGAGTGGGAGTGGGAGGACGAGGCCGGCGTCGTGCACCGGAACGACGGGCCGCTGGCCGGAGAAGCGATGCCAGGCGGGCCGGTCGTCCTGTCGTGGCCGGACGTGGAAGCGGGTGCCGACTGGGAGAGTACGGGGATGAATCTTGTGCTCCACGAGTTTGCGCACAAGATCGACATGCGCAACGGGGAAGCCAACGGCTGCCCGCCGTTGCCGGCGGGAATGTCGGCGGAGGTCTGGAAGAGGGCGCTGACGGCAGCCTACGATGACTTCTGCGCGCGGATCGACGACGGCGAGGACACCGCGATCGATCCGTACGCGGCCGAGAGTCCCGCCGAGTTCTTCGCCGTGCTGTCCGAGGTGTTCTTCGCCGAGCCGCTGCTCCTGCGCCGCGAATATCCGCAGGTGTACGAACAGTGTGCGGCGTTCTACCGGCAGGATCCGGCAGCCCGAACGTCGGCTCTGCCGCCGGAATAGCGGAGGTCCCCGGGCTGTTGACGGTCGCGGACGGCATGCTCGAACGGGACAGATCGAAGGCGCGGAGCAGGCGCCAGCGGGACTTCTAGGATTGCACTTTCCTGAGGGCAGCGTATCCTATGGCGCAGCCGGAAAGTCCGGACACCACTGCGCACGGTTTCGCCGGAATCGGAACATCGATTGCGTGGCCGCCAGACCCGCGTTCAAGATCACAGGAGTCGCCAACATGATGCGCAAGACCACGCTGTTCGTTGCAACGATGTTCGCCGCCGGCACCGCGTTCGCGTTCCATTGCCCGGCCGACATGAAGAAGATAGACGACGCCATGGCCAAGAGCCCCAAGCTCACGGCGGCGCAGACCGACGAAGTCAAGAAGTACCGCGCCGAGGGCGAGACGCTGCACAAGGCCGGCAAGCATCAGGAGTCGGTCGACACGCTGGCCAAGGCGATGAAGATCCTCGACGTCAAGTAACCTGTCGACGTTCGCAACAGGCATGCCGGCGCGGACACCCGCGCCGGTCTTTTTTTGACCGGCCCCGCCCGTGGCGCGGCGGATCCGGCGGATGGCGGGCGACCTTGGCAGCGGATGCACATGAATAGGAAGATGTCCCACGCGCGCGCGGTGGCGTGGATGGTCGGGGCGGGCGTGCTCTGGAGCACCGCCGGTCTCGTGGCGCGCCTGCTCGACCACGCGCGGAGCTGGGAGGTGACGTTCTGGCGCAGCCTCTTCGCTGCCGTCTCGATGGCCGCGATTCTCGGCTATACCCGACGGCGCGAGGCGTGGGCGGTGGTGCGTGCCGCCGGCTGGCCGGGGATCGTTTCCGGCGCCATGTTCGGCACGATGTTCACCTGCTTCATGCTCGCGGTGACCCGGACCACCGTGGCCAATGCGCTGATCGTCAACAGCCTCTATCCGGTGTTCGCCGCGATTCTCGGCTGGGTGGTGTTGCGGGCATCGTTGCCCCTCTATACGTGGGTCGCGATCGCTGCGGCGGCGGGTGGCATGGCGTGGATGTTCGCCGCCGGACTGGGGTCCGGACTGTCGGGCACGCTCATCGCATTCGGCGTGCCGGTGGCGGCGGCGGTCAATGTCGTGACCCTGCGCAAGTGGGGACGCAAGGTCGACCTCGCGCCGGCGGTCCTCCTCGGGGGCGTCTTCTCGGCGCTGATCACGCTGCCGTTCGCGTTGCCGTTCGAGGCCAGTGTGCACGATCTCGCGTGGCTCGCCGGCCTCGGCATGTTCCAGCTCGCCGTGCCCTGCATGATGCTGGTCGTCGCGAGCCGTCACCTGCCGCCGGCCGAGGTCGCGCTGCTGACGCTGCTCGAAGTGGTGCTCGGCCCGCTGTGGGTATGGCTGGGCGTTGGCGAGACACCGGGCGTGGCGACCCTTGCCGGAGGCGCCGTCGTGCTGGCGGCGATCGCAGGCAACGAAATGATCGCGTTGTACGGGCCTGCGAAATTCCGGCGCGTGCGCGCGGCGTGACCGCGCCTACAAACCTGCGAACTACGCGCGGGCCTGTGGGCGCGGGCTCGCTCGCGCCCTCGCGATCAGAACGGCCGCCGCGAGGATGAGGGTGCCACCGGCGAACTGCACCGGCGCCATCGACTCGTCGAGCACCCATGCGGCCAGCACCACGGTGCAAAGCGGCTCGACCGTCGACAGTGTGGAAGCGCGCACCGGGCCGATCCGCTCGAGGCCGGCGAAGAACAAGGTGATCGCCAGCACGGTCGAGAGCAGCGCAATTCCTGCCACCGCGAGCCATCCCGCAAGGGTCCCGGGCCACTGCGGCCCGCGGATGAGCGTGGCGATGACGAATACCGTCGCGGCGCTGGCGATCACCACGGTGCTCATCGGCATCGCGTCGGCACGGCGGCCGACCCACGACGCCACGATGATGTAGACGGCGTAGAACCCGGCCGATGCCAAGGCGAACCCGAGTCCCGTCAGGAGGTCTGGCGCGAGCGTGAGTTTGTCGCCGCCGATTGCCGGCCCGACCGTCAGCACGGTCCCCGCAAGCGCGACGGCGAGCGCGACCAGCTTGGTGGCGTTCAGGCGTTCATGCAGGAACGCCACGGCAAGGACTGCGACGAGCGCGGGGTGGAGATACAGCAGCAGCGCGGCAAGGCCGGCCGGCGCGAGCTTCAATGCCGTGAAATAGCAGATCGCCTGTCCGCCGTACCCCGCGGCGCCCAGCGCGATCAGGACGCCGAGCGTCGATCCACGCGGCAGCGGCAAGCCGCGGGCGCGCAGCAAAGCGAGCATCACGACCGCGGCGAACGAGAAGCGCAGCGCCAGCAGCGTTGTGGTATCGACGCCCGACGCAAAGGCGAAGCGCGCGAGGATGGCCATCGCGCCGAACGCGATGGCCGACGCCACGATGAACGCGATGCCGGCGCGGACGCGGCCCGCGTGCGCCGTGTTCGAGGCGCCGCTCACTCCGGTGCCGGCTTCACCGCGGACTTCGGCCGGAACGCCTTGCAGACGTCGTCGTTGGTTTCGATGTAGGGGCCGCCGATGAGGTCGATGCAGTAGGGGACGGCGGGAAAAACGCCGTCGAGCGTCTCCTTGATCGCCTTCGGCTGGCCGGGCAGGTTGAGGATCAGGGCGCGCCCGCGGATGGCGCCCAGCTGCCGCGACAGGATCGCGGTCGGGACGTACTTGAGGCTCACCTGGCGCATCTGCTCGCCGAAACCCGGCAGCAGCTTGTGCGCGATGGCGACGGTCGCCTCCGGCGTCACGTCGCGCGGCGCGGGGCCGGTGCCGCCGGTGGTCAGCACCAGGTGACAGCCGACGGTGTCGACCAGTTCGA
>CAYGYQ010000235.1:0-5259 GCA_964354035.1 uncultured Bordetella sp.
GGCGCGACCTCGCGCGCCGTCATCGTGCCGACGCAGGCGCTCGAGCTCGTCGAGGCGGCTGCCGCACGGGAGGCCGCCGCCGCCCGCGCGATCGAGGCGCGCACGCCTGTCGTGGCGCCGCAGGACACGCTGATCCAGCATCTGGTCACCTGCGCGCTGGGCGGCGGGTTCAGGCCGGACGAGCTGCTGTCCGAAATCCGCGCGACCCACGCGTATGCGCAACTTCCCGATGCGCAGTGGCACTTCGCGCTGGACTTCGTCCTGCACGGTGGCGCGAGCCTCAACGCCTACCCCGAATACCGCCGCGTCGTGATCGGCGACGACGGCATGGCACGCGTTCCCGACGCCCGGATCGCGCGCCGGCACCGGATCGGCATCGGTACGATCGTGTCGGAGGCGTCGATCACGGTCCGCTTCAAGACCGGCAAGGCGCTGGGCCACGTGGAGGAAGGATTCGTCGCGCGGCTCGCCCCCGGCGAGTGCTTCATCTTCGCCGGCCGCGCGCTCGAATTCGTCCGCGTTCGCGAGCTCACCGCCTGGGTGAAGCCGGCCAGGGCGAAAGCGGCGCTCGTCCCGCGCTGGGCCGGCGGCCAGATGGCGTTGTCCACGCAACTCGCCGACGCGACCCGGCAGCTCATTGCCGCGGCGAAGGCCGGCGTGTATGCCTCACCCGAATTGCAGCTCGTGCGGCCATTGCTCGAGCTGCAGGCGCGCTGGTCGGCGCTCCCGGGTGCCAACGAGTGGCTGATCGAGCAGATCGCAACGCGCGAGGGACATGCGCTTTTCTTCTACCCGTTCGAGGGCCGGCTCGCGCACCTGGGCCTGGCCACCCTGTTCTCCTACCGCCTGTCGCGCGCGACGGCGCGCACGTTCAGCCTCACCGCGAACGACTACGGCTTCGGATTGCTGTCGCCAACCCCGCTCACGCTCACGCTGGGCGAACTCGGCCGCCTGCTCGCGGCGCCCGGCGTCGAGGCGGACCTGCTGGCCGGCCTCAATGCCGCCGAGCTCGGCCGCCGGCAGTTCCGCGAAATCGCGCGCATCGCCGGTCTCGTCTTCCAGGGCTATCCCGGCGAGCCCAATCCGGCGCGGCACCTGCAGGCGTCCTCGGCGCTGTTATATGAGGTTTTCGCGGAGTATGACCCGGAAAACCTGTTGCTGGCGCAGGCGGTGCGCGAAGTGCTGGAGCGCCGGCTCGAAGCACCGCGGATCGCCGCGGCGCTCGCCCGCCTGCGCCGCAGCCGCGCCCTGCTGACGCGTCCGGCGCGGCCGACACCGTTCGCCTTTCCGCTGTTGGTCGAAATGTTGCGCGAGGAACTTTCGACCGAGACGCTCGACGCGCGCGTCGCGCGGATGGTCGAGGCGCTGGAGCGCGAGGCAACAGGGTCGGACGCGTAGCAGCGCATGGGTCCACTGTTACCGGCTAGAATTGTCACGCATCCGACCTCATTGCCACAGGAGCCCCGACATGACCGCGCATCCATTCGACCTCACCGGCAAGGTGGCGCTCGTCACTGGCGCCTATCGCGGCCTGGGCTTCGCGATCGCCCGGGGCCTCGGCGAAGCCGGCGCGACCGTCGTGCTCAACGGCCGGAAAGCCGAAGCCCTCGATGCCGCGGTCAGGACCCTGACCAACGCCGGCGTGCGCGCCTCGAAATGCGTCTTCGACGTGGCGGACGGCGCGGCCGTGCGCGCCGGCGTCGCGGCAATCGAACGCGAGCACGGCCATCTCGACATCGTCGTCAACAACGCGGGCATCCAGAGGCGCGGCCCGCTGGTCGACTTCAAGCAGCAGGACTGGGACGACATCATCGCCACCAACCTGACGGCGCCGTTCCTCGTGTCGCAGGCGGCGCTGCCGGGGATGATCGCGCGCCGGAGCGGCAAGATCATCCACATCGCGTCGCTGATGAGCGACCTCGCCCGACCCACGGTCGTCCCTTACACGGCGGCAAAGGGCGGCGTGCGGCAGCTCACCCGCGGCATGGCGGTCGAGCTCGCGCCGCACAACATCCAGGTCAACGCCATCGCCCCCGGATATTTTGCGACCGAGATGAATCGCGCGCTGATCGACAACGTCGAGTTCAACGCCTGGGTATGCAAGCGCACCCCGGCGGGCCGCTGGGGCGACCCGGCCGAGATCGCCGGCCTCGCGGTCTTCCTCGCCTCCCCCGCCGCCAACTACATCACCGGCCAGTCCATCGTCATCGATGGGGGAATGAGTGTGGCGTTGTGAGTGGCAAACAGGGGCCCGGGCGTCGACGATCCGATCACTTGTTCTTGGCGAAGTCTCCGGCGTAAGACCACGCGAAACCCGCGGCGTCGACGTACTTGCGCAACACCGCATTGGCCCTTTCGACGGTCACGGCCTCAATGCCCTGGTCGATCTTGCCCGCGAATTCCCACGTGCGGCCGAGGTGGGCCTGCTGCACGAGACCGCCGGCGAGCGCGCTGTCCTGCGCCCGCGCGATGCGGCGCGCCTGCAGCAGCGCGCGCTTCGCGTCAGCGACCTCTTCCGCGGTGAATCCGTCCTTCAGCGCCCGCGCGAACTCCTCGGCGATGGCGACGCGGATGCGCTCCCGGTTCTCGGGGGCGAAGATGGCATACAGGTAGAGCGGTGTGTTTTCCTCGAAGCTGGACAGGGCTAGCCACGTCTGGATCGAGTAGCTCAAACCCTCGCGCTCGCGCACGCGGCCGGGAATCCGCGATTCGGTCGACGCGCCGAGAACCCGGTCGGCGACGAGCAGCGCGGGCAGGTCCTCGCTGCGATCGTTGATCGGCAACGGCAGCCGGCCCATCAGCGTGGCGTTGGCCTTGTCGGGTGTTTCGCCCGTGAGCACTGTGGGTGCGGGAGGGCGGAAGGGGTTCGGTACCCGCGCGAAGGGCGCGGGGCTCGCCCAGGCGCCGAACAGTTCGGTGGCGAGTACGCGGATGGCGTCGGGATCGAAATCGCCGACAATGGCGAGCTCCGCGTTGGCGCCGCCGACGAAGCGCGTGTGGAACGACGCCACCTGGTCGCGCGTTGTTGCACTGATCTCGGCCAGCTCTTCGTCGAAGGTCGGAACGTAGCGGACGTCGCCCTTGACCCAGGGGCTGTTCCAGCGCTGGAGCGTGCGATCGGCGATGCTTTGCGGATCGGTCCGTTGCTCCTCGAGCGCGGCTATCTGCTCGCGCTTCAGCTTGTCGAACTCGGCCGCCGGAAACGCCGGCTCCCGCAGCGTTTCGGCGACCAGACGCAGAAGTTCCGGCAGATGGGCGCGCAGGGTCTGGCCGCGGGCCGAGGTCTCGGTTTCGCTCCCGCCCAGCGCAAGCTTCGCGCGGAGCTGGTCGAGCGTGTCCTCGAAGACTTGCCGGTCGCGCTTCTGCGTGCCCATCGCCAGCATGGCGGCGGCCATGGCGCCGCGGGGCGACATGCCTTTGAGCGACGCCTCGTCACCGTGATGCAGACGCAGCTGGACCTGCACCGTTGCGCCGCGCGTCTTCTTCGGCAACAGCGCGACGCGCATGCCATTCGGCAGCGTGAACCGCTGCGTGCGGGCTTCGAGATTGGCCGGCGTCGGCTCGAATGTTTCGCCGGTGGAGACGCTGGCGTCGCCCTTGTAATCCTTGACGATCGCCGCGATGTCGACGGCCGGCGGCGCCGGTGAACGATCGGGCTTGGCCTCGGGAATGAACTGGCCCAGTGTGCGATTCGCCGGTTTGAGGTATTCGAGCGCCACCCGCTGCACGTCGGCGGCGGACAGCTTGCGCCACTGATCGCGCTGCAGGAAGAAGAGCCGCCAGTCGCCCAGCGCGATCGATTCGGATATCGCCACGCCCAGTTGCTGCGGATCGTTGAAGGTCTCGTCGAACTGGCGCAGCGCTTTCGCCCGCACGCGGTCCACTTCGGCGGCGGCGATCGGCTGCGCGCGGACGCCCTCGACCGTGGCGAGCAGTCCATCACGGGCAGCGGCGAGCGAATCGGTGGTCGGCACCTGCGCCCAGAAGATGATGTTGCCCGGGTCGGCCAGCGTGAAATTCCAGGCTTCGACGGCGGTCGCCTTCTTCGTTTCGACGAGCGCCTGGTACAGCCGGCCCGCGGGCTCGACCGTCATCACCTCGCCCAGCGCCTCGAAGGCGATCGCGTCGGGATGCGCGCCGGGCACGGTGTGGTAGAGCGCGGCGACGTACTGCGTCCCGCCGACGCGGCGGACGGTGACCGTGCGCTCGCCATCCTGCACCGGCTCCCTCGTGTACAACGCCGGCAGGGTCCGCGCCGGCCTGGGAATCGGGCCGAACGTCTTCGCGATCTGGGCGAGCGTGCGCTCGGGGTCGAAGCGCCCGGCTACGATCAGCACCGCATTGTCGGGCTGGTAGTGCAGCCGATAGAACGCCTGCAGCCGCCCGATGTCGACGTTCTCGATGTCCGAGCGCGCGCCGATCGTCAGATTGCCGTAGTTGTGCCAGTCGTAGGCCCCCGCCTGCAGCCGGCCCCAGAGCACGCGCCGCGGACTGTTCTCGCCACTCTCGAATTCGTTGCGCACCACCGTCATCTCGGTGTCGAGGTCCTTCTTCGCGACGAACGAGTTGACCATCCGGTCGGCTTCCATCGCCAGCGCCCAGTCGAGATTCTCGTCGGAGGCGGTGAAGGTCTCGAAATAGTTGGTGCGGTCGAAGAACGTGGTGCCGTTCATCCGCATGCCGCGGCGCCCGAGCTCCTGGAAGATGTTGGGATTCGAGGGCGTGCCCTTGAACAGCAGATGCTCGAGCAGGTGCGCCATGCCGGTCTCGCCGTAGCTCTCGTGGCGCGAGCCGACGAGGTAGGTGACGTTGACGGTGGTCGTCGGCTTGGTCGAGTCGGGGAAGAGCAGCACCTTGAGGCCGTTGGCGAGCGAAAACTGGGTGATGCCCTCCACCGAGGCCCCCTGCGTGACGCCGGGCGGCAAGGCGGCATGGGCGATCGTGGCAAAGAAGGCGAATGCGGCAGCGACAATGAGCCGGAAGGCTCGGCGGGGATTGGCCAGGGGCATGAATGTCTCGGAAGTGAAAGCGGAGGCGCGCCGGAGTATAGCCGTGCGCTGGCTTCGGGCCAGTCACGGGAAGTGTCGGACCACGAGTCAGGCAATCGGTTCACGGAATCGGTGCGTAACGGCATGGGCCCGCCGGGATCGGGGGTGCGGGCCCGCTGCTGTCGCGCAGGGGGACCCAGGCGCGGGCGCGGCCACGTGAACTTGGCGACAGAACCGGGCGGGCATGGAATCGTGCGGACTTATTGACGTT
>CAYGYQ010000236.1:0-5249 GCA_964354035.1 uncultured Bordetella sp.
ATCGCCACCGCGCCGCAGCGGCGCCTGGCGATCAAGACCTTCGTGTCGACCTATTCGCGGGGCATCATCCGCGAGGCGGCGCTGCGCGAGATGAACCGCGGCGGCCAGATCTATTTCCTGCACAACGACATCGACACGATCGCCACGACCGCGGAGCGGCTGGCGCAATTGCTGCCCGAGGCCCGCCTCGCGGTGGCGCACGGGCAGATGGGCGAGCGCGAGCTCGAGCACGTGATGCGCGAGTTCTACGCGCAGCGCGTCAATCTGCTCGTGTGCTCGACGATCATCGAGACCGGCATCGACGTGCCGACCGCCAACACCATCATCATCGAGCGCGCCGACCGCTTCGGCCTCGCTCAGCTGCACCAGCTGCGCGGGCGCGTCGGCCGGTCGCACCACCAGGCGTACGCCTATCTGCTGACGCCGCCGGCGGAAGCGTTGTCGGCGCAGGCGGCCAAACGGCTCGAGGCGATCCAGATGATGGAGGACCTCGGGGCGGGGTTCTACCTCGCGATGCACGACCTCGAGATCCGCGGCGCGGGCGAGGTGCTCGGCGAGTCGCAGTCGGGAGAGATGCAGGAAGTGGGCTTCCAGCTCTACGCCGACATGCTGAAGGCCGCCGTGTCCGCGCTGAAGGCGGGCCGCGAGCCGGACCTGTCGGCGCCGCTCGGCGTGGCCACCGAGATCAATCTCCATGTGCCGTCACTGCTGCCGGCAGCCTACTGCAGCGACGTGCACGAGCGACTCGTGCTCTACAAGCGCCTCGCGAACTGCGAGACGGCGGACGAGCTGCAGACGATGCAGGAGGAGCTCTTCGATCGCTTCGGCAGCCCGCCCGAGCCGGCGCAGGCGCTGATCGCCTGCCACCGGCTGCGCCTCGTCGCCAGGCCCATGGGCGTGGCCAAGGTCGACGCCGGCCCCGAGCGCACCACCGTGCAGTTCGTCAAGGATCCGCAGTTCGATCCCGCCGCGCTGATCGCGCTCGTCCAGAAGGATGGCCGCATCCGCTTCGCGGGTCCGGACCGTGTACGCATCGAGCGCGCCGCGCCGACGCTCGCCGACCGTTTTGCGCTGGTGAAGGATTTCATCGCGAGGCTGGCGTGAACTCCCCCGCCACCGCCGCCCTCCTCCCGCCGCAGCTGCACGTATTCGTGCGCGACTGGCTGTCGGCGAACAACATCCTGCTTAAGAGTCGCGACGGCCACGTGCTGATCGACTCGGGGTATGTGCGGCACGCGCCGCTGACGCTGGCACTGCTGGGCAGCGCGCGCGGGATCGGCCACGAGCCGCTCGCCTTCCTCGTCAACACGCATTGCCACTCGGACCATGTCGGCGGCAACGCGGCGATCGTGCGCCGGTATGGATGTCCGGTTGCCGTCCCGGCGGCCGAGGCGCCGCTGCTCGAGCGCTGGGACGGCAAGGCGCTGCTGTACGACTACTGCGACCAGCAGATCGAACGCTTCGCCGTCGACCACGTGCTGCCCGCGGACACGACCCACGTCTGGGGCGACCTCGAGTGGCAGGCGCTCGCCGCGCCGGGCCACGACATGGGCGCCCTCGTCTTCTACAACGCCGAACACCGGGTCCTGATCTCCGGCGATGCGCTGTGGGAGTACGGCTTCGGGTTCGTGATGCCGCCGGAGGTCGATGCGCAAGCCCTGCCGGCGACGCGCGCGACGATCGAGATGCTGGCCGCGCTGGACATCCGGATCGTGATCCCCGGTCACGGCGAACCCTTCACCGACGTCGCCGCGGCGCTCGACCGCGCCCGCAAGCGCATCGTTGCCTTCGAAGCCGACAGCCTGCGCGTCGCGCGGCACGCACTCAAGGTGAACCTGATGTTCGCCCTGCTCGATCATCAGCGAATGCGGCTGGAGGGGATGCCGGACTACGTCGCGCGCATCGGCATCTACCGCGACTTCAACGCGCTCTTTTTCCGGCTGCCGCCCGCCCGACTGGCCGAGTTGCTGGTCGGTGAGCTGGTGAAGGCAGGTGCCGCGAAGCGCGTCGACGGCTGGCTCGTGCCGGCGTGAGGACCGCCCCAGGCTTGTCGGCGGCCCGGTGCAGCGGTCGTTTCCGGTCGTTCGCGCGACCAGCGTGAATGCCGCAGGTCACGCTGGGGCGCGCTATTTGCCGAGCTCGCCGACGAAGTTCCGCACGCCGGACAGAAGCATTTCCACCGCGAGCGCCGTCAGCACGAGCCCCATCAGCCGCTCGAGCGCCAGGACCGCGCGCTCGCCGAGCCAGCGCTGAATTCGATCGGCGAGCGCGAGCAGGACCGTCGTCGCGCCCATCGCCACCGTAAGTGCGAGGAGCCAGCTGCCGATCCGGGCCGGGTCGCGCGACGCCATCAGCATCACCGTGGCCAGCGCCGACGGGCCGGCGATCGCCGGGATCGCGAGCGGCACCAGGAACGGCTCCGCGCCGGGCGGGTCGCCGAAGATCCCTTCGGGCCGCGGAAACACCATGCGGATCGCGATCAGGAACAGGATGATGCCGCCGGCGATGTTCAGCGACTCCTCGGACAGGTGCAGCCATTGCAGGAACGTCCGGCCGCCCAGCATGAACCCGACCAGGATCACATACGCCGCGGCGCACTCCCGCAGCACCACGCGCACGTGGCGCTCGGGCGGAACGTTCTTCAGCGCGGAGACGACCAGTGGCACGTTGCCGAACGGGTCGATGACCAGGATCAGCAGGACCGTCGCGGAGAAGAGTTCGGCGTTCATTCGTGAATGATACGGGGCCGGCCGGCCCGTGCGCAGCTATTTCGTGGCTGCGCAGCTGGACGTCCACGATGGGATAATCCTGCTCCCGCGATCCTCCGGAAAGTTCGATGAGCCTGCCGCTCCGCCATTGCCCCCGGTTGCCGCGCCACGTGCCATGGCCGCTGGTGCTGCTCGCGGCTGCCGCGCTCGCGCCGGCGCAGACGTTGCCACCGTCCGCGCCCGTGCGCACGGTCACGGACACCTTCTTCGGCACCTCGGTGCCGGATCCATATCGCTACCTCGAGGACATGAAGCGCGCCGACGTGGTCGCGTGGATGAAGGCGCAGGCGGATTTCACGCGCGCGACGCTGGATCGCGTTCCGGGCCGGGGGGCGCTGCTCAAGCGCATTGGCGAGCTGGGCGATGCGGTTCCGGCGCGGGTCTCCGGCGTTCAGGTCAACGGCACTCATTATTACTATCTGAAACGGCTCGCAACCGAGAACGTTCCCAGGCTGTACGTGCGTGCGGGTCTGAACGGCAAGGAGCGCTTGCTGATCGATCCGCAGGCCGTGACGCGCGCCCGCGGCGTGCACTTCGCGATCGATTACTACGCGCCGTCTTTCGACAACAAGTACCTCGCCTACGGCATCTCGCCCGGCGGCTCCGAAGAAAGCGTGCTGCGCGTGATCGAGGTCGCCACCGGCAAGGAAACCGGCGAAGCGATTGACCGCGCACAGTTCGGACCGCCCTCCTGGACCGACGACAACAGGCTCATCTACAACCGGCTGGCAAAGCCCGCACCCGACGCGCCGAGGTCGGAGAAGTACCTCAGGAGCCGCGCGTACATTCACGCGATCGGCAGCGACCCCGAGCGGGATCGGGCGGTACTGGGCGCGGGAGTCGGGTCGGACATGGCGCTCGACCCGCTGGCCACGCCGGTCGTATTCACGTCACCCGGGTCACCGTACGTGATCGGGATCGTCGGCAACGGCAATCAACGCGAGTTCAGCCTGTATGCAGCGCCCGTGGCCTCGCTGGCACAGGGCGTCCCGGCATGGCGGCGTGTGGCCGGCCTCGACGATGAGGTGACGGATGCCGCGCTCTTCGGCAGCACGCTCTATCTGCTGACGCACCGGAACGCGCCGCATTTCAAGGTCCTGCGGCTCGATCTCGCGAACCCGGACCTCGCGACCGCCTCCGTGGTTGTCCCGGCGAGCGACGCGGTGATCACGGGCATCGCCGCGGGCAAGGACGCGCTCTACGTGCGCCGCATGCTCGCCGGCGTGAGCGATCTCCTGCGCGTCGGGCATGCGCCGGGAGCCAAGCCCGTCGCGATGAAGCTGCCGTTCGCCGGCGACATCGACGCGCTGGCGGCCGATCCGCGGCAGCCCGGCGTCGTATTCAACACCGGAACCTGGACCCGCTTCGGCGGCTACTACGCTTACGAGCCTGCCGCCGGCGTCATCGTCGACACCCGGCTGCAGCCACAGGGCCGCTACGACAACCCGGACGACCTCGTCGCGACCCAAGTGAAAGTGAAGTCGCACGACGGCACGCTGGTGCCGCTGTCGATCGTGCACCGGAAGGGCCTGCAGCTGGACGGCACGAATCCGACGATTCTTTATGGATACGGCGCCTACGGCATTGCACAGACGCCGTTCTTCCGCCCGCAGTATCGCGCATGGTTCGAGCGTGGCGGCGTGTTCGCCGTCGCGCACGTGCGCGGCGGCGGCGAGAACGGCGAGGCGTGGTACAAGGGCGGCTACCAGCAGACGAAGCCCAACACCTGGCGCGACGCGATTGCGTGCGCCGAATGGCTCGTTGCGAACGGGTACACGGCACCGGCACGGCTGGCGATCCAGGGCGGCAGCCAGGGCGGCATCTTCGTCGGCCGCTCGATCACCGAGCGGCCCGACCTCTTCGGCGCGGCAATCGCTCAGGTCCCGGTGGCCGATGCACTGCGTTCTTCATTTGAAGCCAACGGCGAGCCCGACAAGACCGAAATGGGCACCACCGAGACGGAATCGGGATTCCGGGCGCTCCTCGCGATGAGTCCCTACCACCACATCCGCGACGGCGTGAAATACCCGGCGGTGCTGGTCGCCACCGGCATCAACGATCCGCGGGTGGAAGCGTGGCAGGCCGCGAAGCTGGCCGCACGGCTGCAGGCCGCCACGGCGAGCGGCAAGCCGGTGCTGCTGCGCGTGGACTTCGACGCGGGTCACGGTTTCGGCTCGACCCGGACGCAACGCAACGAGGAACTCGCCGACACCCTCGCGTTCCTGCTGTGGCAGTTCGGCGTGAAGGGCTACGTGCCCTAACCGCGCGCGCCTTGCGGCCCGCGCCTCACTTCAGGATGCCGATCTCGACGCGACGCGCTTCCATGTTGTCGCCGGAACCCTGCGTCAGTTCGGGCTTCGCCATCTCGATCTTGTCCTCGGCAACACCCGCCGACTTCAGTTGCTCGCGCACGGCAAACGCGCGCTTCTTCGCGAGCTCCTGGTTCTGCTCGAGGCTGCCCGTCGCGTCGTGGTAGCCGGA
>CAYGYQ010000237.1:0-5232 GCA_964354035.1 uncultured Bordetella sp.
CGGTGGCAGGCGCGACAGCGGCTTGCCCTCGAGCAGGATCTCGCCCGAGGTAGGCGTCTCGAATCCGGCGAGCATCATCAGCGTCGTCGTCTTGCCCGAGCCCGAAGGCCCGAGCAGCGTCAGGAACTCCCCGCGTTCGATGTCGAGCTGGAGATCGTCGACGACCCTCGTGACGCCGTCGTAGGTCTTGCCGATGCCGACGAAGCGGACGATGGGGTCAGACATGCTGTCCGCCGTTGATCGGAATCTCCGCCCCGGTGATGTAGGCCGCCTGCGGCGAGCAGAGAAACCAGATGAGATCCGCCACTTCGTCAATGGTCCCCAACCGGTGCAGCGGAATGTCCCGCTCGACGATCTCGGGCGTTCCCGGTGACAGGATGGCGGTATCGATCTCGCCCGGCGCGATCGCATTGACGCGGACCCCCAGCGGGGCGAGATCGAACGCCATTTCCCGGGTCAGCGCCGCCAGCGCCGCCTTCGACGTCGCATAGGCCGAGCCCGCGAACCTGTGCACGCGCGAGCCGGCGATCGACGTGAGGTTGACGACGGCGCCGCGTCCACGCGAGAGCTCACCGGCGAACCCGCGAGTCAGCAGCAACGGTGCGTAGAAGTTGGTGTTGTACATCGACTGCCAGACATCGACGTCGGTGTTCAGCGAATCGAGCCGGCTCCCGTCCGGCCCCTTCGGCGAGATCCCGGCGTTGTTCACGAGCGCGTGCAGCTCGCCGCCTTCGAGCATCCCGCGCATGATCTCGATGCAGCGGATGATGTTGCCGAGGTCCGACAGGTCGAGAAGGACATGCGAGCGCTCCAGGCTCCACGGGCACTGGCCCGGCGGCGGCGTGCGCGACACCGTGATCACGCGCCAGCCTTCCCGGTGAAAGCGCAGCGCGGTCGCGTGGCCGATCCCGCGGCTGGCGCCGGTGACGATGATCGCCTTCTTCGCCGCCATTGGTCAGTGCCTTGCGCTCCGTCCGCCGTGCCGGGCCGTGCAGCTCACGCCAGCCCTTTCTCTTTCACCATCGCCCACGTATCGTCGAGCGCCTTGCCGAAGCAGCCCATCAGCTCGTCGATCTCGGTCTCGCTGATGACGAGCGGCGGGCTGAACGCGACGATGTCGCCCGGCATGTTGCGCAGGATCGCGCCGTGGTGCTGGGCGCGGCGCACGAGGTACGCAGCAACGCCGGCCTTGGGCTCGAAGCTCTGCTTGGTCGTCTTGTCACGGACGATCTCCACGGCGCCGATGAGTCCGATGCCGCGCGCCTCGCCTATCAGCGGATGATCCGCGTAGCTGCGAATGCCCGCCTGCATCCGCGGGCCGACCCGACGCACCTGCGCGACGATGTCGAGCTCGTCGTAGATCTTAAGCGTTTCCAGCGCGACGGCCGCGGGCACCGGATGCGACGAGTAAGTGTAGCCGTGACCGAAGATGCCGAGCTTGTCGCTCTGCGCCAGCAGGATCTCGTAGACCTTGCCGGAGACAAGGTTGGCCGAGATCGGCACGTAGCCCGCCGACAGCGCCTTGGCCAGGGTCATGATGTCGGGCTGCAGGTTGAAGGTCTGTGACCCGAACATGTGGCCGGTGCGGCCGAAGCCGCAGATCACTTCGTCGACGACGAACAGAATGTCGTATTTCTTCAGGATCGGCTGCACCCGGTCGAAGTAAGTCGCCGGCGGCACGATCACGCCGCCGGCGCCCATCACCGGCTCGGCGAAGAACGCGGCGACCGTATCGGGGCCCTCGCGCACGATCAGCTGCTCTAGATTCGCGGCGAGCCGTGCGGCGAACGCCTCCTCGCTCTCGCCCGGCGCTCCGCCGCGATAATAGTGCGGGCAATCAGCGTGCAGAATGCGCGCGATCGGCAGGTCGAAATCGGTGTGGGCGAAGGCGAGCCCGGTGAGGCTGCCGCTGGCGATCGTCACGCCGTGGTACGCGCGCTGGCGCGAGATGATCTTCTTCTTCTGCGGACGGCCCAGTGCATTGTTGATGTACCAGGCGAGCTTGATCGCCGTGTCGTTCGCCTCCGACCCCGAGTTCGCGAACAGCACCTTGGTCATGCCCGCCGGTGCCATGCCGATCAATCGTTCCGCGAGCTCCGTGCTGATGGCCGGGACCTTGCCGGCGAAGCTGTGATAGAACGGCAGCTCGCACATCTGTTTGTACGCAGCCTCCGCCAGCCGGCGCTCGGAAAAGCCGAGCGACGCGCACCAGAGCCCCGCCATGCCCTCGAGGTAGCGTTTGCCTTCGTCGTCGTAGACATAGACGCCCTCGCCGCGCGTGATGACGAGCGGGCCCTCGGCCTGAACCGACCGCAGGTTGGTCGCTGGATGGAGGTGGAAGGAAAGGTCGCGGCGCGCGGCCGGCGTGGTCAGCGACATCGGGGACTCCTCGGCGGGTACGTCATTCGGGGACCAGTCGTGGATTGTTTGCCCTGGCGCCTGGTACGTCAATGCCGGCGCCGCGGCAGGTCACCGGGGGACCCAGCCGCGGAGTGCGCCGACGAGCCGCTCCAGCACCACGGTCAGCGCCCCGGCACGCGCCGCATCCCACGGGTAGGGCGGCGCCTCGTCCATGTAACACGACTGCGCGATCTCGAGCTGCAGCGTGTGCACGCCGCGCGCCGGCGATCCGTAGTGGCGGGTGACGTAACCGCCTTTGAAGCGGCCGTTAACCACGCTGGAAAACTCCGTTGCACCCGCGAGCACGAGCGCCGCTGCCTGCTGCACGGATGGCGCGCAGCTCGCTCCATCCGCCGTGCCCAGATTGAGGTCGGGCAACCGACCGGCGAAGAACCGCGCGACGCGGCTCCTGATCGAATGACCGTCGAGCAGGATCGCATAGCCGTGCTGCAAACGCACGCGGTCGATCTCCGCGGCGAGCCGCTGGTGATAGGGGTCGAAGTACTCGCTGCGCCGCGCCGCCACTTCCGTGGCGTCCGGCGCGCCCCCCGGAACGTAGATCGGCTCGTCGGCGAACGTTCGCATCGGGCAAAGCTCGGTGTTGTCGGCGCCCGGATAGAGCGCCACCCCGCTCGGATCGCGGTTGAGATCGACCACGTAACGGGAATGCGTCGCGACCACCAGCGTTGCCCCGGCCCCGCGCGCAAACGCGAAAAGCTTTTCGACATGCCAGTCGGTGTCCGGAACCGCGCGCGCGGCCGGCGTCAGGCGCCCGACAATCGCGGGCGGCACCTGCGTTCCCGCGTGCGGAACATCGATGACCAGCGGCGATTCGCCGCGTTCGATCGCGCAGAGATTCATGGTTCCCTCCGTTCGCGGAGGCGCCCCGCGCGCACGATCCCCCGAGCGGGATTGCCGCCGATCCGGTAGCAAAGTTCCGCCGGTGACGCGATGTCCCAGAGCGCGATGTCGGCGCGCTGGCCCACGGCGAGCATGCCGCGGTCCTTGATCCCGAGCGCGCGCGCCGCGTGCCGGGTCACTCCTGCCAGCGCTTCGGCGGGCGTCAGGCGGAACAGCGTGCACGCCATGTTGAGCATCAGCAGGAGCGAGGTCACCGGCGAGGTTCCGGGATTGCAGTCGGTGGCCACGGCCATCGGCACGCCATGGGCGCGCATCGCCGCGACCGGTGGCGCCCGGGTCTCGCGCAACGCATAGAACGCGCCGGGCAGCAGCACCGCGACCGTTCCCGCGCGCGCCATCGCGGCGACGCCCGCTTCGCTCGTGTACTCGAGATGATCGGCCGACAGCGCGCCGAACTCCGCCGCCAGCGCGGCGCCACCGGTGTCGGAGAGCTGGTCCGCATGCAGCTTCACCGGCAGCCCGTGGGCACGCGCGGCCGCGAACACCTGCCGCGTCTGCTCCGGCGTGAAGCCTATGGTCTCGCAAAACGCGTCGACCGCATCGGCGAGTCCGGCGCCCGCAGCGGCCGGTATCGTCTCGCGACAGACGAGATCGATGTAGTCGTCGGCGTGCCCGGCAAATTCCGCGGGCACCGCGTGCGCAGCGAGCAGCGTCGTGCGCACATCCACGCCGACGTCGGCTGCGACGCGTCGCGCTGCAGCGAGCTGCCGGCACTCGCTGGCCGTATCGAGCCCGTAACCGGACTTGATCTCGACCGTCGTCACGCCCTCGCCGGCCAGCGCAGCGAGGCGCGGCCGGCTTGTCGCAACCAACTCGTCGTCGCTCGCTGCCCGGGTTGCCCCGACGGTCGCCCTGATTCCGCCGCCCGCCTGCGCGATTTCCGCGTACGTGGCACCGGCAAGGCGCGCCTCGAACTCGTGCGCGCGATTGCCCGCGTACACAAGATGCGTGTGGCAATCGATGAGGCCAGGCGTCGCCCAGGCGCCGTCGACGTGCAGCCCTCTGTGCGCGGCGACGTCTCGCGGCAGGTCGCGCGCCGCACCCACCCAGGCGATCCGATCGCCGCTGATGGCGACGGCGCCGTCGCGGATCACGCCATACGGCACGTCGCCCGTCATCGTTGCCAGATGCGCGCCGGTGATCAGGAGATCGAATGTGGGGCTCGCGGGAGCACCTTCGCGCTGCGCGCTCCGGTATTCGCCCTTGGGACGGCCCGGCGGGCTCATGCGCCGCGGATTGACGCGGGTCAAAGGAGGACCATTCTTGGACGCTATATTGTCGGCTGCGGATCGGGTCCCGGCGGAGCGTCTGCGGTCAAGGCCCTCGGGACCGAGCCCGCTCCCGGGCCTCGTGCCCTGCGCAAGGAGCGGAAACATGGACTCGAGCAATCCCGTCATCGCCGGCGTCGGTCTGGTCGACACGTCGCGCAAGAGCCGCTGGCCGGCGCGACTCGATTTTGTGCAGAGCGGAACGGGCCTCGTGCTCGCGCTGTTCATGTGGGGGCACATGTTCTTCGTGTCGACCATCCTGATCAGCAATGACGCGATGTGGACGATCACCAAGTTCTTCGAGGGCTACTTCTTCTTCGGCCGGTCGTTCCCCGTCATCGTGTCGTTCGTCGTCGCCGGCATCATCGGGCTGATCGTCGTGCACGCCTTCCTTGCCGTCCGCAAGTTCCCGATCAACTACCGCCAGTTCACGACGTTCCGCGGCCACATGAAGATGCTGCGGCACGGGGACACGACGCTCTGGGCCTGGCAGGTGTTCACGGGCTTCGCGCTGTTCTTCCTCGCCGCGCCGCATCTCTACATCATGCTGACGCACCCGGAATTGATCGGCCCCTACGAGTCGGGCGACCGCGTCTGGACCGGGAACTTCTGGCCGCTCTACATCCTGCTGCTGCTCGCGGTG
>CAYGYQ010000238.1:0-5178 GCA_964354035.1 uncultured Bordetella sp.
TAGATGTACGTGTTGCGGACCATGAACTCCTTGAGGATGTCGTTCTGGATGGTCCCGGCGAGCTGCTCCTGCCGCACGCCCTGCTCCTCGGCGGCGACGATGTAGCCGGCGAGCACCGGCAGCACCGCCCCGTTCATCGTCATCGACACCGACACCCGGTCGAGCGGGATGCCGTCGAACAGGATCTTCATGTCCTCGACCGAATCGATCGCCACGCCCGCTTTGCCGACGTCGCCGACCACGCGCGGATGGTCGGAGTCGTAGCCGCGATGGGTGGCCAGATCGAAGGCCACCGACACGCCCTGGCCGCCGCCGTCGAGGTTGCGCCGGTAGAACGCATTCGATTCCTCGGCGGTGGAAAAGCCGGCGTACTGGCGGATCGTCCACGGCCGCTGCGCATACATCGTCGCCTGCGGGCCGCGGACGAACGGCGGAAACCCGGGCAGCGTGTCGGCATGCGGGAGGTCCCGGGTGTCGGCCGCCGTATACAGAGGCTTGACCGGAATGCCCTCGGGTGTGCGCCATGTCAGGCTGTCGACCGGCTGGCCGCGCAGCGCCTTCACGGCCGCGGCGCGCCACGCCTCGTAATCGGCGCCTTCGCTCTTTGCCATGCTCGAACCTCCCTCTTCGGCCGCCGTCGGTCGATTGGCCGGTCGCCGCGTCGGCCATTGCAGACCTGGCGCAGGCGGTGGCATCAAGCGCGAATTTTACACCCCCTGTCCCATCGGCCGCCGTCCAGGCCGCGCCGTGACCGCGCGGGACGTCGCGGGGCCCGATCCGATCGCCCCTGGGCGCAAAGACACGCGCATCCATTCCACGGCCCGGCCAAAGCGAGTAGGATTGGCTCGAAAAAACGCCGGGCCGCAAAGCCCGAAACTGCGATCGTCATCCTCGTTGCTGTCGCAACACAACTCTGAAGGAATGAAATGGCACGCAATATACTGGCAGGCATTGCGGCAGTCGGCGCGACGATGGCGCGGCGGGGACCTGGATCGTGCGCCGGCGGCACTCACCGGGGGCCGGCACCGCTGGCGATGGCCGCGGCAATGGCGATCACCATAGCGATACCCCTTCCCGCCGCGGCCTGGGAGCCGACGAAGCCCGTCGAGTTCGTCGTCCCGGCAGGCACCGGCGGCGGCGCCGACCAGATGGCGCGGCTGCTGCAGGGGATCATCACCAAGAACAACCTGATGAAGCAGCCGATGATCGTCGTCAACAAATCGGGCGGCGCCGGCGCGGAAGGCTTCCTCGCGGTCAAGGACGCCAAGGGCGATCCGCACAAGATCGTCATCACGCTTTCGAACCTGTTCACGACACCGCTCGCCACCGGCGTGCCGTTCAACTGGAAGGATCTGACGCCGGTCGCGATGCTGGCGCTCGACCAGTTCGTGCTGTGGGTCAATGCGGAAACGCCCTACAAGACCGCGAAGGACTATCTCGACGCGGTCAAGGCCGCCGGCCCCAACAAATTCAAGATGGGCGGCACCGGATCCAAGCAGGAAGACCAGATCATCACCGTCGCCATCGAGAAGGCCACGGGCACCAAGTTCACCTACATCCCGTTCAAGGGCGGCGGGGACGTCGCGGTGCAGCTCGTCGGCAAGCACATCGACTCCTCGGTCAACAACCCGATCGAAGCGGTGGCGCAGTGGCGCGCGGGCGCTTTGCGGCCGTTGTGCGTGTTCGACGACGAGCGGATGCCGTACAAGGCGAAAGTGACGGACGCGATGTCCTGGCACGACGTCCCGAGCTGCAAGCAGGCCGGCATCGGGGTCGACTACCTGATGCTGCGCGGCATCTTCATGCCGGCCGGCGTCACCAAGGATCAGGTCGATTTCTACGTCGACCTGTTCAAGAAGGTGCGCGAGACCGCAGACTGGAAGAAGTTCATGGAGGACGGCGCTTTCAACCCCACGTTCATGGCCGGGGCCGAGTACGCCAAGTGGGTCGAAAGTGCCGAGAAGACGCACGTGGAGTTGATGCGCGAAGCCGGATTCCTGGCCAAGCCGTGATGGCCAGACAGCGCCGCGCGAGGCAACGCGCGGCGCCACCTCGACGGCCTCCCGCCTGGACGCCGTGCGCACTGCGCTACGCCGCGGGTAATCCATGAGCGACCCGAAGCCCACTGCCGGCGACGCCGGCATTTCGACGCGCACGATGGAAATCGCCGTCGCGGCGATCCTGTTCGCACTCGGCGCCCTCGTCGTGTTCGACAGCATCCGCCTGGGCGCGGGCTGGGCGGACGACGGCCCTCAGTCCGGCTATTTTCCGTTCTACATCGGACTGCTGCTCTGCATCTCGAGCGTGGCGACGCTGGCGCAGGTGGCGCTCGCCGAGTGGAAGCGGCGCGGCGAGTTCCGCGGCGCGATCGCCGAGCGGCGCCGCCAGTTCGTCGCGTGGGGACCGCTGCGGCTGGTCCTGTCCGTGCTCCTGCCGGCCGTGGTCTATGTCGCGGGCGTCCAGCTGATCGGCATCTACGTCGCGTCGGCGATCTACATCACGATGTTCATGCGCTGGCTGGGCAAATACCCGTGGCCGAGGAGCGTGGCGGCCGGCGCAGGCGTCAGCGTTGTTCTCTTCCTCATGTTCGAAGTCTGGTTCAAGGTGCCGCTCTTCAAGGGCGCCTACGACCCGCTGGCCTGGCTCGGTTTCTGAGCACCGCCCGCCGCAACCCCTCCAGGATCAGCGCCAGGAGCGAAGCTCGTGACCGAGATCAGCGCCCTCTTGCAAGGCTTCGCGGTCGTGGTGACGCCGTTCAACCTGCTGCTGATGATGGTCGGCATCGTGCTCGGCGTGATCATCGGCGTGCTGCCCGGCCTGGGCGGCGCCAACGGCGTGGCGATCCTGCTGCCGCTGACGTTCACGATGCCGCCGACCTCCGCGATCATCATGCTGTCCTGCATCTACTGGGGGGCGCTGTTCGGCGGGGCGATCACTTCGGTGCTGTTCAACATCCCGGGCGAGCCCTGGTCGGTCGCGACCACGTTCGACGGCTACCCGATGGCGCAGCAGGGCCGCGCCGGCGAAGCGTTGACCGCGTCGTTCACGTCGTCGTTCATCGGCGCGCTGTTCGCCGTCATCATGATCACGTTCTTGGCACCGCTGGTCGCGAAATTCGCGCTGAAGTTCGGTCCGCCGGAGTACTTCTCCGTCTTTCTGCTGACCTTCTGCAGCTTCATCGGCATGGGCAAGGGCTCGGCATGGAAGACCCTGGCGGCGATGATGCTGGGCTTCGCGTTGGCCGCGGTCGGGATGGACAACATCACCGGCCGCCTGCGGCTCACCTTCGGTTCCACCGAGATGATGCGCGGCTTCGATTTCCTGATCGCGGTGATCGGCCTGTTCGGCATCGGCGAGATCCTGCTGTCGATGGAGGAGGGCTTGGCGTTCTCCGGCAAGTCCGCGAAGATCAATCCCAAAGTGGTCCTCGAGACGTGGAAAAAGCTGCCGGCGTACTGGCTCATTTCGCTGCGCAGCTGCCTCATCGGCTGCTGGATGGGGATCACGCCCGGCGGCGCCACGCCCGCGTCGTTCATGAGCTATGGCGTGGCGAAGCGCATGTCGAAGCACGGCGACAAGTTCGGGACCGGGCGAATCGAGGGCGTGATCGCGCCGGAGACCGCCGCGCATGCGGCCGGCACCAGCGCGCTGCTGCCGATGCTGGCCCTGGGGATTCCCGGCTCGCCGACCGCCGCCGTTCTGCTCGGGGGCCTGCTGATCTGGGGGCTGCAGCCGGGGCCGCTGCTGTTCGTCGAGCAGAAGGACTTCGTCTGGGGGCTGATCGCGAGCATGTACCTCGGTAATCTCGCCGGCCTCATCATCGTGCTCACCTGCGTGCCGCTGTTCGCGTCGATCCTGCGCGTGCCGTTCTCGATCATCGCGCCGGTGATCATCGTGATCTGCGCGATCGGCGCGTACACGGTGCACGGGGCGATGCTGGACATCTGGTTCATGCTGCTGTTCGGCGTCGTCGGCTACGTGTTCAAGAAGCTCGACTACCCGCTGGCGCCGCTGGTGCTGGCGCTGGTGCTGGGCGATCGCGCCGAGGATTCGTTCCGCCAGTCGATGCTGATCGCGCAGGGCGACCTCGGCATCTTCTTCTCGAACGGCCTGGTCGGCGGCATCACCGGCCTCGCGCTGCTGATGCTGTTCTGGCCGCTGCTCTCGGTGCTGCGCGCGAAGTGGCGCGTCAGGTAGTGGCCTCCCGCATCGACGCGTAACCGCGCGTCGCGCCTTCTGCTCCTCCCGCCGTCACGCGCACGGCGCAGTACTTGAACTCCGGGATCTTGCCGAACGGGTCCAGCACCGGGTTCGTCAGCAGGTTCGCCGCGGCTTCGTAGTAGCAGAACGGGATGAACACCGCCCCGCGCGGCGTGCCGTCGTCGGCGCGCGCGCGCAGCGCAATGCTGCCGCGCCGCGACGCCACCGTGATCATGCTGTCGGGCACGGCTCCAAGCTCCGCCAGATCCTGCGAATGAATCGACACCACCGGATACGGCTCGATTGCGTCCAGCACCTCGGTGCGCCGCGTCATGCTCCCGGTGTGCCAGTGCTCGAGCTGCCGTCCGGTGATGAGCACGAACGGGTAGGCGGCATCCGGTTGCTCGGCCGCGGGAATCACCTGCGCCGGGACGAACCGCCCCCTGCCCGTCGCGGTGGGGAACTGCTCGGTGAACACCACGCGCGTTCCGGGATCGCCCTCGCGCGCGCAGGGATACGTGACCGCATGCTCGCGTTCGAGTCGATCCCAGGTGATCCCGGCGATCGACGGCATCGCCTGGCGCATCTCGTCGAACACCTCGCTGGCGTGCGCGTAGCGCCAGTCGAGGCCGAGGCGCTGCGCCATCGCGACGATGATCGCCAGATCCTGCCGCGCGCCGCCGGGCGGTGTCAGCGCCTGCCGGCCGAGCTGGACCAGGCGATCGGTGTTGGTGAAGGTTCCGGTCTTCTCGGGAAAGGCCGACGCCGGCAGGATCACGTCGGCAAGGTAGGCGGTCTCCGTCAGGAAGATGTCCTGCACGACCAGCATTTCGAGCGCGGCGAGCGCCTGCCTTGCGTGCCCGACGTCGGGGTCGGACATCGCTGGATTCTCGCCCATGATGTACATGCCGCGAATCTTTCCGGCATGCACGGCATCCATGATCTCGACCACGGTGAGCCCCGGCTTCGGGTCGAGCG
>CAYGYQ010000239.1:0-3928 GCA_964354035.1 uncultured Bordetella sp.
GTTCGCTGCCCCCCGAGGGGGCGCACAGTGCCCTTCGGGCGGCCGGGCGGGCACTGACGCCGCACCGGGATGGATCTGGTCATCCAGGCATCCGCGATCCGTGCCGCCGATGTCGCGGCGATCGCGTCACTCACCGGAGCACACGGCATCCACGCGCTCGGCAGGGGAACGCCCGAGGCCTTCCGGCTTGCGCGCGCGCAACCGCACCCGGGCGTCGCCGCGCTGTGCGCCGCGGCCGGCATCGATCATGCATTCGTTCCCGCCGGGCAGACGCGCGATCGCGTACGCGTGGTCGCCATGGACATGGATTCGACCCTGATCGCGATCGAGTGCATCGACGAGATCGCCGACGGCATGGGCATCAAGCAAGAGGTGGCGGCGATCACGGCGGCAGCGATGCGCGGGGAAATCGACTTCGCGGAGAGCCTCATGCGCAGGGTCGCCCTACTCGAAGGTCTGCCGATCGGCGAGCTCGAGCGCGTCTACGCCGAGCGCCTGGAGCTCACCCCTGGCGCCGAACGCATGCTGGAGGCCTTCAAGGCCGCCGGGGCGAAGACGCTGCTCGTTTCCGGCGGCTTCACGTTCTTCACCGACCGGCTGAAGGCGCGGCTCGATTTCGACGCGGCGGCCGCGAACGTCCTGGAAATCGCCGCTGGCCGCCTGACCGGCCGCGTCGTGCCGCCGATCTTCGACGCGCGGGCGAAAGCTGCGCGCCTGGCCGCGATGCGGGAACAACACGCCGCTGCGGGCGGCATCGTGGTCGCGATCGGCGACGGCGCCAACGACGCGCCGATGCTGAGAGCGGCCGATGTGTCGATCGCGTATCGCGCGAAACCCGTCTTGCGCGCCCAGGCAAGCTATGCGATCGACCATTGCGGTCTCGACGCGGTGCTGAATCTGTTCGGGTGACCGGTGCGCGAAGTCCTTCGTCAGTCGTCGAAGTCGCCTTCTTCCATCCACGCCATCTGGATCGCTTCGAGGATCTTCTCGCCGCTGTGCTTGGGGTCGTCGTCGAACCCGGGCAGCTCGAGCACCCACCGCCTGAGGTCGGTGAACAGGATGACCCGCGGGTCAACGTCCGGATGCTGTTCGGAGAGCGCGATCGCGATCTCGCGGATGTCGGTCCATTTCATCGGCGCCTCGGCTAATGCTTCTCTTTGGCGTAGTTGATCGTGTACCGCGGTATCTCGATCACGAGCGGAGCGTCGTCGACGATCGCCTGACAGGAAAGCCGCGACAGCGGCGTCAACCCCCACGCGCGGTCGAGCAGGTCGTCTTCGTCCTCCGTCGACGGCGTCAGCGTGGCGAAGCCCTCGCGGACGATCACGTGGCAGGTCGTGCAGGCACAGGATTTCTCGCAGGCGTGCTCGATCTCGAGGCCCTGCGCGAGCAGGCTGTCGCAGAGCGAAACGCCCGGCTCGGCCTCGAACGTCGTTCCGGCGGGGCAGACTTCCGGGTGCGGCAGCACGGTGATCCTGGGCATGGGGGCGCTCGCGGGGCGTCAGGTGAGGGCGTCGACGCTGCGGCCCGTCAGCGCGCGCGCAACGCCGCGGTCCATCCGGCGCGCGGCGAAATCTCCGGTCGCGCGATTGAGCGCGTCCGTCGCAGCCAGGAGCGCCTTGGCGTCGGCACCGTCACGAAGCCGCAGTATGTCGGCGAGAGCCCCGTCGATCGTGCGGCGCTCGGCCGGCGACAGCAGATCCCCGTCCGCGGCCAAAGCGGCGTGGGTCACCATGACGAGCTGGTCCGCCTCGACTTGCGCTTCGGCCAGCGCCCGCGCGGCCATGTCGTCCGCGGCGTGTGCGACCGAATCCTCCAGCATCCGCGAAATCTCGGCGTCGGCAAGTCCATAGGACGGCTTCACCACGATCGCCGCCTCGATGCCCGAGGCCTGCTCGCGCGCCGACACGGACAGCAGTCCGTCGGCGTCGACCTGGAACGTCACCTTGACCCGTGCCGCGCCGGCCGCCATCGGCGGAATGCCGCGCAGCTCGAACCGGGCCAGCGAGCGGCAGTCCGCGACTCTCTCGCGCTCACCCTGGACGACGTGGACCGCGATCGCAGTCTGCCCGTCCTTGAAGGTGGTGAATTCCTGGGCGCGGGTCACGGGAATCGTCGAATTGCGCGGCACGATCTTCTCGGTCAGCCCGCCCATGGTCTCCAGGCCGAGCGACAGCGGGATCACGTCGAGCAGCAGCCAGTCGTCGCTGGTCGCGCGATTACCCGCCAGCACGTTCGCCTGGATCGCGGCGCCCAGAGCAACGACCTGGTCCGGATCGAGATTGGTGAGCGGTGGCTGGCCGAAGAAATCGCCGACCGCGCGCTGAATCTGCGGCATCCGCGTCGAGCCGCCGACCATCACGACACCCTGGATATCGGCCGGGGTCAACCCGGCGTCGCGCAACGCGCGTTTCACCGGCCCCAGCGTCTTCGCCACCAGCTGCGTGGTGATCGCAGTGAAGGTCTCGCCGTCGAGGGAAAGATCGACCTTGGAGCCGTCGGACAGCCTGGCAATGACGGGGGTCGCATCGTGCAGGGTCAGGTTCTCCTTCACCTCGCGCGCCTTCATCATCAGGAGCCGCGTGTCCTCGGGCGAAAGCGGCGGCAGCCCGGCCGCCTCGAGGATCCAGCAGTAGACGCGATGATCGAAGTCGTCGCCGCCAAGCGCCGAGTCGCCGTTGGTCGCCAAGACCTCGAACACGCCGCGGGTGAGCTTCAGGATCGAGATGTCGAACGTGCCGCCGCCCAGATCGTAGATCGCGTACGTGCCCTGGGCCGCGTTGTCGAGGCCGTAGGCAATCGCCGCGGCCGTGGGCTCGTTCAGCAGGCGCAGCACATCGAGGCCGGCCAGCTTCGCGGCGTCCTTGGTCGCCTGCCGTTGTGCATCGTCGAAGTACGCGGGCACCGTGACGACCGCGCCCGCGAGCTTGCCCGCGAGACTCGCCTCCGCGCGGACCCGCAGCGCACGGAGGATCTCCGCCGAGATCTCGACCGGGCTCTTGACGCCGGCGCGCGTGGCGAGCCGGACCATTCCCGGCTCTTCGATGAAGCGGTACGGAAAACGGCGCTCATCCGGGAGATCGGCCAGACCGCGGCCCATCAGCCGTTTCACGGAAACAATGGTGTTCTGTGGATCGCGTGCCTGCACCAGTTGCGCCGCATGCCCGACGTCGACGCCGAACTCGCCGTAATGGACGATCGAGGGGAGCAGCGGGTGGCCGCGCTCGTCGGGGAGCACGACGGGAATGCCATTGCGCACCGTGGCGACGAGCGAGTTGGTCGTGCCGAGGTCGATGCCGACCGCGAGCCGCTGCTCCCGCGGCACTGGCGGCGCGTCGGGCTCGGAGATTTGAAGGAGGGCCATCAGTTGTCCTGCGCCGCCAGCATGGCGCCGACATCGGCGGCGAGCTTCGCCAGGAAGCGCAGCTCGCGCACCGCGCCCCGCGCCGCCGCCCACGCGCCGTCGACGTCGAGCAGCGACGCCACGCGGTGCTCGAGTTCCCCAGCCTCGGCGCGCACGTCGGCCAGCACGGTTTCGAGCGCCTGCGCATCGCCGTCGGCCATCGCGGTTTCGGCGTGCTCCCGGCGCTCCAGTTGCCGCTCGAGGAAAGCGAACGGCAGCGCCGTGTTGGTCTCGTCGAACGCGTCGACGCCGTGCAGCGACAGCAGGTATTGCGCGCGCGCTACCGGATCCTTCAGCGCGCGATAGGCCTCGTTCACCCGTGCCGACGATTGCAACGCGATGCGCTGCTCGGTCGCGCTCGCCGCTGCATGGCGATCCGGATGCACCTCGCCCTGCAGCGCGTGGTACGCGCTGTCGAGCATGGCGGGCTCGAAGCGGAAACGTTCGGGCAGGCCGAACAACTCGAAATGATTGCGCGAAAAATCGATCATGAAAGCAAACAGGGACCAGGCTCGAATTTCCGGG
>CAYGYQ010000239.1:4028-5088 GCA_964354035.1 uncultured Bordetella sp.
GCCTTCGCGCGTGAAGTCGAGCTCGGTCCCGTCAAGGAAGCGCAGGCTCTTGGGATCGACGATGACGGTGACGCCGTGACACTGGAACGAGAGGTCGTCCGGCTGCAGGTCGTCGGCGTATTCGATCTTGTACGCGAGGCCGGAGCAGCCCGACGTGCGCACGCCCAGGCGCAGGCCGATGCCCTTGCCGCGCTTGGCCAGGCGGCTGGCGACGTGCTTCGCCGCCGATTCGGTCAAGGTGATGGTCATCGCGGGCCCCGCCTCCGGACTGCCGCCGTCCGTTGCCGTCAGTGCGCTCGCCACGCTCAATCCGCCGCCTGCTCGTGCGCTGCGGCGACACCCTGGGGGGTGCTCTGCGCACTGCCGTGCTTGCTCCGGTAGTCGGCCACCGCGGCCTTGATCGCGTCCTCGGCGAGGATCGAGCAATGGATCTTCACCGGCGGCAGCGCGAGCTCCTCGGCGATCTGGGTGTTCCGGATCGCCGCCGCCTCGTCGAGCGTCTTGCCCTTCACCCACTCCGTGACGAGCGACGACGACGCGATGGCCGAACCGCAGCCGTAGGTCTTGAACTTGGCATCCTCGATCACGCCATCCTTGCCGACCCTGATCTGCAGCTTCATCACGTCGCCACACGCGGGAGCGCCGACCATGCCGGTGCCGACGTCGTCGGCAGTCTTCGCGAACGAGCCGACATTGCGCGGGTTTTCGTAATGGTCAAGAACCTTGTCGCTGTATGCCATTGCCTTCTCCTGTTACGCCGTTGAGTCCGTGTCCGGTCAATGCGCCGCCCACTGCACCGTGTCGAGGTCCACCCCGTCCTGGTACATCTCCCACAACGGCGAGAGCTCGCGCAGCTTGCCCACCTTTCGCCGCAGCAGCTCGACAGCATAGTCGATCTCCTCCTCGGTCGTGAAGCGACCGATCGTGAAGCGGATCGAACTGTGCGCGAGCTCGTCGCTGCGGCCAAGCGCGCGCAGCACATACGAAGGCTCGAGCGATGCCGACGTGCAGGCCGAGCCGGACGACACGGCGATGTCCTTGATCGCCATGATCAGGCTCT
>CAYGYQ010000240.1:0-5075 GCA_964354035.1 uncultured Bordetella sp.
GCGCCGGCTTGAAAAACGCCTTCGAACGTACCGGCTCCATCTGCAGGGTTCGTTTTTCCTGAACCGGTACAACGCGGAGGACATGACGAAGGCCATCGGTCATTTCCATCGCGCGGTGGAGTTCGATCCGGAGTATGCGTCGGCCTGGGCGTCGCTTTCGTACTGCTATCTGAACCAGGGCGCCAACGGCTGGGTGCCGTTTGCCGAGGGCGCGGAGCGCGCCAGGGAAGCGGCCAAGCGTGCGCTCGAGGCCGAGCCGGATCTGGCGGCGGGTCATTGGGCGCTGGGCAGCGTGCACATGTACTACGACTGGAACTGGAAGGCCGCGGAGTCGTGCATGCGGCGCGCGTTGCGGCTCGCGCCGGAGGACTCGCTGCTCGCCGTGAATGCCGCCACGTTATTGCTGAACCTCGGTCAAGTCGACGAGGCTGCGGTGCTGGTGCGGCGAGCGCTGGCGCTCGATCCGTTGAATGCCGGGGCCCACTTCGCGTCCGGCTGGCTGGAGAGCCTTGCCGGACGTCTGGTTGAGGCCGAGCGCGCGTGCCGGAAGGCGCTCGAGCTCGGTCCGAATCGCATGAAGATCCATTTCCGCCTGTGCGATCTCCACCTGCTGCAGGGACGCGCCGACGACGCCTTGCAGGAGGCCGAGCGCGAGGTGGAAGACCTCTTCCGTCTGCTCGGGATCGCGCTGGCGCAACTCGCGCGGGGGCATGCCGTCGAGTCGGATGCCGCGCTGCGGGAACTGATCCGCGAGCATGGCGAGGCCGCCGCCTATCAGATCGCAGGGCTGTACTCGATGCGGGGCGATCCCGATCACGCCTTCCAGTGGCTGGAGCGCGCGTACCGGCAACGCGATGCGGGGCTCGCGTCGATGCGGGTCGACCGCCTCCTGCGCGGCCTGCACGACGATCCGCGGTGGCGCCGGTTGCTCGAGAAGATGGGCTTTGCGGACTGAAGGCAAAGGGCCGCGAGCTAACTGGAGTACCTTCGCGCTGCGCGCTCCGGTATTCGCCCTTGGGGCGGCCCGGCGGGCTCATGCGGGTTCGCGGCCCTCTGGTTCGGCTCGGGTCTAGCGGGTGCGCTAGTTCGCCGTCACCTTGAACGTGCCGTCCTTCCTGACGTCGAGCGCGGCGTAGAGGAAGCCCACGTTGTAGCCCGCCTCCTTCAGCTTGTGGTAGGCCATCTCGGCGCGGACGCCGGTCGAGCAGTGGGTGATGATCCGCTTGGTCTTCGGCACTTCACCGATGCGGGCCTGCAGGTCCTCGTCCGGAATCAGCAGCGCGCCCTTGATCATGCCGGCGTTCGCCTCGTCGGAGTTGCGCACGTCGAGGATGAGGACATCGGCCGGAGTCGCCTTGGCGAGCGTGACGAACTCGTCGTTGGGAATCGAGCCGGGACGCGGCTTCGGCACGTAGGCCGCCTGCGTGGGCAACGCGCCCGGCACCACGGCATACTTCGCGTTCTTCCAGGCGTCGATGCCGCCGCTGATGATCGTGACGTTCGGCTGGCCCGATTCCTTGATTACGCGCGCGACGGTGAGTGCCGAGTTGCCGCCGTCGCTGTCGTACACGATGATCGGCGCTTTCAGCTTCGGTGCAGGGAAGCCGGCGACCGCTGCGCGCACCCCGGACGGTGGCACGGAGACTGCGCCGGGGATGGCGCCCTCGGCGGCGGTCGACGCCGGCCGCGCATCGACCAGCACGTGTGGCATCTGCTTGTCGATCCAGGCTTCCTTCAGATGCGGCGCGGCGATGACGCCGATGTTCTTCTCCAGCCACTCGGGATAGCCTTCGCGATAGACCTTGACGTTGGTGTAGCCCAGCGCCTCCGCCTTCTGCAGCGAGTTCGGGCTCATCATGCAGGTGACGCCCTGGCAGAAGAAGATCGTGAATCGAGTCTTGTCCTTGGGCAGCCGGTCAACGAACTTGTCCCAGGCCGGATACGGTAGGTTGATCGCGGTCGGGATCGTGCCTTCCTGCACGCGCGGCAGCGGCCGCGAGTCGATCAGCGTGTACTTGCCCTGCACCGGTCCCAGCGCGACCAGCCGCTCGATCTCGGCGTAATTCGCGAGCTTTTCCGGCGCGATCTTGATCGGGCCCTTGAACGAGATCTGCGTGGCGAGCTTCGCGCCGTCCTTCTCGACGTAGTCGATGCGCGCCTCGCGGTTCTTGGCGATGTCGCGCAGCGCCTCGCCGGGCTTCACCACGCCGGCGTCGACGACCTTGATCGTCTTCGGGTCGAAGCGCACGATTTCCGTGTGCGCGTCGATCTTGAGCTGGATCGACTGGCTCTTGAACGCGACGTTCTCGAAGACCCCCTGCAGGGCATTGGGCTGCGCCTTGTGGCAGTTCGTGCAGACCTGCGGGATCACGGGCTTCGCCGCGGGCGCGGGCACCTGGGCGAGCGCCGGACCCATCCCGAGCGCCATGAGCGCGGATACGAGCAATGTAGTGCGTGTCATCGTCTACTCCTTCGGACGTCAAGAAATCAGTTCACGCTCGCCTGCACGATGTGCGAAAGCTGCCCGGCGCGGACCATCACCCAGCGCAGGGTGAAGCCGCCGACGAGCACGAACAACGCGGGCAGGATGGTGTGCGGAATGCGGTGCCCGAGCTCGAGTCCCTGCAGCGCGAGCGGGACGACGATGCCGAGCAGCACGACCACACCCCAGAAGGCGATGGCATACGGCCCGCTGGCGAGCAGCGAGGCCGCGGCGGCGTGCGAGGCGGTCGACGTGTAGAGGTTGGCGAGCAAGAGCGCGATCAGCACCAGCTCGATTGCGAGAAAGGCGAGATCGGCGCGGGTCAGCTGGTCGGCCGTGCTGCGCGGCGGCGCGTCCCGGCCCAGCGGCTGCCACAGCGCCGCGAGCGCGCCGCCGACGAGACTCTGCGGCGCCGGGCGTCCCGGCAGCGTGGCGGCGGCGAGATGGATCAGCGCCGCGCCGGCGGAGAGCCCGGAGAACAGGAACAACGGCCCGAGGATCGCGCTGTTCCACAGCGGTCGCGCGACCATCGTGTTGAGCAGGATCCCCGTGTAGATCCCGAGCGCGACGCCGAGCGTGACGTTCGCCGCACCCAGCAGGCGGATGACCGCGGGGCGCGCGGACAGCCAGTCGGAGGCGCGGGCGACCGCCGGGATGGCGCGCGCGAGCCACGGCCACGAGTCGGGCAGGCGCAGCAGCGCGGAGGCGGCGAGGACGGGGTAGACGAGGAGCAGCACCCACGAGCCCCACGACATGGGCGAACTGGGCTCGAAGGCGACGTAGACGCGCCACACGTAGAGCTTGTGCGCGAGGTCGAGGAACAGCGCGAACATGCCGAGCGACAGCAGCACGATCGCGAAGATCGGCGTCTGTACCGAGTGGAAGCGCCGCGGGTCGTCGCCGCGCGCGAGACGGAGCAGGTTGATGCCGGCCAGCACCATCATGCCGGCGACGATGCCGCCCAGGAACAGGTAGACCGGGATCTCCCAGCTCCAGACGGCGAGATGGGGATCGACCAATGGATTGTGGCGGGTGGTGGTGATCTCGAGCATGGCCGTCATCCCTTACGTGAGGTAGAACACGCGCGGACCCGTGCCGGCTTCGGGCAGCAGCGTGTGCCACAGGCGGGTGCGCAGCAGCTCGCTGACCCTGCTCGTCGGGTCGTCGAGATCGCCGAAGTGCATGCAGCGCGTCGGGCAGACCGACACACAGGCCGGGTCCTTGCCGTCCTTGGTGCGGTGGTGGCAGAACGTGCACTTGTCGACGTATCCGTCCGGGTGCACGTAGCGCGCGTCGTACGGGCAAGCCGAGATGCAGGCCTTGCAGCCGATGCACTTGTTCGCGGTGACCAGCACGACCTTGCCCAGCGGCTCGACGTGGCTCGCCCCGGTCGGGCAGCAGGACACGCAGGGCGGGTTGTCGCAGTGGTTGCAGCGCTCGGAGCGGATCTCCATCGCGAGGTGGGGAAATTCGCCGCGCACCTCGGTCGTGATCCAGTCGCGGCAGTAGCCGTGCGGGACGTCGTTCTCGGTCTGGCAGCCGACCACGCAGTCCATGCACCCGACGCACTTGCGGGTGTCGATGACCATTCCGTAGCGAGGCATGTCAGGCAAGAGCGCGGCCAAGGCCGCGCCTACGGTTTGTTGTCGAATGCGACATCGTGGGCGCGGGCTTGCCCGCGCTTGGGGAGCCGCGAACGCAGTGAGCATGGGGGCCGTTCATTCATGCCTCCTTGACGAAGGTCACGAAGTTGCTGTGGATGCTGGTGCCCCCCATCAGCGGATCCGTGACGTACTTGGTCGTGAGCTGCGCGGCGTTGGCTCCTTTCAGGTACGCGCTCTTCAGCATCCTGCTGGTGTGGCCGAAGCCATAGACCATGTAGACGCAGTCGGGACGTATCCGCTGCGTCGCCTTGACGCGGACGCGATTGCTGACCACGCCGTCCTGGTTGCGGAGCTTGACGTAGTCGCCGGACTTGAGACCCGCGGTTGCGGCCGTCTTCCCGTTCACCCAGACCTCGTTCTCGGACATCAGGTCGTGCAGTAACGGATTGGTCTGCGTGCGGCTGAACGTGTGCACCGGCGAGCGCCCGGTGACGAGGCGGAAGTGTCCTTCCGGTGCCGCGGCCGGCGCCTTGTATTTTGGCACCGGATCGAAGCCCGCCTTCGCGAGCTGATCGGACCAGAACTCGACCTTCTTCGACGGCGTGTCGAACGCGAGCTCGAGACCGTCCTCGACGGTGGTCGGCTGCGCGGCGCCGAGGATCAGGCCTTCGCGCTTGAAGTCCGCCCAGCGGTAGCCGGACTTCTCGATGCGGAAGGCGAGGTACTCCTCGAGGTCCTTGAAGGGCATGCAGTCGCCCACGCCGAGCTTTTTCGCGAGCTCTTTCGCGATCCACCAGCCCGGCTTCTGCTCGTGCGGCGCGGCGACCACCGGCTGGCGCAACGACGTCCATCCGGTGCGGCCGAAGCCGACCAGCAGCTCGTCGTGGCGCTCGAGGAACGTGGATTCCGGCAGCACAACGTCGGCGTAGCTGGCGATCTTGCTTCCTATCGTGTCGACAACCACCAGCAGGTCGAGGTTGTCGATCGCC
>CAYGYQ010000241.1:0-5013 GCA_964354035.1 uncultured Bordetella sp.
GCGCTCGCGAGCTAGGATGAACGGCCCCCGCGCTCGCTGCCCCCCGAGGGGGCGCTCAGTGCCCTTCGGGCGGCCGGGCGGGCACTGATTGCCGGAGAGGAGGCACACGATGGCAGAAACACAACTGCACGGGCAGGTGGCGCTGGTGACCGGCGCCACGCGCGGCATCGGCCGCGCGATCGCGCTCGCGCTCGCCAGCGCCGGGGCGACCGTGATCGGCACGGCAACGACGGACGACGGTGCCGCGAAGATCGCCGAGTATCTTGCCGCGGCGGGCCATGCCGGATCCGGCATCCGGCTCGACGTGGCCGACGGCGCGGCGGTCGATGCCGCGCTGGCGGACATCGAGGCGCGCTTCGGTGCCGTCGCCATTCTGGTGAACAACGCCGGGATCACGCGCGACAATCTGCTGCTGCGCATGAAGGACGACGAGTGGGACGCCGTGATGGCAACCAACCTCAAGCCGGCGTTCCGGCTGGCCAAGGGCGTGTTGCGCGGCATGATGAAGGCGCGCCACGGCCGGATCATCCAGATCGGGTCGGTCGTCGGCACCAGCGGCAATCCGGGACAGGCCAACTACGCCGCGGCGAAGGCGGCGCTCGTCGGCTTCACCAAATCCCTGGCCCAGGAAGTCGGCAGCCGCAACATCACGATCAATTGCATCGCCCCGGGTTTCATCGACACGGACATGACCAAGGCGCTGCCCGAGGGGCAGCGGGCGAAGCTGCTGGAGCGAATACCTCTCGGCCGGCTGGGATCGCCCGAGGACATTGCGCACGCCGTCGTGTTCCTGGCGTCGCCCCGGGCCGGATACATCACCGGTGCGACTTTGCACGTCAATGGCGGCATGTACATGGCGTAGAGAAAGAGGCCAGGTTCGTTTACCGGCCCAAACGCCTTTGCGGGTAATAGAACCCGGCCCCTTCGCCCGCGCCTTTGCGCCATCTGGTAAAATCGCGCAGTTTCAAACCAGACACCCCCGCTACGGGAGAGAGAAGCATGGAAAACGTCGAACAGCGAGTAAAGAAGATCGTGGCCGAGCAGCTGGGCGTGAACGAGGCCGAGATCAAGAACGAGTCGTCGTTTGTCGAGGATCTGGGCGCCGACTCGCTGGACACCGTCGAGCTCGTGATGGCGCTCGAGGAGGAGTTCGAGACCGAGATCCCGGACGAAGAAGCCGAAAAGATCACCACGGTCCAGCAGGCGATCGACTACATCGGATCCCACGTAAAGAAGTGACCTCCGGCGCGATGCGCGCCGACGCCATGGGGGACGTGCCGCAGCCGGCGGCACGGCTGCCATGGCGATTCCCGGACGTTCCCGTGCGATCTGACGCCGACCCCGCCAGCGCCGTACCGTATCGCGGGCGGCTGTCCTGCGCCGGCCGCCCAACTCACCGAACCTTGCCATGAGCCGCCGCCGCGTCGTCGTCACCGGAATGGGGATTGTTTCGCCGGTCGGCATTGGTCTCTCCGCTGCCTGGGATTCGATCCGCAACGCGCGCTCGGGCGTCGCCCCCATCACGCGTTTCGATTGCGCGGCGTTTCCGACGCGCATCGCGGCCGAGGTGAAGGATTTCGACGTCGGCAAGTACCTTTCGGCGAAGGAGGCGCGACGTTACGACACCTTCGTTCACTACGGCCTTGCGGCTACGATGGACGCGGTTGCGGACGCCGGGTTCGCCGACTACGACGGGGACAAGGAGCGCGTCGGCGTCTGCATCGGGTCGGGCATCGGCGGCCTGCCGCTGATCGAGGAGACGAAGGCCGCGTACATGGCTGGGGGCTGGCGCAAGATCACCCCGTTCTTCGTGCCGGGCTCGATCGTCAACATGGTCGCCGGGCTGGCGTCGATCCACTACGGCTACCGGGGCCCGAACCTCGCGATCGTCTCGGCGTGTTCGACCGCGAACCACAGCATCGGCGAGGCCGGTCGGCTGATCGAGTACGGCGATGCCGACGTGATGATCGCTGGCGGCACCGAAGCGACGGTCAGCGCGCTTGGCATTGGCGGGTTCTGCGCCGCGCGCGCGTTGTCCACGCGCAACGACGACCCCGCGACGGCGAGCCGCCCGTGGGACGTGGACCGCGACGGCTTCGTGCAAGGGGAGGGTGCGGGCATCCTGGTGCTCGAGGAACACGAGCACGCGAAGGCGCGCGGCGCCCGGATCTATTGCGAGCTTGCCGGCTACGGGATGAGCGCGGACGCGCATCACATCACGGCGCCGCCGGACGACGGCCATGGCGGTGCGCGCAGCATGCAGAACGCGATGCGCAACGCCCGCCTGAACGTCGACGATATCGACTACATCAACGCCCACGGGACTTCGACGCCGCTGGGCGACGTCGCCGAGTGCATCGCGATCAAGCGCGCGTTCGGCGAGCACGCGCAGCGGCTTGCCGTCAGCTCGACCAAATCGATGACCGGCCACCTGCTGGGCGCGGCCGGTGGCGTCGAGGCCGTCTTCACGGTGCTGGCATTGCGCGACCAGCTGGCGCCGCCGACGGCGAATCTCTTCCACCAGGATCCGCTCTGCGACCTCGACTTCGTGCCGCGCGTCGCGCGCGACATGAGGATCCGGGCGGCGCTGTCCAACTCATTCGGATTCGGCGGCACCAATGCCACGCTGGCTTTCCGACTGCTCTGATCCCGCAGGCGGCGGGCACACGACACCATGGCACTGATCGTCCAGAAGTACGGCGGCACCTCGGTCGGCAGCATCGATCGCATCAAGAACGTCGCGCGCCGCGTGGCACGCTACCATCGCGAAGGCCACCAGCTCGTCGTCGTCGTGTCGGCCATGAGCGGGGAGACGAATCGGCTGCTCGCGCTGGCCAAGGAGCTGTCGCCGAACCCGAACCCGCGCGAGCTCGACGTCGTCGCCGCCACCGGGGAGCAGGTCACCATCGGGCTGCTGGCCATCGCCCTGGAAGAGATGGGGCTCAAGGCCAGGAGCTACACCGGCGGCCAGGTGCGCCTGCTCACCGACAGCGCATTCACCAAGGCGCGCATCCTGGCGATCGACGAGCACAACATGCGCGCCGACCTCGCGGCGGGCACGATCGTCGTGGTGGCCGGATTCCAGGGGGTGGACGCCGAGGGCAACATCACGACGCTCGGTCGCGGCGGCTCGGACACCTCGGGTGTCGCGCTGGCTGCCGCGCTCAAGGCCGACGAGTGCCAGATCTACACCGACGTCGACGGCGTCTACACGACCGACCCGCGCATCGTGCCGGAGGCGCGCCGCCTGGACACCGTGACGTTCGAGGAAATGCTCGAGATGGCGAGCCTGGGCTCGAAGGTGCTGCAGATCCGCTCGGTCGAGTTCGCCGGCAAGTACAACGTGAAGCTGCGCGTCCTGTCGTCGTTCGAGGACCCGGAGATCACGTCGCAGGGCACGCTCATCACGTTCGAGGAAGACGAGACCATGGAGCAGGCAATCATTTCGGGCATCGCATTCAACCGCGACGAGGCCAAGATCTCGGTGATGGGGGTCGAGGACCGGCCCGGCATCGCCTACAGCATCGTCGGCTCGATCGCCGATGCCAACGTCGATGTCGACATGATCGTGCAGAACATCGGCGCGTCGGGGCACACCGATTTCTCGTTCACTGTGAACCGGAACGAGTATCAGAAGGCGCTCGATGTCCTCGCCGCGGAACGCGGCAAGAGTTTCAAGGCGCGCGAGATCATCGGCGACAACCGGATCTGCAAGGTCTCGGTCGTAGGGATCGGCATGCGCTCGCACGTCGGCGTCGCGAGCAAGATGTTCAAGGCGCTGGCTGACGAGGGCATCAATATCCAGATGATTTCCACGTCGGAGATCAAGATCTCGGTGGTGATCAACGAAAAGTACCTCGAGCTCGCCGTGCGCGTGCTGCATCGAGCCTTCGAGCTGGATGCCCCACCGAAGGAAGCGTAACTGCCGGTTTTTTCTGGAATTTTCAGGACGTTCCGTTTGACGGGACCGTACGCCCGCCGATACAATCCAAAGGTTTCCCGGAGACGTGGCCGAGCGGTCGAAGGCACTCCCCTGCTAAGGGAGCATACGGGCCAAAACCTGTATCCAGGGTTCGAATCCCTGCGTCTCCGCCAGATAAGTATTTGATTGCGCGAACTTCTTCGCATCAGCAATCAATTCCGTGGCCAAATCGTGGCCAAATCCGACGTTGAGCTTTTCGCGTTCGCGTGATTTGTCGGCGCCGTCGATCCACTTCGAGTACACGCGGAAAAGCATGTTCGCGTTGGTGTGGCCGAGCTGCCGCGCGATGTAGGAAGGGTTCGCGCCCGCCATCAAAGCGAGCGTGGCGAACGTGTGCCGCGTTTGATACGGCTCGCGGTAACGCAAGCCCAGGCGCTTCAGGCAGCGCTGCCAGATTCTGCGCTGCGATTGAATATCGGCCCAAGGCTCGCCCGTTGCCGGGTTCCAGAAGATCTCCTTGCCGGCGAGCTGCGTGTGCGCTCGCTGCGCCTCGATGGCGGACCAGGCGCGATCGCTCAACTCGACATCGCGCACCAGGTAGGTCTTGGTGCTGTCCTTCGCCCGGCCGCGCACCACGGCCCGCTGGACGCGTACCGTGCGCTGCTGGAAATCGACGTCCGCCCAGCGCAGCGCGATCTGCTCGGATGGGCGAAAGCCGGCGAAGAAAGCCGCCGCGAAGTAGCCGACGATCTGGCTGTCCTCCCGCTCGGCCAGGCCGTCGAGAATGGCACCCACCTCGGGCAGAGTGAAAGGATCGGGCGCCGGCTTTTGCACGCGAGCGTTTTCCAGCGCGTTGGCAGGATTGGTCACGATCGCGCCATCGCGCCTGGCGAACTCGAACACCCCACGCAGCGGGATCAGATAGTTGTTGAGGGTCTTGCCGGCAACTGCAAGGTTGCCGATGAGCGTCATGAGTTCGCTGTAACGGATTGCCCTGATCGGGCGCTCGCCGAGTTCGTCGAGCCAGACGCGGTCCAGGGCCCGCCGGCTTTCAGAGGCAGGACGGCATTGGGCGCCGATTGCTCGGCAAA
>CAYGYQ010000242.1:0-5007 GCA_964354035.1 uncultured Bordetella sp.
ATGTCGATCATCAGCCCATTGACCTCCAGCATCCACACCAGAGGGTTTTCTGCAAGCCGGCTGGGCAATGTCCATTCGGGCGACATTGGCCCCATCCTGAGAGCCTCCCTGATTTCCTTCGACTTGTTCTGCCCAGTACTCTCCGCAACGCCAAAGAATTCGTACAGGATTTTCGGCTTGCAGTGCGGAATCTGGGAAGGATCGTCGAGGAAATTGACTCGTCCGACCGCGTGGACGGCAGCGGCGGCCCACACGTTTTCCTTGTCCTTGAGCAATGGCGATGGTCGTTTTCTTGCCAGGTTGGCGACCACCCGGTGGATCAGCATCTGGTATTCCTCGTTGAGTTGCTTCGCGCAGAAGCTGTCCGTGAGGCCGGTGATGGCCGCGACCTTCTCCACCATTGTGCGGGGGATTCTCTCGGTGGGAGACATGGCAGCGGTCAGAACGCAGAGGCCTGATTCTCACAGATCAGGGAAATGGCGCCAAGTGGTGGAGCGCTTAATCTTGGGGGACCAGCGTCCAGTCTTGGCCCAATGGCACTGAATCGCGAGATGACGAATTCGCGAATGGGATCGCCGGCTCGTCGTGGGACGAATGCATAGGCTTCGAGGATGGCGATCGCGCTTCTGGTGTCCGCATGCACCCGCGCCAAGCTGGGGAGGTTCGCAGCGACGTGCGGATCAAGAGTCCGCCGCTCTCGGCGGTTTATGTTCTTGAATAATGCCGAGTTAGTGGAAGACGCGGTAAAACAATATTACCGAGAATATTACCGAAACCCGCCGCTCGAACGAGCCTAACCTATTGAATATTGGCTCCCCGACCAGGGCTCGAACCTGGGACCTGCGGATTAACAGTCCGTCGCTCTACCAACTGAGCTATCGGGGAACAGCCTATCATTCTACGTTTTCCGGGCCGTCCGGGTCAATCCGCGTGGCACTTCCCGGTCAGTCGATCTTCGCACCCGAGTCCTTGACCACCTTCGCCCACTTGACGATCTCGGCCTTGATGAATGCGTTGAATTCGGCGGGCGAGTTGCCGCCCGCGTCGGCGCCCTGTGCTGCCCAGATTTCCTTCACTTCCGGTTTCGCGAACGCCTTGACGACTTCCGCCTGCAGCCGGCTCACGATCTCCGGCGGCGTGCCGGCCGGCGCCCACAGTCCGTACCACGTCGTCACCTGGTAGCCCGGCACGCCCGCTTCCTGCATCGTGGGAATGTCGGGAAACGCTGGCGAGCGACGCGCCGTCGTCACCGCGAGCGGTTTCAGCTTGCCGCCGCGGATCTGGGCCGCGCTGCTGCCCATGCCGTCGAACATCATGTTCACCTGACCGCCGATCAAATCCTGCATCGCCGGCCCCGCGCCCTTGTACGGGATGTGGAGCATCTGCACGCCGGTGCTGGTCTTGAACAACTCGGCGGCGAGATGGTGCGAGGTGCCGTTGCCGGCCGAGGCAATGTTGAGCTTGCTCGGGTTCGCCTTCGCGTAAGCGATGAGCTCGGACACCGAATTGAGGGGCACGCTCGGGTGCAGCACCAGCACGTTGGGCACCACCGCCATCAGCGTCACCGGCGTCAGGTCCTTCTCCAGGTCGTAGCCGAGCTTGGCGTACATGCTCACCGCGATCGTGTGGTGCACGGCGCCGACGAGGAACGTATAGCCGTCGGCTGGCGCCTTCGCCGCGAGTTCCGCGCCGATCGTCCCGCCGGCGCCCCCGCGATTGTCGATGACGAACTGCTGGCCGGTCTGCAGCGAAAGGTGCGCCGCCAATGGGCGCGCGAACGCATCGGTCCCGCCGCCAGCCGGGAAGGGAACGATGAGCCGCACCGGCTTGGTCGGCCACGACTGCGCGCCCGCCGTCGCGGACACCGCGAACGCCAGCACCATCCACCACCGGGAAATTTTCCGCATGTCTCCTCCTGGTCCGATCTTCTGATCTGTCGTCCGAGCCGTGTTTCTCACCCGGCGAGTTCCGACGGGGTCGCCCCGAAACGGACGCCACGGCACAGCGCGAACCATACTACGAATGGCGTCGGTCGGACGACTCCCGGGACCTCGGGGCCCCAGGGCATGGAGGCCGACGCGCGTCGGGAGCCCCCGGACAGTGGCAGTCCGCACCGGACGCGCGGAGCGGCGGACAGCCGCGACAGCCGATCAGTCGTCGCGCCCCTGAATATGCGGCGCCGCAAGCCGCAGATAGTGGAACATCGACCACAGCGTGAGGATCGCGGCGACCCACAACGCGAATGTGCCGAGCCACGGCGTCGACACGCCCGGGATCACGTCTTCCCACAGTAGCAGCGCAATAATCGCACTCATCTGCGCGACGGTCTTGACCTTGCCGACGAACGCGACGGCGACGCTCTTGGTCTGGCCGAGTTGCGCCATCCATTCGCGCAACGCGGAAATCGCGATCTCGCGCCCGATGATGACAATCGCGAGATAGGCCTCCGCGCGACCTATCCACACGAGGACGATGAGCGCCGCGGCAACCATCAGCTTGTCCGCGACCGGGTCGAGGAATGCGCCGAATGCGCTGACCTCGCCCCAGCGCCGCGCGAGGTAGCCGTCAAGCCAATCCGTGATCGCGGCGACCGAGAAAATGCTCATCGCGGTCCAGTTCTTGGCGACGGGACCAAGCCATGCGTCCGGCAGGTAGTAGACCGCGACGAACACCGGGATCAGCACAATCCGGAGCCACGTGAGCAGGAGGGGAATGTTCGAGAACATCGGTTGCGCACCGCCCGATCGGATCCGGGCAACGGCGCGCATCAATTCTACCGCGCGGCGCCGACGCCGCGGCGTTTCCCGTCAGCGCCCCACCATCGCGAGTACGTCCGCCTTGAGGAAGCGCTCGACAACCAGCATGAAGCCGATCGAGGGGACGAGGAGCAGAAGCGCGGTGATCGACGCGATCTGGTAGTTGCCGCCCATGCTGGCGTTGAACATCAGCAGCGGCAAGGTGGTGACGTCCGGAACGCCGACGAAGTAGGTGCCGGTGAACTCGTCGAGCGACTCCAGGAACACGAAGATCGCGCTGGCCATCAGTCCCGGCGCCGCGAGCGGCAGCGTGATCGTGCGAAAGCAGGTCCAGGGGGACGCGCCGAGGTTGCGCGCGGCCTCGTCGAGCGAAGCGTCGACCGCCGCGAAGGCCGCCGAGGCGATCCACACCGCGAGCACCAGGCCGTGCGCCGCGTGGACGAGCACGACGCCGATGACCGTCCCGTTGAGCCCGACCTCGTAGAAGACGCGGGCGATATTGACGTAGATCGGCAGATTCGGCACCGCCTGCGGCAGCAGGAACAGCAGCAGAATCGCGCCTCGCCACGGGAGCTTCAGCCGCGCGAGCGCATACCCCGCCGGAATCGCCACGGCAAGGCTGACGACGACGGTGAGCACGGCGATCCACACGCTGGTGCCGAGCGAGGCGAGCGCATTGCCGCGCGGATTGAACACCCGCTGCCAGAAGGCGAAGCCGAACTCGGAGGGCAGCTTGCTCGGGAAGTACCACTTCTCGGCAAAGGCCCACAGCAGCAGGTTCGCGAGCGGCCCGAAGATCGCGAACGCGAACAGCGCCAGCAAGGCCGCGGTCACCAGCATGCGTGGCCAGCGCAGCGGCAGGCCCGGGCCTGCGGCAGCCGCCTTCAAGAGGCCGCCCCCGCGCTCTTCACCGCATGCCGCAGGTAGAACGCCGCGCCCCCGGCCGCGACCAGCAGCGACAGCAGGCATAGCGCGTTGGCCACTGCGTAATCGGCATGGGTGTTGATCCGGTAGGCGACGTCGACGGTGATCATCGTCGGCGAATTCGGATTGATCATCAGCGGGACCGACAGCACCGACAGCATCGTGACGAACGACAGCACGACGCCGACCAGCACCGTGCCACGCACCTGCGGCAGCACGATGTCCCAGAGCACGCGCCAGCGTGGTGCGCCCAGGTTGCGGGCGGCCTCGATATGCTGCCGGTCGAGCGAGGCCATGGCGCCGGCGACGAGCAGCGTCACGAACGGCGCCTGCTTCCAGACGAACGCGATGACGATGCCGCGCCAGTCGAGCAGGCTCTGGGCCGCGAGCGGCTCGAGGAGCCCGGCGCCGATCAGCACGTGGTTCAGCATTCCGTTCTTGGCGAGAAAGGTCCGCATCACCTGCCCGGTGACAACGAACGGGATGAACAGCGGCCAGCGATAGAGCCAGCGCAGGATGGCCACCGCGCGCGGGTTCTCGCCCAGCGTCAGGTAGCCCGCGATGGCCACCGCGACGAGCGCGATCAGCGCGGAGGACAGCAGGACGATCGCCAGCGTGAAAATGAGATCGGTCGTGTAGAGCTCGAACGACTTCTCGAAGTGCTCGAGCGTGAAGCTGCCGTCCTTCGCCCGGAACGCCGTGGCGAATGAGATGCCCAGAGGGACGATGAAGAAGGCGACGACGATCGCGAGCGCCGGCGCGATCAGCGCCAGTCCCGCGAGCCGTCCGCGGCGCAGCGCCGCGGACGCGAGGGTTGCCGAATTCGTTGCCACGCTCACCTGGGCGCCGATTCGTCCCGGTCGCATCCCCATGCGCTACCCGCGCACGGCGCCCCTGCTTCCCGGCGCACGTCGCTACTTCAGCACGACACGCTCATACCCCTCGACGATGTCGGTAAAGTACTCGGACAGCGGGAACGGCCGGCCGTACTTCGCCAGGTCACCCGGCGAGATGTCGGTGAAAAGCTTGTTCCACGCGGCCGGCGTGAGCTTGGCCTGGACGTGCTGCGGATCGATGCCGGGGTACCAGTTGAACTGCTTGACGATGCCGTCCGCCTGCACCTCCGGGCTCTCGGCCAGGTCGATGAACTTCTTCGCGAGCGCGGCATTGGCGGCCTTCGCCGGAATGACGTAATACATCGGCTGGCCCGGCAGGCCAGGCTGCGGCAGCGAGAGCTTGATCTTGGGGCTCATCTTGCCGTCCGCCTGCCACGTGTAGAACATGTCGACCCACACCGGGCCCATCGCGATCTCGCCGCGGTTCAGCA
>CAYGYQ010000243.1:0-4961 GCA_964354035.1 uncultured Bordetella sp.
ATCATGTACGAGGGGCTGCCGATCCGGCCCGACCCCGCGATCTGGTGGAAGATCGTTGCCGAGCACAAGGTCAGGACGATGTTCAGTTCACCGACGGCCATCCGCGTGCTGAAGAAGCAGGATCCGGCCTACATGAAGCAGCACGACCTGTCGGCGCTCCGGTACCTGTTCCTCGCCGGCGAGCCGCTCGACGAGCCGACGGCGCGCTGGGCGGCGGATTCGCTCGGCGTGGCCATCGTCGACAACTACTGGCAGACCGAGACGGGGTGGCCGATCCTGTCCGCGCAACCCGGCATCGAGGAGACACCCCGCAGGTTCGGGAGCCCGTCGTTCCCGGTCTACGGCTACGACGTGCGCCTGCTGCGCGAAGGCAGCGGCGACGAGGCCGGTGCCGACGAGAAGGCGGTGCTGACGATCATCCCGCCGCTGCCCCCCGGTTGCATGACCACCGTCTGGGGCGATGACGCGCGCTTCGTCAAGACCTATTTCTCGGATTTCGGCAGCAAGCTCGCGTACTCGACATTCGACTGGGCGACGCGCGACCCCGACGGCTACTACTTCGTGCTGGGTCGCACCGACGACGTGATCAACGTTGCCGGCCATCGGCTCGGGACACGCGAGATCGAGGAGGCCGTGCAGGCGCACCCGGGGATCGCCGAGGTCGCCGTGGTGGGCGTGGCCGATTCGCTCAAGGGCCAGATTCCCGTGGCCTTCGCGGTGGTGAAGGACGCAGCGAAGGTCGCCACGCCCGAGGGCGCGGCCCGGATGCGCAAGGAGGTCATGGACACGGTGGACCGGGAGCTCGGCGCGATCGCGCGACCGGGAGCCGTCCATTTCGTGACGTTGCTGCCGAAGACCCGTTCGGGCAAGCTGCTGCGGCGCACGATTCAGGCGCTGGCCGAGGCGCGCGACCCCGGCGACCTCACCACGATCGAGGACCCGGCCGCGCTGGAACAGATCCGCGGGGCGCTCGCCGCGCGTTAGTTTCTGCACGCGAATTCGCGCGGGGAGGGTTGGGCAGGCGATAATAATCATTTCGGCCCGCGCAGACCCCCATGGCCGACTGGTTCGCCCCGGTCGTCACCAACTATCGCGGAATCGCGACCGGGCGAATTCTGTCGTCGGTTGTCCTGGACAAATTCGCGGGGTCGTGACTGTGCTCCACGGACACACCGCAAGCGCGGCGCTCAACGATGAACTTCCCTTCGCCGGTGTGGTCATTGAATGGAAGCGCGCACCGCATGGTGTCCCCAATGTGGCTGGTGTCGAGGCCCGGGGCGCCTGGGATTCAAGCCAGGATGCCGCACCCGCCGTTCGGCGGGCATAACAACAAATGATTCAGGGATTGGATGGGTGATCGCGAAATCGATCAGCAGCTTGTCGAGCGCGCGCAGCGTGGCGACAAACGCGCCTTCGAGCTGCTGGTAGTGAAGTATCAGCGCAAGCTGGGACGGCTCCTGTCCCGGTTCGTGCGCGATCCGGCGGAAGTCGAGGACGTGACGCAAGAAGCATTCATCAAGGCCTACCGCGCGCTCCCCAGTTTCAGGGGTGACAGCGCGTTCTACACGTGGCTCTACCGGATCGGGATCAATACGGCGAAGAACTACCTGGTCGCCCTTGGCCGGCGGGCGCCGACGACGACGGGATTCGACAACGAGGAAGCCGAGGGCTTCGAGGACGCCGAGCAGCTGCGGGATTCCAATACGCCGGAAAGCGAGCTCGAGGGCAAGGAAATCGCGGCGACCGTGAACCGCGCAATGGACGCGCTGCCGGCGGACCTCCGGACGGCCATCACGCTGCGTGAAATCGAAGGCTTGAGCTACGAAGAGATCGCGAATGTGATGAATTGCCCCGTGGGCACGGTGCGCTCGCGCATATTCCGGGCGCGCGACGCGATCGCTGCGGAGTTGCGGCCGCTGTTGGGAACGGAATCAGATCGGAGATGGTGATGGGTGAGCAGATATCGCGGTTGATGGACGGTGAACTCGAGGGCGCCGAGGCCGATGCCGCATTCCGGGAGCTCAAAGGCCCGGATGGCGTCGCCGCCTGGGAGCGCTATCACGTCATCGGGGACGCGCTGCGCCGATGCGGCGAGCCGACTCCGGGTTTTTCCGAGCGGTTTGCCGCGCGTCTGGAAGCCGAGCCGACCGTGCTCGCCCCCAGGCTGAAGCGGGCTCCCAGGCTGCCGTACGTCTGGGCCGCCGCGGCGTCGGTGGCGGCGGTGCTGGTCGTCGGCTCGGTCACCGTCAGCACACTCGACCTGCAGCCGACGGTCGTCGCCAAGGCCCGCGAGGCCAATGCGGTGCGCACGGCGCAGGCGCGGCCGCAGCCGGTGGCGCCAGACTATCTGCTCGCGCATCAGGAATACTCGCCGACCACGCAGATACAGGGCGTGGGGCCGTATCTGCGCTCGGTTGCGGCGGGAGGGACGGATGGCAGGCCATAGCGTCGGCATTGCGGCAGGAGCGGCGCAATGACCTGTCGGCGCGATCGTTTCGGCCTGGCATGGCCATGGATTCAGGTAGCGTTGCTCGCGGCGGCGATGCTGGCCGCGACGCCCGCCGCCCGCGCCAATGAGGCCGCCGCGTGGCTCGCCCGCGCCGCCGCTGCGGCACAGCAGCAGAATTACACGGGCACCATCGTCTACCACCACGGCGGGCATGTCGAGACCTCCCGCCTGGTCCACCTGTTCGAGAACGGCAGCGAATTCGAGAAGCTCGTCAACCTCGAGGGACCCGCGCGCGAGGTGATCCGCAGCAACGGCGAGGTCCGCTGCTATTACCCCGATGCCCGGCTCGTCCGCGTCGAAGCGCGCACGTTTCGCAACGCCTTTCCGTCGTTGTCCGCGCAGCAGCAGGCGGCGCTGGCCGATCACTATCACTTCCGGATGGCGGAGCGCGGGCGCGTCGCCGGCATCGAAACGCAGGCGTGGGTGTTCGAGCCGAAGGACGGCTTGCGCTACGGGCACAAGTTCTGGGCGGACCCGGTGTCCGGGCTCCTCGTCAAGGCGCGCATCTACGACGAGCGCAACGAGGTCGTCGAGCAGTTCGCGTTCACGGAGATTTCGATCGGCCTCCGGATCGATCGCGAGATGGTGAAGCCGACCTGGCCGGCGGCGCCGCCGGGCTGGCAGGTGCGCCAGTCCGGACCGGGCGAAGGCGAAGCGAAGGAGACGGGCTGGATGGTCTCCCGCCTGCCGCCCGGGTTCCTCAAGATCGTCGATGGCTTCCGGCGGCTGCACGGGAAGCAGGAGGTGGCGCACCTTGTCTACTCGGACGGCCTCGTTGCGGTCTCCGTGTTCATCGAGCCGGTCGGCAGCGCTCCGCATCCGGTCGGGATGTCGCGCCAGGGCGGCATCAACATCGTCATCCGGCAGCAGGACGACAATCTGGTGACGGTACTGGGCGAAGTGCCGGCCGCCACGGTCCGGCAGATCGCGCATTCCGTGGCGCGCCGTTAGGCACCGCGTTTTTCATTGTCCTTCCCATTTTTCCGTAACGAGGCCGACCTCCCATGATGCATCGCACTTTTTCCTTCCTTGCCGCTGCCCTGCTCGCCGTGCTGGTGGCCGTCCCTACCGTGGCGAACGGACAGGCAGTGGCACCGAGCCGCGTTGTCACCGGGCTACCCGATTTCACCGAACTCTACGAAAAGCAGGGGCCGGCCGTCGTCGCCATCGATGTCACGCAAAAGGTGCGGCGCTCGCGGGGTCCCGAATTGTCCGAGGACGACCCGTTCTACGAGTTCTTCCGCCGCTTCGGGCAGATTCCGCGGGGGCGCGGCGCGCCCGAGCGCGAATTCGAGCAGCAGTCGGTGGGCTCCGGTTTCATCATCTCGGCCGACGGCTACCTCATCACCAACGCGCACGTGGTCGACGGCGCGGACGAGGTCAACGTCAAGCTGACGGACAAGCGCGAGTTCAAGGCCAAGGTCATCGGCGTCGACAAGCGCACCGACGTGGCCCTCATGAAGATCGAGGCGAAGGACCTGCCCAAGGTGACGATCGGCGATCCCGAGAAGCTCAAGGTCGGCGAGTGGGTGGTCGCGATCGGCAAGCCGTTCGGCCTCGAGAACACGATCACCGCCGGCATCGTCAGCGCCAAGGGGCGCGACCTGCCCCAGGAAAACCTCGTGCCGTTCATCCAGACCGACGCCGCGGTCAATCCCGGCAACTCGGGCGGTCCGTTGTTCAATCTGAAAGGCGAGGTCGTCGGCATCAATTCGATGATCTTTTCGCGCACCGGCGGCTACATGGGGCTTTCCTTTGCGATCCCGATCGATCTGGCGATGAATACCGTCGCGCAGCTCAAGGAAAAGGGTCGCGTGACCCGCGGCCGGATCGGCGTCCAGATCACCGAAGTGAGCAAGGAAACCGCAGAGTCCTTCGGGCTCGCCAAGCCGACGGGCGCGCTCGTCAACTCGGTGGAGAAGGGCGGTCCCGCCGAAAAGGCCGGCGTCGAGGCTGGCGACATCGTGCTCAAGGCGGACGGGCGCGAGGTGCGCACATCGTCCGAATTGCCACGGATCATCACCATGATCAAGCCCGGCGCCAAGGTCACGCTCACCGTGTGGCGCAAGGGAGCGTCGAAGGACCTCACCGTGACGGTTGCCGAGATCAAGGACGAGGCCGCGGCGACCCCGGCGCGCAAAGGCGGACCTGCGCCGAAGGAAAAGGCCAAGCCCAACCGGCTGGGCCTGGTGCTGTCCGACCTCACCGACGAGCAGAAGAAGGAATTGGACGGCAAGAGCGGCGTCCTGATCGAGGACATTTCCGGTTCGGTGCGCGGCAACGTGCAGGCCGGGGACGTCATCCTCGCCATCGTCAGCCGCGGCCAGACGACCGAAGCGAAGAGCGCGGAGCAGGTCAACGGCCTGCTGACGAAAATGGACAAGGGCGCCTCGGTGACGTTCCGGCTGCGCCGCGGCGAACAGGAGTTCTTCTCGACCCTCAAGATCAACAA
>CAYGYQ010000244.1:0-4929 GCA_964354035.1 uncultured Bordetella sp.
CGCGCTGGCCGACGGCTGGACGATCGTCACCGCCGACCACTCGCTGTCCGCGCAGTGGGAGCACACGGTGCTGGTGACTGCCGAGGGTTACGAGGTGCTCACCCTGTCGCCCGCGGCGCCGCCGCCCGCGCCCTGACGCTGCCGCGGGCGGGCGCACTCGCCGTGAATGCCGAAGCCACCACCGCGCTCTCCTCGGTCACCATTGCGCAGCCGGTCGCGCAACGCTGGCGCGAGGAGCTCCGCGCCGGTCGCGCGGCGTTGCGGGCGGCGTTCGGCGCGCGCGCGGACACGTCCCGGCTCCTGCGCGGGCACGCGCGGCTGGTCGACCGCGCGCTCGCCGGCATCTGGACCGACCTCGGCGCGCCCGCCGACGCCGCGCTGGTGGCCGTCGGCGGCTACGGCCGCGGCCAGCTCTTCCCGCACTCCGACGTCGATGTCCTGATCCTGCTGCCCGGAGCACCCGATGCCATTGCCACCGCGTTTGTCGAACGCCTGGTCGGCGTACTCTGGGATGCCGGGCTCGACGCCGGCCACAGCGTACGCACGATCGCGCAGTGCGTCGACGAGATGGCGGCCGATGTCACGATCACGACGAGCCTGCTCGAGCACCGTTTCGTGGCCGGATCCCGGCCCCTGCATCGCGCCTTCGGCCGCGCCCTGTCCGCCGTGACGAACGTGCTGTCATTCTACGAAGCGAAGGTGCTCGAGCAGCAGCAGCGCCATCTCAAATATCACGACACCGCCTACAACCTCGAGCCCAACGTCAAGGAAAGCCCGGGCGGGCTGCGCGACCTGCACACCGTCCTGTGGATCGCGCGCGCCGCGGGTCTCGGGCATGGATGGCGCGATCTCGCGCGCGCCGGGCTGATCACGCTGCGGGAGGCGCGCACCGTGGCCCGGCAGGAGCGTCTGATAGGCGCGCTGCGGGTGCGGCTCCACTATCTCGCGGGCCGGCGCGAGGATCGCCTCGTGTTCGACCTGCAAAGCGCGCTCGCGCACGAGCTCGGACTCGCCGACACGCCGGCCCGGCGCGCAAGCGAGCAGCTGATGCAACGCTACTACCGGGCGGCGAAAATGGTCCGGCAGGTCAATGTCATCCTGCTGCAGAACCTGCATGCGCGGCTCTTCCCGATCGCGTCCGAGCCGGTCGCCATCGACGGCGATTTTCTGGCGATCGACGAGCTCCTGCACGTGCGCGACGAGGCGCTGTTCGAAGCGCGCCCGGCGGCGATGCTCGATGCGTTCCTGACCATGCAACGCCATCCGGAGCTCAAAGGCATGTCGGCGCGTACGCTGCGCTCGCTTTGGCGCAACCGTCGGCGCGTCGACGCCCGTTTCCGGCGGGACCCCGCGAACCGGGCCCGCCTCCTGGCGATCCTGCGCGAACCGCGCGGCATCACGCACGAGCTGCGCCGGATGAACCTCTACGGCATCCTCGGGCAGCTCGTCCCGGCGTTCGGCCGGATCGTCGGCCAGATGCAGCACGACCTCTTCCATGTCTACACCGTGGACGAGCACAGCCTGATGGTCATCCGCAACCTGCGCCGCTTCACCGAATCGCAGCACGGGCACGAGTATCCGCTGTGCTCGCGCCTGATCGGCGATTTCGAGCGCAAGGAAGTGCTCTACCTGGCCGGCCTGTTCCACGACATCGCGAAGGGCCGTGGCGGCGACCACTCGGCGCTGGGTGCCGCCGAGGCGCGCCGCTTCTGCCGCGCGCACGGGCTCCCGGCCGAGGACGTCGATCTCGTCGGCTGGATGGTCGCGCAGCATCTGGCCATGTCCTCGACGGCGCAAAAGCAGGACCTCTCCAATCCGAATGTCGTGGCGGCGTTCGCCGAGCGCGTCGGCACCGAGCGGCGACTCGTTGCGCTGTACCTCCTGACGGTGGCCGACATCCGCGGTACGAGCCCCAAGGTGTGGAACGCGTGGAAGGCGCAGCTGCTGGAGGATCTGTATCACGTGACCCGCGCGCGGCTCGCCGGAGCGACGGGCGGCATCACGCTCGCCGACAGCCTGCTCGCCCGCCAGCGCGAAGCGCAGCGGCTGCTTCGCCTCTCCGCGGTGGTGGACGGCGCCGAGCGCGGGCTATGGGCGCAACTCGACAACGTCTACTTCCAGCGGCACACCGCGGACGAGATCGCCTGGCATGCCCGCCATCTGCACTGGCGGCTGGCAGGCGTGACACCGGTCGTACAGGCGCGGCTGTCGCGCGCCGAAGCCGGGCTGCAGGTGGCCGTCTACCTGCCTGACCAGAAGTATCTGTTCGCGCGCATCAGCGGCTTTTTCGGGCGCCAGGGATTGTCGATCCTCGAAGCCAAGATCCACACCACACGCCACGGCTACGCGCTCGACACCTTCACGGTGCACGATCCGGCGGATCCCGACGCGTCGTACCGCAACGCGATCCAGATCGTCGAATTCGAGCTGGCACAGGTGCTGACGGACCAGCGCCAGCTCGAGGCGCCCACCGTTGGCCGCGCCAGCCGGCATCTCCGCCATTTTCCCCTCACGCCCGAGGTGAGGATCTTCCCCGACGACCAGGGCACGCACTTCATCCTGGAAATTGTCGCCGGCGACCGGCCCGGCCTGCTCGCGACGATCGCCTACACGCTGGCCCAGGCCAACATCAACATCGTGAGCGCGAAGATCAACACGCTGGGTGAGCGCGCGGAGGACGCATTCCTGATCGACGGTGCACGGCTGCATGACGAGCACGCGCTGCTGCGCCTCGAAACGGCGCTGTACGAGCAGTTGCGGCTTTGAACGGGGAAGAACCGGGGGACAGCCCGGAGGCTTGGGGTCGGTCCCCTGTCCATTCTTCCCTGGCTATTCGTCGGACGCGCTGTCGGGGAACAGGATTTCGGTGAAGCCGAACCGGGACAGGTCGCGCATGCGCATCGGATACAGGATGCCGAGCAGATGGTCGCATTCGTGCTGGACCACGCGGGCATGGAATCCGGTGACATCACGCCGGATCGGACGGCCGGCGGGATCGAATCCCTCGTAGCGCAGATGCGCGTAGCGCGGCACCACGCCACGCAACCCCGGGACCGACAGGCAACCCTCCCAATCCTCGTCGATCGCCTCCGCTAACGGCGTCAGCACGGGATTGACGAGCTCGGTGTAGGGGACCGGCTCGGCGTCCGGATAGCGGTCGTTGCTCTCCAAGCCGAAGATGACCACCTGCCGCAGCACGCCGATCTGCGGCGCGGCGAGACCGGCACCGTTCCTGGCGGCCATCGTGTCGCGCAGATCCTGCAGCAGCTCCTCGAGACCCGGGGTGCCGAACGCGTCGACCGGCAACGAGCGTTGCAGCAGCCGCGGATCGCCCATGCGCAGCACCTCGCGGATCATCGTCGGTTTCCGGTCAGATTAACGGAGTGACATGGTCGAGCAGCGCGCGGACCTTGAGCATCGCCGCCTCGAGCACTTTGGTGATGCCTTCCATCGATACCTGCCGCGACGAATCACCGCGCCCCGCCGCATGGTTCACGACCACCGCAATGGCCGCATAGGGCAGCCCGAGCTCGCGCGCCAGCACGGCTTCGGGCATGCCGGTCATGCCGACGAGCGTCGCGCCGTCGCGCTCCATCCGGTCGATTTCGGCGGCTGTTTCCAGACGCGGGCCCGACACCGCGCCGTAGACGCCGCCATCGGCGAGCGCGATGGCGGCCGTGCGCGAGGCGGACAGGCATTGCTCGCGCAGGGACGGCGCATAGGGATGGGTGAAGTCCACGTGCACGACGTGCTGATCGCCACCGTCGAAAAACGTCGCTTCGCGGTCGTGCGTGTAGTCGATGAGCTGATGCGGCAGCACGAGGTCGCCGGGTGCGGCCCCGCTAATGGCACCGACGGAGGCCACGGCGAGTATCGCGGTCGCGCCGCGGTTCTTCAGCGTCCACAGGTTGGCCCGGTAGTTCACGCGGTGCGGCGGAATCGTGTGGCCGTGGCCGTGGCGGGCCAGGAACACGACGTCGCGTCCGGCAATCTGGCCGAACAGCAGCGCCGACGATGGCTCGCCGTAGGGCGTGCGCACCACCTCGCGGTGGGCGACGGATAGTGTCGACAGGCGGGTCAGGCCGCTGCCGCCGATGATTGCGAGCATAGGGCGATTCTGGAATCGGGGCGAAATGAGGCCGCTGAGTGGGGGCAATCGGAGCCCGGGTGTTGTATGGGCATCGCCATCCTCGCCAGGGACGCCGGCGCGACCCGCGGCAACTGGTACTCCCCGTCAATTCATGACATTATCATTGCAGTCGGCGGTCTCGGCATTCGCTCCGGACCGTGCCGCCATTGTAGCCCGGAGGGCGTTGCCAATGTATCTCGACCGACTCTTCAAACTGATGGCCGAACGCCAGGCGTCGGACCTGTTCGTTGCGTGCGGCGCGCCGCTCAGCATGAAGATCAACGGCGTCGTCATGCCGCTCACGAACCAGCCGATGGACATCGACACCGTGCGCCGGGTCGCCTACGAGATGATGAACGAGGACCAGGCCCGCAGGTTCGAGACGGAACTCGAGATGAACCTGTCGTACATCGACCCGGGCGTCGGCAATTTCCGGATCAACATCTTTCACCAGCGCGGCACGATCTCGCTCGTCATCCGCTATGTGCGCAGCGACATCCCGTCGTTCGAGCAGTTGAAGCTGCCTCCGGTCCTGCTCGATCTGGTGATGGAGAAGCGGGGACTCGTACTGATCGCCGGCGCGACCGGCTCCGGCAAGTCGACGACGCTGGCGGCGATGATCGACCATCGCAACACGCAGAAGACGGGCCACATTCTGACGGTCGAGGATCCGATCGAGTACCTGTTCCGGCACAAGAAGAGCATCGTCAATCAGCGCGAGCTCGGCGTCGATACGCTGAACTACACGAACGCCCTGGCCAACGCGCTGCGCGAGGCGCCCGACCTCATCATGATCGGCG
>CAYGYQ010000245.1:0-4877 GCA_964354035.1 uncultured Bordetella sp.
GAGGAGCGTCGTCTGCGCGCCGAGGGCGGCCGCGTTGCGCGCGACGTTGGCCGCGCCGCCGGGGCGCTCTTCCGTCCGCGTGACCGTGACCACCGGAACCGGGGCCTCGGGCGATATCCGCTCGACGTCGCCGAACCAGTAGCGATCGAGCATGACATCGCCCGCCACCAGCACGCGCGTGCGCGCGATCCGCTCACGCCATGCCGAGAATCGGGGGCCAGCGCGATTCATGCGCACGGCGCCTACGGGCGTCCGATCGAGAAGTATTCGAGTCCGGCGGCGCGCACCAGCGCCGGCTCGTACAGGTTGCGGCCGTCGAATACCAGCGGCTGCTTCAGCGCGGCGCGCAGCGCGTCGAAGTCGGGGCTGCGGAACTCCTTCCATTCGGTGACGACGATGAGCGCATCGGCACCGGCAAGCGCGTCCATCGGCGTGGCGGCATAGGCGATGTGCGGAGCGTCGCCGAAAACGCGCTGCGCCTCCGGCATCGCGACCGGATCGTAGGCCACGATGCGGGCTCCGCGCGCCGCGAGCGCGGCGATGATCTCGAGCGACGGCGCCTCGCGCATGTCGTCGGTGTTCGGCTTGAAGGCGAGCCCCCACAGCGCAAAGCGGCACCCTGCGAGATCCGCGCCCAGCCGCGCGACAATCTTCTCGACGAGGCGCAGCTTCTGCGCTTCGTTCGCCGCCTCCACCGCGCCGAGAATCTGCAGCGGCCGGCCGAGTTCGGTGGCCGTGTGCTGCAGCGCCTTCACGTCCTTGGGAAAGCACGAGCCGCCATAACCGACACCCGGATACAGGAACTGCCAGCCGATCCGCGGATCCGAGCCGATCCCCTGCCGCACGTGCTCGATATCCGCGCCGAGCGCATCGGCGAGGTTGGCGAGCTCGTTCATGAACGAGATCCGCGTCGCGAGCATCGCGTTGGCCGCGTACTTCGTGAGCTCGGCGGAGCGCACGTCCATCAACAGCAGCCGCTCGTGATTGCGCTGGAACGGCGCGTAGACGGCGCGCATCATGGCGATCGCCCGCTCGTCGTCGGCGCCGATCACCACGCGGTCCGGCCGCATGAAATCCTCGACCGCCGCGCCCTCCTTCAGGAATTCCGGGTTCGACACGACGGCGTATGGCGTATCGACGCCTCGGGATCGGAGCTCCTCGGCGATGGCCGCGCGCACACGGTCGGCCGTTCCCACCGGCACGGTGGACTTGTCGACGACGATCTTGAACTCGTTCATCCGGCGGCCGATGTTGCGCGCCGCGGCGAGCACGTACTGCATGTCCGCCGAGCCGTCCTCGTCGGGGGGCGTGCCCACGGCGATGAACTGCAGCGTGCCGTGCGCGACCGCCGCGTCCTGATCGGTGGTGAAGCGCAGACGGCCCGAGGCGACGTTGCGCGCGATCATCGCCTCGAGGCCTGGCTCGTGGATCGGCACTCCACCCTGCTTCAGGATCTCGATCTTGCGCGCGTCGACGTCGACGCACAGCACGTCGTTGCCGACTTCGGCCAGGCACGTGCCGGTGACGAGACCCACGTAGCCGGTCCCGATCATGGTGATCTTCATGGTGCAGCTCCCAGCGAATCGTTGATGGCGGCCAGCGCCACCACGGGATCCTTCGCCTGCGTGATCGGGCGCCCGATCACCAGATAGTCGGCACCGTTGGCGATCGCGGCCTGCGGCGTGATGATCCGCGACTGATCGTCCTGCGCGCTGCCGGCCAGCCGGATGCCCGGCGTGACGAGCTTGAACCGGGGGCCGAGCGCCGCGCGCATTGCCGGCGCCTCCTGTGCCGAGCAGACGACGCCGTCGAGGCCGTTCCCGGCCGTCAGCCGTGCGAGCCGCAGCGCCTGCTGCGCCGCCTTGCCCTCGATGCCCGTATCCCGCAGGTCCGCGTCGCCAAGGCTCGTGAGCACGGTCACCGCGATCAGCAGTGGTTTCGGCCCCCCCTGCTCCACCGCGACGGCATCGACCGCCGTGCGCGCCGCCGCCAGCATGGCGGTCCCGCCGGCCGCATGGACATTCAGCATCCAGACCCCGAGACGCGCGGCCGCCGCGCAGGCCTGCGCGACGGTGTTCGGAATGTCATGGAACTTGAGGTCGAGAAACACCCGAAAGCCGCGCGCGACCAGCCAGCGGACAGGCTCGGGGCCGGCGACAACGAACATTTCCTTGCCCACCTTGAGCGCGCAGGCCGCCGGATCGAGACGATCGGCGAGCGCCAGCGCATGCATCGGATCGGAGAAATCAAGCGCGACGATCACGCGCGGGTCGGACGCTCTCCGGACGTCGACGGGTTCAGGCGTAGCCATCGGGGGTCTCCGTGCGCCGCGGCGAGTACGTTTCCCACTTGCCGCAGCCGGGACAACGCCAGTAATACTGGCGCGCGCGGAAGCCGCACTGGTCGCACTTGTAGAGGCCGAGACGCTTGATATGCTGGCCGACGAGCTGCTTCACGAGCTCGAGGTCGTGCCGGCGCTCGGCCGGCGCGACGAGCAACTGCGCCTCGAGCAGGCGATCGAGGCCGAGCAGCGTCGGGTTGCGGGTGAGTTCGTCCTTGATCAGGGTGCCCGCCGCTTCGGATCCCTCCTCGGCCAGCGTCAGTGTGAACACCGTGTTGAGCAGATCGAGTGACGGGTATTGCTGCTGGTAGGCGCCCAGCACGCGCAGCCCTTGCGCGCTTGCGCCCTGGCGCCGGTAAGCGTCGGCGAGACGCTCGGCGACGAGCGACAGAAAGGCCGGGTTCTGCGACTCGATCCGCTGCCACGCGTCGATCGCTGCCGGCACGTCGCCCTGCTGCAGCTCGAGGTCACCGAGCAGCATCGTCGCGCGGGCGCACGCCTTGTATTCGGCGAGCGCCAGATCGATGTTGGCGCGCGCGCCGGCGCTGTCGGACTTGACGAGCTGCGCCTGCGCGAGCTCGCAATGGTAGTGCGCGATTTCCTTGAAGTAGGGTCGCTTGGCGATGGCTTCCATCCGCCGCGTGACGGCGATCGCCTTCGGCCAGTCCTTCTCCTGCTCGTAGATGGAGATCAGGAACCCGAGCGATGCGTGCTCGAAGGGCGAGCCGTCGAGCTTCGTGAACAGCTCCTCGGCCCGGTCGAGCAGCCCGGCGCGATGAAAGTCCTGCGCCAGCTCGAACACCGCAGCCTGCCGCTTGTCCGCCGGCAGGTCCGGCCGGTCGAGCAGGTTCTGGTGCATCCGCGTCGCCCGGTCGATCTCGCCCTGCCGCCGGAACAGACTGCCGAGCGCGAAGTGCAGATCGATCGTCTGCGGGTCGACCTTGACGACCTCGATGAAGGATTCGATCGCCTTGTCCGGCTGCTCGTTCAGCAGGAAATTGAGCCCGCGAAAATACGACAGCGGCAACGCGCGCGACTCGCGCAGCAGATGCTTGATGTCGATCCGCGCCGCGACCCAGCCCAGCCCGAAGAACACGGCGGGAATCGGCAGCAGCCACCACAGCTCGAAATCCATCACGCGGGGACGCTTGTGCGGCTTACGGCCGATCGACAGGTTCGAAGCCGGGCCCGGATCCCGGCGTGGTTCCAGGCACGGTGCCGGTGCGCGCCCAATCGGCCGGCGGCGCGCCGGCGCGGGCGCGGTGCTCGCGCCGCAGGCGCGCGAGCTGCCGGGAGAGCCTGGCCGAGCGGACGGCGCCGGCGAGCAGCCCGGCCGCAGCGCCGAGCGCGAAGGCGATCAGGACCACGAAGATCAGCGGCGCCTGCCAGCTCCACCAATGGTAGAACTTGAGCGTCACCAGCTCCGAGTTCTGCAACGACAGGAACAGGAGCGCCAGAAAGAGCGTGCTGCCGACGATCCAGCGCAAAACCTGCATCGTGTCCGCTTCAGGCGTTCTTGAAATCGACCCGCTCGCGCAGTTCCTTGCCGGCCTTGAAGTGCGGGACGTGCTTTTCCGGCACCTGCACCTTGTCCCCGGACTTGGGATTGCGCCCGGTTCGCGGCGGACGGTAGTTGAGCCCGAAACTGCCGAACCCGCGGATCTCGATGCGTTCCCCCTTGGCCAGGCTTTCGGCCATGGCTTCGAGGATCATCTTGACCGCCAGTTCGGCATCCTTGGCGACGAGCTGCGGGAACTGTGCCGCCAAGCGGTCGATCAGCTCCGATTTGGTCATCACGGGACCTGCCTATTCGGTCGGCTTGTTGTCCATCTTGGCCCGCAGCAGCGCGCCGAGATTGGTGGTCCCGGAACTCGTGCCCGACGTGTCCGCCTTGACGTTCTGGATCGCCTCCGTCTCCTCGGCGTGATCCTTCGCCTTGATCGAGAGATTGATGCTGCGGTTCTTGCGATCGATGTTGATGATCATGGCGGTGACCGGATCGCCCTCCTTCAGGTGCGTCCGGATGTCCTCGACACGGTCGCGCGCGACTTCCGAGGCGCGCAAGTACCCCTCGACGTCGCCATCGAGCGTGATGACCGCGCCCTTGCCGTCGAGCGACTTCACGGTGCCCTTGACCATGTTGCCTTTGTCGTGGATCGCGACGTAGTTGGTGAAGGGGTCGCCGTCGAGCTGCTTGATGCCGAGCGAGATGCGCTCGCGCTCGACGTCGATCGCCAGCACCACGGCCTCGACGTCCGCCCCCTTCTTGTAATCGCGCACGGCGGTCTCGCCGGGCAGCGACCACGACAGGTCGGACAGGTGCACCAGCCCGTCGATGCCGCCGGGCAGGCCGACGAACACGCCGAAATCGGTGATCGACTTGATCTGCCCGGTCACGCGGTCGCCCTTCTTGTTGTTCATCGCGAAGTCGTCCCAGGGATTGGACATGCACTGCTTCATCCCGAGCGAGATCCGGCGGCGGTCCTCGTCGATCTCGAGGATCATCACCTCGACCTCGTCGCCCAGCTGCACGACC
>CAYGYQ010000246.1:0-4853 GCA_964354035.1 uncultured Bordetella sp.
CAGTGCCCTTCGGGCGGCCGGGCGGGCACTGAGCCCGGATATCGCGAATGGAGAAGGAAGGCAACAGGTAATGGCCACGATCACGCTCGCAGAACTGCACGATCTGGCGGCGCGCGCACTTGCCCGCGCCGGCGCGAATCCCGCGATGGCCACCGCGACCGCGCACGCACTGGTCTATGCCGACGCGCAGGGTCTCCCCTCCCACGGCGTCTCGCGCGTGCCGCAGTACGCGACGCATCTCGGCAATGGGCGCGCAGACGGCGCAGTTGAGCCGCAGGTGCTGCGCGCCAAGGGCGGCGCGGTGCTCGTTGACGCGCGCTGTGGTCTCGCCTTCCCGGCCTGTGCTCTTGCCGTCGCCGAGGCGATCGCGCGGGCGCGCGAATTCGGCGTGGCGTTCGCCGGAGTGACGAACAGCCACCACTTCGGCGCCGCCGCGTATCACCTGGAGCCGGTCGGCGCGGCGGGACTCGTTGGACTCGCGCTGGGCAACTCGCCCGCGGCCATGGCAGCCGCCGGCGGCAAGCGGCCGCTTTTTGGCACCAATCCGATCGCCGCGGTGTTCCCGCGCCGCGCCGGCGCGCCATTGCTGATCGATCTCTCGCTGTCCGAAGTCGCGCGCGGCAAGCTGATGGTCGCGGCCAGGGAGGGCAGGGCGATTCCGCTGGGCTGGGCGCTCGACGGCGAGGGCCGACCGACGACCGATCCGAAGGCGGGCCTCGAAGGCTCGATGTTGCCGCTGGGCGGCACCAAGGGCGCGATGCTGGCGCTCGTCGTCGAGTTGCTGGTGACGGCGCTGACCGGCGCGGCGATGGGGTTCGAGGCGAGCTCGTTCTTCGTTGACGAAGGCAACCGTCCCCGGATCGGACAGGCGTTCCTGGTCATCGATCCGGACGCGCTCGCCGGCCGCGACACCTATCTTGCGCGGATCGAAGCGCTGATCACGGAGATGGCGAAGGATCCCGGCGTGCGCTTGCCAGGTGCGCGCCGGCGCGCGCTCGCCGCCAAAGCACAGGCGAGCGGCGTCGATGTTCCGGAAGCGCTGCTCGCGCAGCTGCGGCAGCTCGCCGCGTGAGACCGCGATGAGCGCCGCCGGGCCGCCCCAAGGTGCGAATTGGGCCCCCTCGGGGGGCAGCGCCGCGGCGCCAGCCGCAAGCGTGGGGGCACAGCATTGAGCGCCGCCACTCCGCGTCCCGTGGCGCTGCTGCTCAACGTCGCCCACGCGGTCGACCACATGTTCCTGCTGATCTTCGCGACCGCGGTCGTGGCGATCGCGGCGGATTTCGGTTTCCCCGATTGGGAATCGCTGATGCCTTACGGCGTCGGCGCCTTCATGCTGTTCGGCCTGGGCTCGCTGCCGGCGGGCCGCCTGGGGGACCTCTGGGGACGGCGGCGGATGATGCTCGTGTTCTTCTTCGGCATGGGCGCCTCGGCGCTGCTGGTCGCCGTCACGCGCAATGCGTGGGAACTCGCTGCCGCTCTTACGCTGCTGGGCGCGTTCTCGTCGATCTATCACCCGGTGGGGATCCCGATGCTCGTGCGCGGCGCACCGCGACCGGGTCTCGCGATCGGCGTCAACGGCCTGGCCGGAAACCTCGGCGTGGCGTTCGCGGCGGTCACCACGGGCCTGCTCGTCAAGTACGCCGGATGGCGCGCGGCGTTCGCGGTGCCGGCACTGCTGGCGATCGCCTGCGGCGTGGCGTTCGCCCGCGTCGCGCCGCAGGAGCTGGCGCCGCCGGCGCATGGCCCGAGGACACCCGCGGCGCCCGATGCGCCGCCGCTCGTGCGCATCTTTGTCGTGATGACGGTGGCGGCGATCTCGTCGAGCCTCCTGTTCAACCTGACCACCAACGGCAATGGCCAGCTGCTGCGCGAGCGCCTGGCCGGCGTCGTCGAGGATCCGGCACTGCTGGGCGCGCTCCTCGCCAGCGTCTATGTCGTCGCCTCGTTCGCGCAGGTCGGGATCGGACTCCTCATCGACCGCTATCCGCTGAAGCGCCTCTACCTCGGCGTCGTGCTGCTGCAGGCGCCGCTGTTCATGATCGCGGCGGGCGCCACCGGCTGGACGCTGTTCGTGCTGCAGATCGCGTTCATGATTGCGGTCTTCGGCGCCATCCCCTTCACCGACGCGATGATCGTGCGCTTCGTCGACGACCGGATCCGTTCGCGCGTGAGCGGCATGCGTCTGTTCGTGTCCTTCGGCGTGAGTTCGGCGGCCGTGTGGTTCCTGGGGCCGATCGTCAAGGCGGCCGGCTTCGGCGCGCTGTTGTGGCTGATGGCCGGAGTGGCCGCGACCACGCTCGTGGCGGTGGCGTTTCTTCCGGCGGCCAAACGGCGGGCGAGTGTGGCGCCGGTCAGCGCGCCGGCGTTGCCGCCGCAATCGCGTCGCGCAGAAGGCTGAACACGCCGGGCGCCGAGGCAATCACTTCGTTCGTGCGCAGGAAATCCCGGCCGCCGGCGAAGTCGCCGACACGGCCTCCGGCTTCGGCGACGAGCAGCGTGCCGGCCGCGACGCTCCATGCATTGAGGCCGGTTTCCCAGAAGCCGTCGAGGCGACCCGCCGCGACGTACGCGAGATCGAGCGCGCAGGCGCCGGCGCGGCGAATGCCCGCGCACTTTGGCACCAGCGCGTTCAGCACCGGCAGGTAGGCGGCCATGCCGGAGCTCTTGCGCGCCGGAAACACGGTGCCGACCAGCGCGTCCTGTAGGCGCACGCAGGTCGAGGTCCGAATCGGCGTGCCGTTCAGCTGCGCACCCTTGCCCTTGATCGCCGTGAATAGTTCGTCGTGGACGGGATCGAGCACCACGGCATGGGTCACCTCGTGACCGTGCGTGAGCGCGATGGACACCGAGTAATACGGAAACCCGTGCCGAAAATTGACGGTGCCGTCGAGCGGATCGACGATCCACTTCAGCGTGTTCTTGCCGGAGGGGCTGCCGCCGGCGATCTGGCTCACGATCTCCCCCGCCTCCTTGCCGACGATTGCGTGCTCGGGAAAGGCGGCGCGCAGCGTGGCGATCATGGCGTTCTCGGCCTCGGCATCGGCATTGGACACGATGTCGGCATGGTCCTTCGCATGCGCCGGTCGGCGCTTGAGGTCGCGCGCCGCGTCGACGAGCACGGCCGCTGCGCGGCGGGCGGCATGAATGGCTACGGTTTGGATCGGGTCGTTGCTCATGGAGTCGCGTGGGCTTCTCGCTGCCGGCAGGATGCTGGCGCGTCGTGGAATGCCCCGATTGTAACGCGTCGCCAATGCGCACGACCCTCGCCTGGCCGCGGATGCTGCGCCGCACAATCCGGGCGGGGCTTTCCAACCGAGCCTGTTTCGACTATGACGCAACTTGCGCCGGACAAATCCGGCCGGCTGTCCCATCGTTTCCGGCGCTGCCCGTTCGCGGCCGCAGTTGCATGACCAAGAGGGGATCCATGCGTTACCAGACAATCACGGTAATCGTCGCCTTGATGTCCATCGTGTTGTTCGTCAACGCCGGTGTTCCGGCCCAGGAGGTCGCCGGCGGCGCGACCACGGTGACGAGGCCGATGCCGGCGAGCCCGTCGGTGTCGCAGGCAATGCTCGACGCCGCCGGCGGCGACACGAAGAACTGGCTCCATCCGAACGGCAGTTACGAACAGATGCGCTATTACGCTGGCGCCCATATCCATGCCGGAAACGTCGGCCGAATCAAGCCGGCATTCGTGTTCCAGACGGCAGTGCTGGAATCCATGCAGACTGCGCCCATCGTCGTCGATGGCGTCATGTTCCTGACCACGTCGTTCAACCACGTCTACGCAATCGACGCCGCGACGGGCGAGGAGTTCTGGCGTTACCGGCACCAGCCCGGACCGAATGTGCCGGTCTGTTGCGGCAACGACAACCGCGGCGTTGCGATCGCGGGCGGCAGGCTGTTCATGGGCACCCATGATGCAAGGCTCGTCGCTCTCGATGCCAGAACCGGCAAGGTGCAGTGGGAACGGCCGATCGCCGAGCCCGATAAAGCCCAATCCGCAACGATGGCGCCCACCGTCGTCGACGGCAAGGTGCTGATCGGCGCCGATGGCGGCGCGCAGGGGATGCGCGGCTTCGTAAAGGCTTTCGATGCCGCCGACGGCAGCCTGCTCTGGACGTTCCACACGATCGCCGACAGGGGCCACGAGGGCGTGTGGGCGGAGTCTGACGCCACCGGCCGCAGCCTGCGCCGCGACATCGCGGCGGAAAAAAGGATGCTGGCCGAGAAGGGAGGCGAGTTCCACCAGAGCCTTGGCGGCGGCATGGCGACGACGCCGGCCATCGACAGGAAGACCCGCACGGTCTTCCTCGTGGTGGGCAGTCCGGCGCCGGCGTTCCACGGCGCGATTCGGCCGGGAGACAATCTCTACACCAATTCGATCGTCGCGATCGACCTCGACCGTGGCACGTACAAGTGGCACTTCCAGTACATCGCGCACGATGTCTGGAACCTCGGCGCCGTCAGTCCCCCCATACTGACCCAGGCCAGGGACAAGGCCGGAAAAGTGGTCGACGCGGTGATTCACGGCGGCAAGACCGGGCACGTCTACGTGCACGAGCGCAGCACTGGCCGGCTGATCAGGATCTCGGAACCGATGATCCCCCAGGAGAATCTGTGGGCGCCACCGACGATTGCCGGCGCCAGAATGCTGCCGGGTGCGAACGGCGGTGTCGAATGGTCGCCGCTGGCGGTCAATCCGAAGACCCGGCTGGCGTATGCCGCGAACCTGCACCAGCCGATGACCTACCATGTCGATGAAACACCCTACCCGGGTGGCGGGAGTTGGCTTGGCGGCGCGGCCAGGGCCATCCCGGGCGAAGTCCAGTGGGGCCGCCTGGTCGCCGTCA
>CAYGYQ010000247.1:0-4843 GCA_964354035.1 uncultured Bordetella sp.
GGGTTGCGGTCGGCGTCGGATTGGTGTTTTCGACGTTCTACGTGCTGCTCGCCGGCGCGCAGGTGCCGGCGCTGCGCACGCTGCTGATGCTCGCCGTCGCGGCGGTGGGGGTGATGGTCGCGCGCCCCGGCACGGCCGGCATCGTCTGGCTGTGGGCACTCGCCACCGTGCTCGCCTGGGACCCCTGGGCGGGACTCACTCCGGGGTTCTGGCTGTCGTTCGGGGCCGTCGGCGTGCTGCTGTATGCGGGGACGGGCCGTCTGTCCTCGCCACCACCTGCTTCGCGGGTCGCGCGAGTCATGCGCGCGCTGCACACCGCCGCGCGCACGCAGGCCGTCGTCACCGTCGCGCTGGTGCCGGGAACGCTCGCGCTGTTCCAGCAGGTGTCGCTGGTCTCGCCGCTCGCAAATGCGCTGGCGATTCCGCTCGTCACGTTCGCCGTCGTGCCGATGGCGCTCGCGGCCATCATCGTGCCGATCGACGCGCTCTGGCAGGGCGCGCACGCGGTCTTCGCCGCACTGATGATCCCGCTCGATGCGCTCGCGGTGGCGCCGGCGGCCGCGTGGCAGCAGCATGCGCCACCCGGCTGGGCGGTGGCGGTCGCCCTCGTCGGCATCGCCTGGCTCGTCGCTCCGCGCGGCGTGCCGGGGCGGGTGCTGGGCGTCGTCGCGCTGCTGCCGTTGTTCGTCGTCCGGCCCCCGGCGCCTGCACCCGGCACGTTCAGGATGACGGTGCTCGACGTCGGGCAGGGGCTTGCCGTGGTCATCCAGACGCACGGTCACGCACTGCTCTACGATACCGGCCCGCGCTACACCGACGAGGCCGATGCGGGCGGGCGCATCGTCGCGCCGTTCCTGCGTGCCGCGGGCGTGCGGCGGCTTGCCGGCATGATCGTCACGCACCAGGACAGCGATCATTCCGGTGGGGCGCTCACGCTATTGCAGACAGTCCCCGTGGCGTGGCTCGCGTCGTCGTTGCCCGAGGGGCACGACATCCTCGCGCGCCGCGCGACCGATGACGGCACGGCGCTGCGTTGCGAGGCCGGGCAACGATGGACCTGGGACGGCGTGCGCTTCGCGGTGCTGCAGCCGACACCCGCGCTCTACGCGGCGCCGACAGGCAAGCCGAACGATCTGTCCTGCGTCGTGCGGGTCGATTCGGATTTTGGCAGCGTCCTGCTGACCGGCGACCTCGAAGCGCGCGGCGAGCTGGAGCTCGTCGGGCGCGATCCCTCGGCGCTCAAGGCGGACGTGCTGCTGGTGCCGCATCACGGCAGCCGGACGTCGTCGACCGCGGCCTTCATCGCGTCGGTAGCACCCGAGATCGCCGTCTACACGTCCGGCTACCGCAACCGTTTCGGCCATCCGCGGCCGGATGTCGTCGCCCGCTACGACCGCGCCGGCGTGCGGGGCTATCGCACGGATCACGACGGCGCGTTGACCTTCACGTTTGCGCCGGGATCGCCGCGCATACCCCGCGCCGAGCGCGCGCATGACCGGCGCTACTGGCGCGACGCGCCGGTGCACGGCAACGCCGGGCCGCTCGATTGAGACGCACCGAATCGCTCCTGCCTCTGTCGCCGCACCCCGAAGGAGCAGCCAGATCATCGAACAGCGGACTTCGTCAGCGCGTCGTCGCGTAGACGCGCATGGTTCTCCTCGTGCCGTCGGGGTCGCACCGTTCGCTCCTGAGCGTCCCCTCGTGCGCGAAACCCAGTCGTTCGGCCACTCTGCAGCTACGCTCGTTCTCGTCGTCGACGCCGCACCAGACGCGCCGCGCGCCGAGCTGCGCGAAGGCAAACCCGGTGATGGCGGCAGCGGCTTCCGTGATCAGCCCTTGCCCGTGGAAGTGCTTGCGGCACCACCAGCCGATCTCGAACACGCGGGTGCGCCAGTTGAACCGGTGCAGGCCGCAGTTGCCCGCGTGCTCGCCGGTGTCCCGGCGAAAAAGCAGCATGGGCAAGTCGGCGCGAATGATCCAGTTGGCCGCGCCGCGACGGCAGAATTCCTCCGTTTTGGCCACGGATTGCTCTTCGATGGCCCAGATCATCGAGGCCGGGTACCGACGCAGGTCCTCCAGCGTCTCGACGATCGACGCATTCAGGATCCTGCCGTCACCCGGTCGCGGTGCGCGCAGGAGCAGTCTTTCGGTCTCGAAGTGATCCGGAATGTCCAGGAGGACGGGATTAAAGTCTTGTTCGGTGGGCATGAGTAAGCAGTTGTCCTGGGAGTGCGTCGAGCTTCCCAGAAAAACCAGGATTCGCCAAGATGGAGGTTCGCAGATCAGTCGTGCGCGACTGCGACGTAGGCGCGGCCTTGGCCGCGCTCCACCGCTGATCGTGCACCTGCGCCCATCGAGCGCGGGCAAGCCCGCGCCCACGACCCAATCCGCGGGGTGCCGGCTTGCCCGCGCAGCGTCCCGGCGAATAAGATGCACTCACGGCGGCCCGTTGTTGCTTGGGAACCCCGTCCGCCACTGCTGTCCTGCGACCCCGCATGAACCCGATCACGCCACGGAGCGTCTGCCATGTCGAACGATGTTGAAGTCCGCTGGGACCGGCTGACCGCGCCGGCATTGCGCGATGCGGTGCAGGACAAGACGGTGGTCATCATTCCGCTGGGGGCGACCGAGCAGCACGGGCCGCACCTGCCCACGCAGGTCGACTGGCGGTCGGCCTACGAGATCTCCCTGCGCGCGGCGCGCCTGATGGCCGGCCGGCAGCGGGCGCTGGTCACGCCTGCCATTCCGTTCGGCATGTCGGAGCACCACATGTCGCTGGGCGGAACGCTGACGCTCGACTACGCGACGATGGCGGCGGTCATCGGCTGTGTCGTGCGCTCCGCCGCGCGGCACGGATTCGAGCGCATCTTCGTGCTGAACGGTCATGGCGGCAACATCGCCGCGCTCGACACCATCCTCACCGAGCTCACGATCGAGCTGAAGTTGCCGCTTGCCGGCGGCACCTATTGGTACATCGCCGCCGAGTCCATTCGCGGCATTCTGGAGCACCAGCCGCAGCTGCTCCACGCCTGCGAGGCCGAGACCTCGATCATGCAGGCGTTGTCTCCGGAAACGGTGCAGCCGCTCGATCCGTCTATGCGCGGCGCGCTGGTCCCGGGCATGTCGGCCATTGCCGGGGTCAACCCCGCGATCTTCCGCTGGCAGCATCTGCAGACGCGCTCGGCCATCGGCATCCTCGGCGAGGCATGGGCGGCGAGCCCGGAGAAGGGGCACCGGCTGCTGGCGGCCATCGCGCGTGACGTCGCCGATGCGCTGGCCGATCAGCGTCTGTGGGAGGCGCCGATATGATCGACATCCGGGCGATCGAGGACTCGACGCTCGATTCCAGCCTGAAGGGGTATCCGCACCGGGCGCCGCCGTGCGCGGTGCGGGACATCGGCCGTCAGGGCTGGAACGTCATGCGGGGCGACCTGCCGTTCCCCGTGGCGCTTTTGAAAGAGTCGGCGCTGGCGCACAACCTCGCCTGGATGGCGGACTTCACGCGCGCCACCGGCGTGCTGCTCGCCCCGCACGGCAAGACGACGATGGCGCCGCAGCTCTTCCTCCGCCAGATCGAAGCGGGCGCCTGGGGCATCACGTTCGCGACGATGCAGCAGGTGAGCGTGGGCGTGCGCATGGGCCTGCGCCGCATCATTCTCGCCAATCAGCTCGTCGGTGCCGAGGATATCCTGCTGGCGCTGCATCTCGTCGCGACGATGCCCGATCTGGAGCTGCACGTGCTGGTCGATTCGATCCCGCAATTGCGGCTGCTCGAAGCGCATGATGAACGGCGCCGTCCGGCGCGGCCGATGAACGTGCTCCTGGAAGTGGGTGTCGCCGGAGGACGCACCGGCTGCCGTACCGTCGACGAGGCCATGCTGCTGGCGCGCGCCGTCGCAGCCAGCCGGTCGGTCCGGCTTTCCGGCGTCGAGTGCTTCGAAGGACTGAGCGTCACCGGCGACAGCGAGGCTGACCGGATCGTGGTCGAGCGCTGGATGCACGCCGTGCAGCAGGTGGCGCGACAGTGCGATGCGGAAGGGCTCTACGGCACCCCGGAGGTCACGCTCTCGGCCGGCGGGTCGGCGGTGTTCGATCTCGTCGCGCGCAGCCTGCCCACGCAGCTGTCGCGCCCCGTACGCACCATCCTGAGGAGCGGATGCTACGTGACCCACGACTCGCACTTCTACGAGCGCTTCGCGCGGCACGTCATCGAGCGGAGCGGCGCGGCGTGGCAGCAGCGCAAGGGACTCGTGCCCGCGCTCGAGGTCTGGACGCAGGTGCAGTCGCAACCCGAGCCCGGGCTCGCCATCCTGGCGTTCGGCAAGCGCGACGCGTCGTTCGACATCGACCTGCCGATGCCCTTCGCGCGCGTGCGCGGCGGCGAGCGCACGCCGCTCGACGCGACCTGGCGCATCAGCGGGCTCAACGACCAGCACGCGTACCTGCGGCTTCCGGCCGGCGCCGACCTGCGCGTCGGCGACCTCGTCGGTTGCGGCATCTCGCACCCCTGCGCGACGTTCGACCGATGGCGCTGGCTACCGGTCGTCGACGACGGTTACGCCGTTACGGGCGCCATCCGGACGTTTTTCTGACGCGCCGCGGACCGCCGCCTCGACCGGGTTTCAAGCCTCGCGCCGCTGGAACTCGTCGCTCGGCTGGCCGCGCTGACCGTCCGCCGCGCCGGTGGCTGCGTGCGACATGGCAATGGCTTGCCGGGGATGCTGAATGCGCGTAACCTATGCGCATCTGGAACCCACAGGAAATCACGCAGGAGACCATCATGGGCGCACGCGACTCGCTCGCCGGCAAGCGGTCGGCGAATCTCACGATCAGCGCGAACCTG
>CAYGYQ010000248.1:0-4833 GCA_964354035.1 uncultured Bordetella sp.
TCCGGGATGCCCGCGTCGCAACGCAGCGACTCGAGCTGCCCGAAGAGGTCCGGCAGCGCGGCACGGTCGAGCTGCGGGCGCTGCAGCAGCTCCCATAGCGGCGCAACTGAACCCGGCAGCTCGCGCGGGCGCAGAGGGAGCGTGGGCGGATACGTATCGTAGAGGCCCCGCAGCGTGTGCTGCAGGTACACGACGTGGTTGTCGTGCGCCACCATCCACGCCGGGTACTTGGTGGAAATCACCATGTCGAAATGGGAAAGATCGAGCAGCGAGAATTGCCGGTAGCTGTGGACGATCTCCCAGAAGTTGCGTTCCGGCGAAGGCAGCTTGATGAGTTCCAGCGCGTGCCCGGTGTGACGGTTGACCCAGGTCGTCAACCCCCACCAGAGCCGTTCGGCGCCACCCGGCGTGAACGGCACCGCGCTCGGGGCGACCAGCGCGATTCTCATCGGTCCACCGACACCGTGGCCTCGATGCCGGGCAGCTGGGCGACGCCGACGAAAAAGGATTCCGGGCCGCGCACGACCTCGAAGACCAGCGCCTTGTCCCACCAGTCGTAGTTGTCCTCGAGGTGTGTCACGTCGCTGTGCAGGGCAACCGTGATGCTGTAGCTGCCGGGTCCGAGGTTCAGTGCCGGGATTGCGTAATCAACGCGGGTCAGCGCCCCGACCGGGACATCGCGCAACGCACGCTGGCCAAGATTCCAGGTACTGGTGCCATAAACGTCATTGCCCAGCCGGTCGCGGATGAGAAAGCCGACCGTCAGATCGGCAAGCTCGGTCTCTTTGCGGAACCTGATCGACAGCCGCACCGGCTGGCCGACGCGAACGACCTTGGCCGGTCGCTCATCGGCGACGAGGGTGACGTCGAGCAGAACCGCCCGCCGATCGCCGGAGCGCATGCCGGCGGCGGCATCGGGCAGGCGACCTGGCGCCAGCACCGCCGCGTTCTCCTGCTCCGCGATGAGCGCGTTGTAGTAGTCGAGCACGGTGTCGGGCCGGTCGTCGACGCGGATGACCCCGGCGTCGAGCAGGAGCGCGCGGTCGCAGAGGCTCTTGATTGCTCCCGGGTCGTGTGAAACGAACAGCAACGTCATGCCGTCCGCGCGGAACTGCCGGATCCGCGCATAGCACTTGTGCTGGAAATACAGGTCGCCCACGGCCAGTGCCTCGTCGACGATCAGGATGTCCGGGCGAAACGCCGTCGCGATGCTGAATCCGAGGCGCACCTGCATGCCGCTCGAGTACATGCGCAGCGGCTCGTCGATGTAACGCCCGATCTCCGCGAACGCTTCGATGTCCGGCATCGCGGCGGCGATCTCGACCGCCGACAGGCCCGTGAGCTGGCCGGTCATCAGCACGTTCTCGCGGCCCGTGAATTCGGGATGAAAGCCCATGCCGAGCTCCAGCAGCGCGGCGACGCGGCCCGTGCTGCGGACCCGGCCCTCGCTGGGTTGCGTCGTCCCGGTGACGAGCTTCAGCAGCGTGCTCTTTCCGGCGCCGTTGCGGCCGATGATTCCCACCGACTCGCCCGGCGCCACCGAGAATCCGACGTGGCGCAGCACCCAGTGCAACTCATGGCGAGGACGCCCAGGCAGCAGCCACTCCGCAACGCGGGCCCAGCGCGACGGATAGAACCGGTAGGCCTTGCCCAGATCCTCGACCTGCAGTCCGCCGTTCACGCTATGTGCACCATTGGCAATACCGGGAGAAAGCTTAGCGCATCTGCGCCCGAATGCCGACAAATCGATCGTCGGTGTGGCCACGCGCCGATTGACGCCCGCGGCCAAAGTCGAAATACTCCGCAGCGTGCGGTTCTATTTCCTCTCGGATTTGCGCGGGCGCGGCGCCCGTTGGCGCGAACCGAATTCGGCGCCGCCGGCGTTGGCGTGATGCCGTTCCAGCTCGGCACGACAGGTCTCCGGGAGCGCGAGGCCATGGCGCTGGTCACTGCCGCCTACCGCGTCGTGCTCGGCCGCGACCCGGATCCGGAGGGGCTCGGCGCGTACGTCCGCGCACTCGAGCAGGGGCGCAGCGCGACCTGGCTGCTGGAGGCGTTGGGTAGCAGCGACGAGTATCGGCAGCGCAACGATCCGGTGGCCGCGCGCCTCGCGCAATCCGGGCTGACAGCGCAGGGCGCGAACGCGCTGTCCTCCGAGCTCGAGCGCTGCTCCGCCTTGTCGCGCGCCCGCTACGCGGCGCTTTGCGACGCCATCTTCGCCTCGGGACGGCCGCTTATCGTCGGTCAGGAGGAGTACGCGACGACGCACCGCGAGCGCTTCTACGAACTGATGAACGCGGCGCTCGTGCTGACTCGCGGATGCCGCGCGCCGCGCCTCCTGGAATTCGGGCCATCCGAGTTCACGGCGATGTACGGACAGCTGATTGCGGAGGTCGAGCTCGTCGTCGCCGACCGGCCGGTGCCGCCGGATTACGTCGGCTTCACCGAGGCGCGATGCCGCAGGTTTCCGGGCTGTGCCGGGTACGTTGCCGTCGACCTGGCGAGCGCGACCGACATGGAGGCCCGGCTCGGCACGGTGGGGGCATTCGACCTTGTGGTCCTGGCGGAGGTCATCGAGCATCTGCCGATCCATCCGGTCGACGTGCTGGCACGCGTCATCCGGCTGCTGCGGCCCGCGGGGGCTCTCTACCTGACGACGCCGAATTTCTTCGCGCAGGCGCATCTCGAGCAATGGGCGAAGGGCGAGAACCCGTGCGCGCTGTATCCGGCCGGCGATGAGAACTGGGATGCGCACCACCACTATCGCGAGTACGAGGCGGCGGAGCTTGCCGGGTTCATCAGGGCGGCGGGAGGAAGGGTCGAGGCGTTCTGCTTCTCCGGTTGCTGGGATCCTCCCGGTGACGCGCGGCCCGCGCACCGGCGCGCCAACCTGGTGTTCGTCGTTCGCCGCGGCGAAGCCTGCCAGTAGCGTTGCGGCCGGGCAGGAACGGGCAAACTTCGCTCGCGCCGGCGTTCCGGAATCAGAGCTCGTCCACCATTTCGCCGACGCGCCGGCGGTAGGTCGAAAGCCCCAGCCACAGCGAAGCGAGCGCGAGGCCGGCGACGCCCGCCAATCCGAGCCACGCCCCGGCGTCCGGCACACGCTGGTGCAAGACGACGGACTGGTAGTGGGAGACGATCACCGCCATCGGATTCCAGACGAGCACCGACTGCGCCCAGCCCGGCAGCGAACCGATCGGATAGACGATCGGCGTCAGCCAGAACCAGAACTGCAGCAGGAGCGTCACCGCCTGCCCGACGTCGCGAAAAAATACGTTCAGCGTGGCGAACAGCATGCCCAAGCCCATGGCCAGCGCCACCTGGACGGCGAGCGCCGGCAGCGCGGCGAGCAGCACCGGACCGGGAAAGCTGCCGGAGACGACGAGAAAGATCAGAAACAGCGCGGCGATCACGGCGAAGTTGAAGCCCGCCGTCCCCAGCGCGATGATCGGCAGGCAAATGCGCGGGAAAGTCGCCTTCTTCATCAGGTTGGCATTGGCGACGAACACCGTCTGCAGCCGCGTGAGCGAATCGGTGAAGAAGGTCCAGGGCAGCAAGCCCGCGCACAGGAAGATGCTGTAGCCGAAAGCCGAATCCACGCCGGGAAGGCGGCTGCGCATGAGGTGGGAGAACACCAGCGTGTAGATCAGGATCATCGCCACCGGACCGATCAGAACCCAGGCCGCGCCGAGCAGCGAGCCGCGATACTGAGTGACGATCTCGCGCCGGATGCTGCCCTGCACGAAGCCCCGGTAGTGCCAGATGTCACGCATGGGGCCGAGCATCGAATCCGCCTAGGCGCAGAGCGTGGCGACCACGCGCGGCCACGACAATTCCATCGCCACGATGCGTTCGCGGCCGGCCTCGCCCATGGCCCGCGCGCGATCCGGATGCGCGGCGAGGCGGTCGATCGCGTCGGCCAGCGCTTCGGGTGAGGGGGCGACGATCTCGCCCGTCTCGCCGTGCGCGACGAACTCCAGCGGTCCGCCGGAGTCCGTGCAGGTCACGACCGGCTTCGCCGCATACATCGCCTCGAGCGGCACGTACCCCAGATCCTCGTCGAAGGCGGGAAACACCACCGCCAGCGCATGCGCGTAGAGCGTGATGCGCTCGGCTTCCGCGAACGCGCCGATGAGTCGCACGCGGTCTCCCAGCGCGTGCTTCTCGATCAGCCGTTCGTAACGCTCGCGTTGCGGCCCCTCGCCGCCGATCAGGATCTTGGTGTCGGTCGCGACGAGGCGTGCGGCCTCGATCAGCAGGTCCTGCCGCTTGAGGGATTCCAGGCGGCTCGGAAAGAACACGTAATCCCAAGCCTCGCCGCGGCACAGGAGCTCGGCACCGGGCGGCGGATGGTAAAGCGGCGTCGAGTCGAGGCCGTTGTAGTGCAGCAGGCGCTTCGCCACACGCTGCGAATTGGCGAATATCCGCGTCACGTCCGACAGTGCCCGCCGGTCGTAATCGACGATCTTCTCGCGCAGCCGGTGCAGCGCCGGCGTGGCTGCATCCGGATCGAACAATTCGTAGACGGCGCGATGCTGATGCATCAGCCAGACGACGTGCCGGGGGTGACGCATGCCGTAACCCGGAAACTGGAGGCTGATCACCCGGTCCACGTGCTGCCCGTTCGGCGCCGACAGGTCGTAACCGTCGCAGAAGGCCATCGCCCGCTCGATGTCCGCTTCCGGCGAGAACTTGAACGGCAGGCGCAGGAGCTCGACCTCGTGCCCGGCCGCGCGCAACGCCACGCACAGGTTGTCGACATGCCGCTCTCCCCCGCCGTGCAGGAAGGGCGCATGACTCGCCGTCACCAGAATGCGCATCGCTTCAAATCAC
>CAYGYQ010000249.1:0-4815 GCA_964354035.1 uncultured Bordetella sp.
GCCCCAGCGGTCCGGTGGTGATCTCGACGCCGTGGTCCGGTTCGTACTCCGGGTGTCCCGGGGTGTTCGAGCCGAGCTCCCGGAAGCGCTTCACCTGCTCGATCGGGAACGCCGCGTAGCCGCACAGGTGCAGCAGCGAGTAGATCAGCGTCGAGCCGTGCCCGTTCGACTGTACGAAACGGTCTCGGTCCGGCCAGCGCGGGCAGGCCGGGTCGAACCTCAGGTGGCGGGTGAACAGGGCGGTGCAGATGTCCGCGGCGCCGAGAGGCGTGCCGGGGTGCCCGTCGCCGACATGGACGATCGCGTCCAGCGCAAGGAAGCGGACGGCGTTCGCCATCTCGCGGGGGGTCGCAGCCATGGTTCGTGCTCCGGTGTCAGAGAGGGTGGCCGTCAGGCCAGCGTGTGGACGTAGTCGAGCGTCCGCGAAGGATTGTTCGCGATCTGCAGCGCCTCCATCTTCGGGGCGCTGATGCTCCGGCTGAGGGACTCGTACTTCCGCGTGAGCCGCGCCGCGGTGGCGAAGAACTCGACGGGGTCCGCCTCCTTGGGCACGATGTCGAACGTCATCCAGTCGTCGTAGCCCAGGCGCTTCAGCGTCCACAGGAACTCGATCAGTTCCCACGGATGCACGGCGCCGGGGAGCAGGTCCCAGTCGGCGCGGCCGTCGTTGTCGTTCAGGTGCACGTAGAAGAGGCGCTTGGCCATCGCGAGCAGCGCCGCCGACTGTGACGCGTTCTCGTTGGCGAAGAGTGCGTGGCCGACGTCGAGCGTCACGCCCAGGTTGTCGCGGTTGACGATCTGGCAGAACGCCGCGGTCTCCCCGGCGTTGCCGAGCAGCGAGCGCACCCGGGGCTCGCTGATCTTGTACTCGATGCAGATCTGGAACGACGGGTCGTGGTCGGCGATTGCAGCGAAGCACTCGGCGGTGGTGTCGTAGGCGCGCGCGAAATCGAGCTCGAACGCGTAGTCGATGCCATCGTTCAGCGGGCAGTTGGTGATCCGCGGCGCGCCGAGCTCGCGCGCGACGTCGATGCAGCGCTTGAAGTCGTCGACGGCGGCCCGGCGCTCCTCCGGCTTGGTCGACGACCACGCGCCGCGCAACCACCGGTCGGGCCGCACCGACGCGAAGTTGATCGCCGCGATGCCGAGGTTGTTGCGCAGGAGCGCGGCCTTGACCGCTTGCGGGTCGGCGAGGTCGCCCGGATAGCGCAGCTCGACGCCCTCGCAGCCCTCGGTGCGCCCCGCCATGTCGAGGATCTCGAGGATGGTGCGGGGTTGCTGGTACTGCAGGAAGCGGTTGCGGGTCTGGCCCATGAACAGCGACAGGATTGCGAGGCGTGCCATTGGGGGCTCCGGTGTGGGTTGGGGGGTCAGAAGGCGCCACGCACGACGTTGACCGGCGTGCCTTTGGCGAAGCACTCGATGTTTTCGATCAGTTGGTCGGCGAGTGCCTGTTGCGCCTGGGCGCCCGCCCAGGCGATGTGCGGTGTCAGGATGAAGTCGGGGCGTGCGGCAAGCCGCATGATGGTGCTGTCTGCCGGCGGCGGCTCGGGCATCGCGACGTCGAAGGCAGCGCCGGCGACGAGTCCCTCATCGAGCGCCCGCTCGAGGTCTTCCTCGATAACCAGTCCACCGCGGGACGCGTTGACGAGCACCGGACATCGGCGCATGCGGCGAAACTCCGCCATGCCGAGCAAGGCCCTGGTCTCCGGCAGCAGCGGGCAATGCAGGGAGATGACGTCGGCAGTCTCGAGCACCTCGTCGAAGGGCGTGTACAGCGGCCCGAGGCCGGTCTTGCCCTTGTGCGCAGCGAACATGACATTCATGCCGAACGCGCGCGCCAGCTGCGCAACGGCCTGGCCAAGCGCACCCTCGCCGATGATGCCGAGATTGCTGCCGTGGAGGTCCTGGATCGGGCGCGAGAAGAAGCAGAACTGCCGCGCTGACTGCCAGGCGCCGCGGCGAACGTCGTCCCGATAGGCGCAAAGGTTGCGCCGCAGCGCGAGAATCAGGCTGAAGACGTGCTCGGGGACGGTGTGGCCCGCGTAGCCGCGCACGTTGCTGACGACAACACCGTGCTCGCGGCACCAATCCTTGTCGATACAGTCGGTGCCGGTTGCGGCGATCGCAACCAGCTTCAGGTCTGGCAGTTGCTGGAGTGTTTCGCGACGCAGCGCCACCTTGTTGTCGATGACGATCGTCGCCCCGGCGAGACGTTCCGGCAAGTCGGCGGGCTCGGAACGTTCGTATTCGGTCCAACGGTGCTCGAATGCGGGACGGCGTACGCGCACGCCGGATGCGAGCGTGGCGCGGTCGAGGAAGACGATGCTGTGCATGAACTGGCTACGCTGCCGTTTTACGGGGGACGTGCGCTTGGGTGGGCTTGCCCTCAATGCATTCTATAACGTATACGATAAGAAATTTCTTGATTTGCATCAAAGGCGAGTCGGCCGGGAGGCGACCGTGGCCCGGCGCGGTCCTGCGCCGAGGCCACTGTGGCGGGGCTGGCCATCCGGCGCGGCAGTCCGCCGGCCGGGCACTCGCCGGTCAGCGCGCCTTGCGGCGGCGGCGCGCGCCGGACGCGCCGACGCTGCTCGACGCGGACTTGCCATGCGGACGGGGTGCCCGCCGTGATGCCGGCTTGGCACCGGGGCCAGCCGCGCCGCCGCGGGGCTGTCGCCCCGTGGGCTCGCCACCCTGGATCACGCTCGGTCCGCGCCGCGGGGCGCGCTTTGCTTGCGTGCTGACCGGGGTACAACCGCCTGGCGCTTTCTTGCCGGCTGCCGGTTCACGCGCCATCGGCGATCTTGCCCGGTTCCGGCGGTCGGACCGTGGCGCGACAGGGTCGGGCTCGGGCGCAGGCGCAGGTGCGGGCCGCCAGATGGTCAGGATCTTGCCCAGGTGCTGGACGGGCGCCGCATCGAGGTCGCTGCAGATTCGCGCGAGCAGCGTCTCGCGCTCGTCCCGGTCGTCGTTGAACACGCGAATCTTGATCAATTCGTGGGCGACCAGATTGACATCGATTTCGTGCAGCACGGCCGGAGTGAGGCCGTGCTGGCCGATGCTGACGAACGGGTGAAGCGCATGCGCTTGCGCGCGGAAGGCGCGCCGCTCGGCGGGTGTTAGAGTTCTCATCGCCGCATTTTACTCGACGGCGATCGCGCCTCCGAATCCATACGCCTGTCGCTGCCATGGCCATCAAGGGAACGAAAAAGAACAAGTTCGTCAAGGCGTGGATGGCCGAGCACGTCAACGACCCGTGGGTCAAGGAAGCGACGCGACTGGGCTACCGCTCCCGCGCCGCGTTCAAGCTGATCGAGCTGGCCGACAAGGACAAGCTGTTCCGCCCGGGTATGAGCGTCGTCGACCTCGGCGCGGCGCCGGGCAGCTGGACCCAGGTGCTGCGCCAGCGCCTCGGGCCCAAGGCCGCCATCGTCGCCGTCGACCTGCTCCCGATGGCGCCCGTTGCCGGCGTGACGTTCGTCCAGGCCGACTTTCGCGAGGACGACGGCCTCGCGCAGCTGGAAAATGCGCTGGACGGACGCAAGGCGGACCTTGTGGTTTCGGATCTTTCCCCCAACTTGTCAGGCGTGGAGGCGGCGGATCAGGCACGTTCCGTGCATCTGGGGGAGCTGGCGCTGGAATTCTGTCGGTCATGGCTGCAACCTGGCGGCGATCTCGTCGTCAAAGCCTTTCAGGGTGAAGGTTTTGCTGACTTCCGGCATGCGATGGAGGCACACTTCGCGAAAGTCTACGTGCGCAAGCCGCAGGCTTCGCGGGACCGCAGCCGTGAGGTGTATGTCGTCGGAAAAGGCCTCAAAAGCTGACGTTTTGAACGTTTTTCCGGCAATTGTCGCCAACGGGAGACATGGCGCCGGTATTGAACTGGCCGTGCTCCCTGCGAGCAGATAGAATCGGGTAGTGGCGCCGTCCGGGACGGATGGTCGCCATGCAGGTGGTTGGGTTGGGGCGCGGCGGCCCGCGAAAAATCGCCGCAAGGAGTGACATTGAACAATCTGCTCAAGAACGTCGGCATCTGGCTCGTGATCGGCTTGGTCGTGCTGACTGTCGTCAAGCAATTCGACGCGCGCCAGGGTCCGAAGGATTCCGTCCCCTATTCGGAATTCATGGACCGGGCGAAGGCCGGCAGCGTCGAATCGGCAACCGTCGAGGGCCGGACCATCAAGTGGGTGTCCGCCGACAAGAAGCGCTTCGTCACCTACAGCCCCGGCGACATCTGGATGGTAGGCGACCTCGTCAAGTTCGGCGTCAAGGTGGAGGCCAAGCCCGACGAGGAGCAGAGCTTCCTCTCGCAGATCTTCATTTCGTGGTTCCCGATGCTGCTCCTGATCGGCGTCTGGATCTTCTTCATGCGCCAGATGCAGGGTGGCGGCCGCGGCGGCGCGTTTTCGTTCGGCAAGAGCAAGGCCAAGATCCTCGACGAGTCGAACAACACGGTAACCTTTGCCGACGTCGCCGGCTGCGACGAGGCGAAAGAGGAAGTGAGCGAGATCGTCGAATTCCTGCGCGATCCGTCCAAGTTCCAGAAGCTCGGCGGGCGCATCCCTCGGGGCGTGCTGATGGTCGGTTCGCCCGGCACCGGGAAGACGCTGTTGGCCAAGGCCATCGCCGGCGAGGCGAAAGTGCCGTTCTTCTCGATCTCCGGCTCGGACTTCGTCGAGATGTTCGTCGGCGTCGGCGCGTCGCGCGTCCGTGACATGTTCGACCAGGCCAAGAAGCACGCGCCCTGCATCATCTTCATCGACGAGATCGACGCGGTCGGTCGCCATCGCGGCGCGGGCCTGGGCGGCGGCC
>CAYGYQ010000250.1:0-4781 GCA_964354035.1 uncultured Bordetella sp.
AATCGTGTCCGAGCGCCGGCGGAGCACGTCCCGGATCTCGTCGTCGCTCTTCGCCTCCGCGGTGAAGAGCTCCTTGCCGCGAAACGGTTCCAGCAGCGTCGATTCCGAGATTCCGCGCGTGATCCGGAAGCCCGCCACCATGGTGTCGAGATCATCGGGGTGCGCGTAGAACCCGGGGTCGATCCGCGGGGCCGCCCGCGGATCGCGGGAGGCAAGCGTAAGCGCGCCGGCGCTCTTCGGCCGCAGCGCACAGACGTGGCTGGAGAAGCCGCGAGCCGCGTGCAGCCGACGGCCGTGGCTTTCGAGAATGCCGATGCAGAAGTGGAGCTGGATGTCGGGCACGGCCAGCCCGGGGGAGGTCTTGACGAAGCCACCGGCCTCCGCGATGTTCGACGTGAAGATGCCGCGCCGGTCGCGGTGGTAGTGGAAGGCGCTGCGCATCGCATTCACGATGTCGCCCGGCATCATGCCGATCAGGTCCTTGCGCGGCGACTCGTAGGCGATGACGAAGTCGACGTGGTCCCGCAGATTGTGGCCGACCCCCGGCAGATGAACGACGGTCGGGATGCCGATGGCGCGCAGCGCCTCCCCGTCGCCGATGCCCGAGAGCAGGAGCAATTGCGGCGACTGCAACGCGCCGGCGGCCAGGATCACCTCTCGCTGCGCGCGCACCGTCCGCACCGCGCCACCCTGCCGGTACTCGATCCCCGCCGCCCGCCGCTCCTCGAGCACAACCCGCGTCGCGTGCGCCCTCGTGCGCACCGCGAGATTGGGCCGATGGCGGCTCGGCTCGAGATAGGCTCGTGCTGCGCTCCAGCGCTCGCCGTTCTTCTGCGTCAGCTGATAGAGCCCTACCCCTTCCTGCTCCGCGCCGTTGAAGTCCGCGTTGCGTTTCATCCCCTGCTGCTCCGCGGCGGCAAGCCAGAGCTCCGAGAACGATGAGGGTGAGCGCGGGTCGGCGACATTGAGCGGTCCGCCCTGTCCGTGAAACGCGTCGACGATGCGCTCGTTGTGCTCCGCCCGGCGGAAATAGGGCAGCACGTCGGCATAGGACCAGCCCGCGTTGCCGAGCGCCGCCCACTCGTCGTAATCGCTGCGATGGCCGCGGGTGTAGACCATGGCGTTGATCGAGCTGCTGCCCCCCAGCGTCTTGCCGCGTGGCTGATAGCCGCGGCGGCCGGCCAGGCCCGGCTGCGGGACCGTCTCGAAAGCCCAGTTGTGGATCCGCCGCGGAACCAGCAACGCGATGCCCAGGGGCATGCGGATCAGCGGGTCGCGATCGTTGCCACCGGCCTCGAGCAGGCATACGGAGGCCGCCGAGTCCTCGGACAGGCGCGCGGCGAGCACGCACCCGGCCGAGCCGGCGCCGACAATGACGTAGTCGAAGGTGTCGGTTGCCAAGCCTGTGGTTTGCATGCGCTTTGCACCTGCCGCGAGCGCGGCTTCATGGCCCGCTGGCGAGCATCAACTCCCGCGAGACGCAGTTGCGCCGGCGCTGCCTGGCGTGGCGGCGGCGCCGGCGATCTCCCGCAATTCCATCTTCGCGATCGCGTTGCGATGAACCTCGTCGGGGCCGTCCGCCAGGCGCAGACTGCGGGCGCTCGCGTACGCGCCGACGAGAAACTCGTCGTGCACGCCCGCGCCGCCGTACGCCTGGATCGCCCAGTCGACGACCTTGCAGGTGACATTGGGCGCGACGACCTTGATCATCGCGATCTCCTTCTTCGCAACCTTGTTGCCGACCGTGTCCATCATGTACGCCGCCTTCAGCACCAGCAGGCGCGCCTGCTCGATCATGCAGCGCGACTCGGCGATGCGCTCCTGCCACACCGTCTGGCGCGAAATCTCGGCGCCGAACGCAACTCGTCCGGAGAGCCGCCGGCACATCAGCTCGAGCGCACGCTCGGCGAGACCGATGAGACGCATGCAGTGGTGGATGCGCCCGGGTCCGAGACGCGCCTGCGCGATCTCGAAGCCGCAGCCCTCGCCCTTCAGCAGGTGGGTCACCGGCACGCGCACGTCGGCGAGATCGATTTCCATGTGCCCGTGCGGCGCGTCGTCCGCGTTGAGGACGGTGAGCGGCCGGACGACTTTCACGCCAGGAGCGGCCGCTGGCACGAGCAGCATCGACTGCTGGCGATGCTTCGGCGCGCCGGGATCGGTCTTGCCCATCACGATGTAGATCCGGCAGCGCGGATCACCCGCACCCGACGACCACCACTTGCGGCCGTTGACGACGTACTGATCGCCATCCCGCACCATGCTGCACTCGATGTTGGTCGCGTCCGACGACGCAACTGCTGGCTCCGTCATCAGGAACGCCGACCGGATCTCGCCCGCGAGCAGGGGCTCGAGCCATTGCCGCTTCTGCTCCGGCGTGCCGAAGCGCTCGATGGTCTCCATGTTGCCAGTGTCCGGCGCGCCGCAATTGAAGACCTCCGGCGCCCAGGTGACGCGGCCCATGATCTCGGCCAGAGGCGCGTATTCGAGATTGGTGAGACCCGCTCCGTGCGCCGATTGCGGCAGGAAGAGGTTCCACAGCCCGGCGGAGCGCGCCTCGACCTTGAGTTCCTCGACGAGGCGCGTCGGAATCCAGGGATTGCCCTGCGCGCGATTGCCCTCGACCTCGTCGCGGTAACGGCGCTCGTTCGGATAGACGCGAGTAGCCATGAACGCGTTCAGGCGCGCCTGCAGCTCCCGCACTTTCGGCGTGTAATCGAAGTTCATCGCTTGCCTCCGCCCTCAATGCCCATCATTTTCATCGCGCGAACCACGAAAGCACCCGGTCGAGCAGCCCGCCGTACGGAGGCAGCAACAGCGGCATGATCCCCAGGCGGCCCTGGTAGTAGACCGGCTTCTCCTTGCTGAACGCGCGAAAGCCGTGAACCCCATGGTACGACCCGATCCCGCTCGCGCCCACGCCGCCGAACGGTTGCGCCTCCTGAGCGAAATGGGTGAGGCAGCCGTTGACGGTGACGCCCCCGGCGATCGTGCCCTGCAGCACGCGGTCGCGGCGCGCCGCATGGTCGCCGAACCAGTAGAGCGCCAGCGGGCGCTCGCGCCGGTTCACGTAGCCGATCGCATCGTCGAGGCTGTCGTAGGCGACCACCGGCAGCAACGGGCCGAAGATCTCTTCGCGCATGACGGCCATCTCGTCGCCGGCGTCCAGGATCAGCGCGGGCGCGAGCTTGCGCGCCGCGGGAGGCAGGGCTTCGGCAGCCGGGTTGACCTCGACCACACGCGCGCCGCGCGTCCTGGCATCGGCCAGCAGGCCAGCGAGCCGCGCATAGTGCCGCTCGTTGACGATGCTCGTGTAGTCGGCGTTGCCGGCGAGCGTCGGGTAGAGCTTGCCGATCGCCCGCGTCATCGCCGCGACGAATTCGTCGACGCGGGCACGGGGCACCAGCGCGTAATCCGGCGCGATGCAGGTCTGGCCGGCATTGAACAGCTTGCCGATCGCGATTTTTGGCGCGATCGACTCGAACGCGCCGTCGGCATCGACGATCACCGGCGACTTTCCGCCCAGTTCGAGCGTCACCGGCGTCAGGTTCTTCGCCGCCGCCTGCGCCACGATGCGGCCGACGGCGGTCGAGCCCGTGAAGAACAGATGGTCGAACGGCAACTCGACGAACGCCTTGCCCACCGTCGCATCGCCGGGAAACACGGCCAGCTCGTCCTCGCCGAACGTTTCCCCCACGATGCGCGCCATCAGCTCGGCGGTCCTCGGCGCGAGCTCGGAGGGCTTGATCAGCACACGGTTGCCCGCCGCCAGCGCCGCCACGGCAGGCAGCATCGACAGCTGGTACGGGTAGTTCCACGGCGCTACGACGCCGACCACACCCAGCGGCTGGGCGAACAGACGGTTGTAGCCGGGACGGTACATGAGTGCGGTCGCGATCGACTGCGGGCGCATCCAGTCGGCGAGATGCCGCCGCGCATGCTTGATCGCCTCGTCGACAGCGAGGAGGTCGGCGATCAGCGTCTCGTGCGGCGAGCGATGGCCGAAGTCGGCCGAGATGGCGGCGATGATGTCCCGCGCGTGGTGCCTCGTCATGCGCGCCACGCGCGCCAGGCGATCGCGTCGAACCGGGAGCCCCGGCGCCATATCAGCGTTAAACGCCGTCCGCATCCGCGCTAAAGCCTGCTGCAACGGCGGCATCGGGTCGATTGGGGTGGGGGGGAGCGCAATCATCGCATCGGTTCCGGCAGCGTCCCGCCGCCGGTCCGCCGCGACAGTGACGGCAGGCGCGATACCGCACGGCATGCGGCGAGAGTAGCATAGCCGTGCCGCACCAAGAGTTGCGATTGATCAACGAACAGGCTGCCAGGAGATTCGTCGTCATGGCCACGAACCGGAAGACCACGAAGAGCGCCGGCGCGCCCGCCGGCGCCTCCCCGCGCGCGCGCAAGGCCGTGCCGCCGGCCGACGCATCCACGCTGGTCGACCTCGCCCATCAGGTGCGTTCGTGGACCGACACGGTGCTGGGCGTGGCCGGCGCCGCGGCCGACGCGACCCTGGGCGCAGCGAAGATGATGCTGCCGAAGCCGGGGCAGCGCGCCGCGCTGGAGAAGACCGGCGCCGTGCTCCGGCGCATGCGGGAAACCGCGGGCATGAGCGTCGACGAGGTCGGCAAGGCGATCGACCTCAAGGATCCCGCGCTACTCGAGCTGGTCGAGAACGGCAAGGTGGCGCTGCCCTTCGAGATCATCCTGCGGCTCGCCTCCGTGCTCGGGCGCAACGATCCGATCTCGTTCGTGATGCGCTTCACGCGCTCGTACAA
>CAYGYQ010000251.1:0-4754 GCA_964354035.1 uncultured Bordetella sp.
GCTTGCGCACGGGGATGGCGAACGATGCGAGCCGCGACGCGATCGCCTCCCGCAACACGGGCGGGCCGATCGTCGTGGGATAATTCGCGGGAGCAGGCAGGCGCGACAGGCGGGGATTCACGGATGACGGCGGCAGGACGGAAGCGGAAAGTATACGGAACCGGCAATGCTGCCGCCGGGTCGTCGCGCGCGCCGCCCGGATGCGCGGTTGCGGCCGACCGCGGATGACCGGCGTAACCGCACCGCTGGCGCCTGTGGCGCGACCGTCATGGTGGTGGCGTGGGGCTGCCTGGATCGCAACGTCGGCCGGGGTCGCGGTGCTGGCCTATGTCATCGCGCATTGGGGCTGGCATTGGTTCCTGCCCCACGCACCGATCGCGATGACCAGCGAAGTGCCGGAACGCTGGGCGCCGGCCATCCTTGCCTCGCCGTTGTTCGGGAGCCCCGCGCCGTCCGCAGCCGCATCGGCGGCCGCTTCGAGCGAGCCGGCGACGCTGCAGGGCGACACCCGACTGCTCGGCGTTTTCGCCGGCAAGGACGGCTCGGGCCATGCCTTGTTCCGTATCGCCGCGCGGGGCCCGGTGCTCGTGCGGGCGGGCGAGGAAATAGCCAGCGACGTGACGCTGGTGGAAGTGCGTCCCGATGGCGTGCGCATCCGTGACCACGGTGAGATGCGCACTCTCGGTCTGCGCCCGACAACAGCGCTGCCGAAAGCCGCGGCAGGGCGCAGCGCGCCGAGCCTGGCCTGCGCGGCGCCGCCCGGATTCCGCGGCCCCGTCTACCGACTGAATGCGGAACTGCTCACGGGCATCGCTGCGCGGCCGGACGGCTGGCGGGCGCTCCTGGTGCCGGTGGCCGACGGTCTGGCGGTGCGCGAAGGGAGTGCACTTACTGCGATGCTCGGGTTGAAGCCCGGCGATCGCGTGGCGCAGGCCAACGGCATCGCGCTTGCGGGCATCGACGACATCCTGGTCGCCTTCGTCAAGCCGCTCATCGCGAGCCAGCCGGTCCACGTCGCGGGGATTCGCGATGGCCAACCCGCGGCCTGGCTTTTTTTGAATGCAGGCGCCTGTCCCGGATGATCAGGAACAAGGCTACGGAATAGCACCCGGTCTCGACGTCGAAAGCGCGGCCAAGGCCGCGCCTACGTCGTCCTCCCCATGGGCGCGGGCTTGCCCGCGCTAAGTGATCGTCCGTTGCGCGGGCAACCACCCAAGCAGCGCGGCTGGATGATCGATGCCGCCATCCGCAGGCCAGGTCTCCGGCGACTCGTGCGCTTCGATGTAACCGTAGCGGGCCACCAGCGTGCGCATTCCGGCGGCGATGCCGGCCGTGATATCGCGCTCCGCGTCACCGACGTAGACGCACCGCGCGGGAGCGACCCCGAGCTGGCCGGCCGCCGCCAGCAGCGGGGCTGGATGCGGCTTGGGATAGGGAGTGGTGTCACCGCAGACGACCGCGCCAGCGCGCCCGGAGAGCCCAAGCTGCTCCAGCAGCGGCGCCGTGTAGCGCGTCGCCTTGTTGGTCACGATCCCCCATTTGAGCGAACGCGCCTCGATGGCGTCCAGCAGCGCATCGACTTCCGCGAAGAGCTTCGAATCCACGCAGAGCGCCGCCTCGTAGTGCGCGAGAAACGCATCGCGCAGCGACGCGAACTCCGGATGCTCGGGCGCGATGCCCATGCCGGCGCGCAGCAGCCCCCGCGCGCCGTGCGAGGACGACGAGCGCAACGCCAGGAGCGGAAGCGGATCGAGGCCGCGCCCGAGGCGAAGGCAATTGAGCGCGGCGCCAAGGTCCGGTGCCGTATCGGCCAAGGTACCGTCGAGATCGAACAGGACGGCATCGATCGGCAGCGCGCGCGCGGCGGACCGGTGGTTCGGGCCTTCACCCATGCGCGGGGCGGCGCAACGCCATCATGTAGTTGACGCCCGGATCGCAGACGAGCCGGACGGTCTTCCTGAACGGGTTGTAGGCCAGCCCGGTGATGGCCGCCGGTTCGAGGCCGGCGCTGCGCGCGAACGAGGCCACCTCGCCGGGCTGCAGGAATTTCGCGTAGTCGTGCGTGCCCCTGGGCAGGAGTCCCAGGACGTACTCCGCCGCGATCACTGCCAGCGCATAGGCCTTGAGGCTGCGGCTGATCGTCGAGACCACGACGGTCCCGCCGGGGCGCACCAGCGCCGCGCAGGCCGCGACGATCGAAGCCGGATCGGGGACGTGCTCGAGCAGTTCCATGCAGGTGACGACGTCGAACGCGCCGGGCATCTCCGTCGCGAGCGCCTCCGCGGCGACGAGGCGATATTCGACCGCGAGGCCCGATTCGAGCTGGTGCAGCCGGGCGACGCCGAGCGCCTTGTCGCCGAGGTCGATGCCCAGCGTCACGGCGCCGCGGGCGGCCATGGCTTCGGTCAGTATCCCGCCGCCGCAGCCGACGTCGACCACGCGCTTGCCGTCGAGGCCGCCGCTCGCCCGGTCGATCCAGTCGAGGCGCAGCGGATTGATCCGGTGCAAGGGCCCGAACAGGGCGCTGTCGGGATCCCACCAGTGATGGGCGAGCGCGGCGAACTTCCCGAGCTCGCCCGCGTCGACGTTGCCGCGCGGATCCGGTGCCGTTGAATATCGCGAGGCGATGTGCGCGTTCATTGCAGCCGCTCCTGCCAAAGCCGGGCCGACGCGGCCAGCGCCGCCTCGTCGGCGGTTTGCAGCACGCGGTCGGTGACCACCCGTTTGCCGGCGACCCAGACGTCGGTGACTGCTTGCCGGCCCACCGCGTGAACGAGATGGGACACCGGATCGTAGCAGGGCAGCGCGTCGAGCGCCGACAAGTCCACCGCGACGATGTCCGCCTGCTTGCCGACAACCAGCGAACCGATGGCGCGGTCGAGCCCCAGCGCCCTCGCCCCGGCGAGCGTGGCCGCGGCAAGTGCCTGCTGTGCAGGCAGCATCGCCGGATCGCCCGTGGCCACCTTGGCCAGCAGCGCGGCAATGCGCATCTCGCCGAAAAGGTCGAGCCGGTTGTTCGAGGCCGCGCCGTCGGTGCCGAGCGCGACGTTCACCCCGCCGGCCAGGAGCGCCGAGACCGGCGCGATGCCGCTGCCGAGCTTCATGTTGGAGATCGGGCAATGCACGACGTGGCAACCCTGAGCGGCGAGCAAGGCAATCTCGTCGGCTGCGAGATGCACGCCATGAATCGCTATGAACTGCGGACCGGTCGCGCCGAGGTCGTGCAGCCGATAGAGCGGCGTGCGGCCGTGCTCGGCAACGCTGGCTGCCACTTCGTGCGCGGTCTCGGCGAGATGGGTCTGGATCGGCAGGTCGAGCTGGCGCGCGTAGACGACGATCTTCTGCCAGGTGGCGTCGCCCACGGTGTAGGGTGCGTGCGGAGACAGCGAGAACGCGAGCCTGTCCTCGTGCTTCAGCGCGTCGCGGATCTCGAGGCCGCGTGCCAGGTAGGCGTCGGCGTCCGCCGCGTAAGGCGTGGGAAAGTCGAGCACCGGCAATCCCAGCATCGCGCGCATGCCCAGTTCCAGGAATGCGCGCGCACTCGCGTCCGGAAAAAAATACATGTCGTTGCAGCAGGTGATCCCGCTGCGCAGCATTTCGGCCGCGGCGAGACGGGCGCCGTCGTAGACGAAGTCGGGTGCGACGAAGCGCGCCTCGCGGGGCCAGATGTGCCGCTCGAGCCACACCTGCAGCGGCACGTCGTCGGCGATGCCGCGAAAGAGGCTCATCGCCCCATGCGTGTGGGCGTTGACGAGCCCCGGCAGCAGCACGTGGCGTGGCATGGCGACATGCTCGCGCGCCGCGAAGCGGAGCTCCGCCTCCGTCGCGGGGAGAAGGGCGATGATGCGCCCGGCGTCGACGATCAGCGCGTGCTGGCCAAGGGCGCCGGCGGGCTCGACGGGCACGATCCAGCCGGCGTCGAGGCGAAGGTCGCAGGTCTGCATAGGCGGAGCGTAGCGCGGAAAGCGGGACCGGACGAAAAAAAGCCCCGCAACCGCGGGGCTTTTTTCGCAAGCGCGAAGCTTACTTCTTGATGGCCTCGCCCTTGACTTCGACTTCGACGCGACGGTTCGGCGCGAGGCAGGCGATCAGTTCCTTCATCGCCGTCATCGTGCAGGACACGCCCGGCACCGGCTGGGTCTTGCCCATGCCAAGGGTTTCGATCTTGTCCTTGGCGACACCCTTCGAGACCAGGTAGTTGCGGACCGCATCGGCACGGCGCTCCGACAGCTTCTGGTTGTAAGCCTGCGTGCCGATCCGGTCGGTATGACCCGTGACCAGGACCAGTTCGAGCTTCTGCACGTCCTTCAGCTTGGCGATGATTTCGCTGTCGATCGCCGCCATGCCTTCGGGCTTCAGCACGTACTTGTCGAAGTCGAACAGCGCCTTCGAGGCCAGCGTGATCTTCTGCACTGCCGGAGCGGGAGCAGGCTTCGGCGCCGGAGCCGGAGCGGGCGGCGGGGGCGGCGGCGGTTTTACGGCCGGGGCCGGAGCGGGCGCTGGCGCGGGCGGCTTCGGCACGAGGTCCGGATCGCAGGCGACGATCGCCATGGCCGGCGTCCAGTACCCGGTGCGCCAGCAAAGGTTGCCGGCGCCGTTGCGCACGACATTGTTGGCAGGCGGGGCCGTGGCCGACAGGACGTAACCGCTGTTGGTCGGGTTCGCTTGTGCGGCGGCGCCCGTGCAGTAGACAACGGCCAACGCGCCGACGAGGGCACCGGTAACGATACGACGAGTCATTGTTTCACCCCTTA
>CAYGYQ010000252.1:0-4684 GCA_964354035.1 uncultured Bordetella sp.
CCCAGCGCCTCGAGCCGCCCGAAGCGCTGGTCGAGCTCCTGGTAGAAGCGTCGCGCCTCGCTCTCGGCCGGCGCGTACTTGTGCTGGACGAAATCGGTGAGCGACAGGTACATGAGGTCGCGGTGCTCGCGCTCGAGCAGCTTGACACCGGCTTCGAGCACGAACAGCGACAGCTCCATCGAGTACATGTCGGGCAGCGGCATGCCGACCAGCTCGAGCACGTTCTCGATGCCGTTCTCGGCGAGCGTGCACTGGTCCGCGCGCTCCGAGGAAAAGCTCACGTTGCCCCGAGCCAGATCGAGGTTCTTGCCCAGTTGCTTGCGCAGCTTGTCCTTGGCGGTGATGGAGACGACCTTGGCGCCGGCGGCGGCGAACCTGGCCAGGATCGTGTCCCCGCGCAAGAGCTCGGGGCCGGTCATCACCACCGCCTCGCCGGTCGCGGTGTCGAGGTAGTAGTTGCCGGAGATGCCGTGCTTCGAGGCGGGCGTCCCGGTGATGATCGACATGTTGTTGGGACAGGTGAAGCTCGGCACCGTGCCGTCGGCGATCGTCGCGAATCCCTGCCGCATGAACCGCGCGATGTTGGGAATCGCGCCATCGGCCAGGAACTGGCGCAGGTAGGCGGGGTCGCCGCCGTCGATGCACACGACGACCACCGGCTTGCCCGGCCAGCGGTAAGAGATGCCGTTCACGTCCACCGTCTTCGCGTTACCTGTGGCCATCGTCTTCTCGCATTCTCCCGGGATCTCGTTGCCGTCCGGGCACGCCGAAGCAAGGGCCGGACAACAGCGGCATTGAACCGTGGTTTTTGTAGATTGTCAACAATCTGCAGTTGACAATGCGCGTGACACCGCCCGCCGCCCGCTAGGCCTTGAAGAACTCCTCCCGCCCGCCCAGCCAGCGCTGGAGGTGGGCCGCGGCCGCGGCCGGCTCCTTCGCCAGCAGCTCGTCGGCAGCATCGCGCGCCTTCTCGATCAACGCCACGTCGCGCTCCAGATCGGCGAAGCGCAGGAGCGGCACGCCCGACTGCTTCGCCCCCAGAAATTCGCCAGGGCCCCGGATGACCAGGTCCTGGCGCGCGATCTCGAATCCGTCGGTGTTCTCGAAGACGACCTTGAGCCTCGCTTTCGCGGTGTCGGTGAGTGGCTCCTCGAACAGCAGATAGCAGGTGCTCTCGACCGCGCCGCGCCCCACCCGTCCGCGCAGCTGGTGCAGCTGTGCGAGGCCGAAGCGCTCGGCGTGTTCGATCGCCATCAGCGACGCGTTCGGCACGTCCACACCCACCTCGATCACCGTGGTCGCGACCAGCACGTGAATTCTTCCCGCGACGAACTCCGCCATCACCGCGGCCTTGTCGTCGGGCTTCATCCGGCCGTGCAGCAGCCCGACGGTCAGGGTTTCGGGCACGGCGGTCCCCGCTTCCTCCGCTGCATTGCCGGAAGTCGCATCGGGAACAACGCGCGCCTGGCCCCCGAGCACGGCCGTCAGCTCCGCGTGCAGCGCGACCGCCGTCTGCAGCTCGAGCTTTTCGGACTCCTCGATCAGCGGGCACACCCAGTACGCCTGGCGGCCCTCGGCGCAGGCGCGGCGCACGCGCTCGATCACCTCGCTGCGGCGCTTGTTGTTGACGAGCCGGGTCGCGACCGGCCGGCGGCCCGGCGGCATTTCGTCGATCGCCGAGACATCGAGATCGGCGTAGAACGTCATCGCGAGCGTGCGTGGAATCGGCGTCGCGCTCATCATCAGCTGGTGCGCCTCGCCCATCGCCTTGCCGCGCAGGGCCAGCCGCTGCGCGACCCCGAAGCGGTGCTGCTCGTCGACGATTGCGAGGCCGAGCCGCGGCAGGGCCACCTCGTCCTCGAAGAGGGCGTGCGTGCCGATCGCCAGCATCGCGTCGCCGCTGCCGATCGCTGCGAGCGCCTTCTTGCGCGCCTTGGCCGGCAGGCTGCCGGTGAGCCAGGCAATCTCGACCGGCAGCCCCGCCAGCCATTGCGCGAGCTTGCGGTAGTGCTGCTCCGCGAGAATCTCGGTCGGCGCCATGAACGCGACCTGCCGCCCGGACTCGATCGCCTGCAGCGCGGCCAGCGCCGCGATGATTGTCTTGCCGCTGCCGACGTCGCCCTGCAGCAGGCGCTGCATCGGCATCGTCCGCTTGAGGTCGTGACTGATCTCCCGCCAGACGTGCTCCTGCGCCCGCGTCAGCTTGAAGGGCACGCGCGCGAGCAGCTCGCCGGTGAGGGCACCCGTGCCGGTGAGCACCGGCGCCCGCCGCGCCGCGCGTGCCTTCCGGTGCGCCTTGAGCGACAGCTGCTGCGCGATCAGCTCGTCGAACTTGAGGCGCGTCCACGCCGGATGCGTGCGCGCGTCGAGCGCCTGCTGCGTCAGACGGGACAGTCGCGGCGGCGGCGCATGGAGAAAATGCACCGCATCCGCGAACTTCCACAGATGATGCCGCGCGACCAGCCAGTCGGGCAGCGATTCGGACGTGAGCGCCGGATCGGCGGCCAGCGCACGCGCGATCACCTTGCGCAGTGTCTCCTGCGCGAGCCCCGCGGTAGTCGGATAGACCGGCGTCAGTCGATCGGGCAGCGACGTGTCCGGGTCGACCACCTTGAACTGCGGATGCACGATCTCGCGTCCGAAATGGCCGTCGCGTACTTCGCCGAACACGCGGACGCGGCGGCCGGGCGCCAGCGCCTTCTGCTGATTCGGATAGAAGTGGAAGAAGCGCAGCACCAGTTGCGCCCGCGCCCCGCGGTCGTCGCCGCCATCTTCCAGCAGGCAGACGAGCTGGCGCCGCGGCCGGTACTGGATGTCGGTGGTGACGACGGTACCCTCGGCCTGCTGTTCGACGCCAGCCTGCAAGGCCACGAGCGGCACGATACGCGTGTGGTCCTCGTAGCGCAGCGGCAGGTGGAGCACCAGATCCTGGTCGCGGAGGAGCCCGAGCTTGACCAGCTGATCGTGCAGGCCGCGCCCGGCGGGCTTCGCTTTGTCCGGGGCGGGCTTCGCTTTTTCCGGGGCGGCCTTCGCCGGGGACAGCAGATCGCCGGCCAACTTTTTGCCGTCCTCAGCGGGACCGTTGACGTTCGGATTCGAAGTTTTCCGCACGGAATGGGGATCAGACTTTGAGCGATTCGAGCTGCGCCTTGAGCCCGCGCGCGGCAATCGCGTAGCCACCGTCGCTGCCGTCCACAAAGTGCAGGTGGTTTCCGTTGTAGCAGGTCAACCGCGACAAGCGCTGGGCTTCCCGCAACGCCGGGATCACGCGCTCACGCAGGGAGTCGGGCACGGCGAAGGTCGCGCCATCGCCGCCGAACACAAACGGCACTTCGACGCCTCGGTCCACATTGACGACCGCCGCGATGCAGGCCACGCCGACGGTGTTGACCTTCTTGTAGCCGCCTCCTTCGATCGCCTTCGTCGAGCCGATCACATCGGCGATGACAACCCACCAGTCACCCGGAACCTGTGCATGCCGGGCGGGCTCGATGGCCTCGGCAAAGGACTCCAGCACCGGGAGATCGTGGTAGAAATTGACCGTCGTCATGGGCGTTTCGGGTAGCGGCGGAGCCAATCGATTGCAGAAATACGAAGCCGGTCATGCCTTCCGCAGCGCTGGCCGATCCTGCGAGCAGCGTAGCAGGTCTTGACTTGCCCGGACCGGTCGGAAGCGGGAATGAAACTCAACCCTTCATGCGGGCGTGGCGGCTCGCGCCCGCTCATTGCGGCCGGTGCGGCGCGCGTGGTTGGTCGCGGGAAGGAACCCTGGCGAGCCACAGCGCGAGCACGACGCCCGTCGCGGCGAGCAGCGCCTTGAGCCAGACCGGCTCGACGAAGAACACGATGGACGCCGCGAGCGTGGCGCTCATCAGTGTGATGGCGTAGATCTTGGTGCGCCAGGGAATTGCCCGGTGCTGCTGCCACTCGCGGATCAGCGGGCCGGATGCGGGATTCGCGAGCAGCCATTCGTAGCAGCGCTGCGATCCGCGCGCAAAGCAGGCGGCAGCCAACAGCAGGAACGGCGTCGTCGGGAGTACCGGGACGACGATCCCGATGATCCCGAGCACGACGAACAGCGTTCCGAGCACGACGAACACGGCGCGCACGAGGCGCGAGCCACCGGGCGACGGCACCGCGCCGTCGGCATCGCGGCGCGACTCACCGGCGACGGACGGCTGCGAATCGGCCATGCAGCACCATGTCACCGTACGTCCCGCGTCGTGACCCGCAGCACACCGGCCTCCTGTATCCCCACCCACGCGGCCACCAGCGAGCCGCCGGGCAGGAAGTCGTTCTGCAGGTCGACGGCGAGCAGGATGTCGCGGTCATTGGGACGGATGGACATGGCGAGCCAATGACGGATGTTCATTTCAAGCGCACGAGGCCGAGTGTGGAGGCGCCGGTAGGGCGGGTCAAGCATCGGATTACCCGCGCGACCAGCTCGTCGAACTTGAGGCGCGTCCACGCCGGACGCGCGGGCGCGTCGAGCGCCCTCTGCTGGTTCGGGTAGAAGTGGAAGAAGCGCAGCGCCCGTTGCGCCCGCGCGCCGCCATCGTCGCCACCATCTTCCAGCAGGCAGACGAGCTGGCGCCCTCGGTGGGGCCTTTGACGTTCGGATTCGAAGTCTTCCGCACGGATCGGATCATGGTCGCGATGATCCGATTATCGCGCAGGCAACGCT
>CAYGYQ010000253.1:0-3359 GCA_964354035.1 uncultured Bordetella sp.
GGCGCGACGATGGGCTTCTTCCCCGTCGATGACGCGACGGTCGACTACCTGAAGGCCACGGGCCGCACGGCGGCGGAACTCGACGCGTTCACCGCGTATTTCAAGGCCCAGGGCCTCTACGGAATCCCCCGGGCCGGCGACATCGACTACACGAAGGTGGTGACGCTCGATCTGGCGTCGATCAGGGCCTCGGTCGCCGGCCCGAAACGCCCGCAGGATCGCATCGAGCTTGGGAGCCTCAAGGCGAAGTTCACCGAGCTCTTCAGCAAGCCGGTCGCCGACAACGGCTTCGCCCTGCCCGCCGCGAACCTCGCCCGCCGACTCACCACTCGCGACGGCGTGGATCTCGGCAACGGCGACGTGCTGATCGCCGCGATCACGTCGTGCACGAACACCTCCAATCCCGGCGTCCTGCTCGCTGCGGGCCTGCTCGCCAAAAAGGCGGTCGAGAAGGGCCTCACCGTCAAGCCGCACATCAAGACGTCGCTGGCCCCGGGCTCGCGCGTGGTCACCGACTACCTGACCAAAGCCGGCCTGCTGTCCTATCTCGAGCAGCTCGGTTTCGGCGTGACGGCGTACGGCTGCACGACGTGCATCGGTAATGCCGGCGACCTCCGGCCCGAGTTCAACGACGCCATCACGGGCAACGACCTCGTCTGCGCGGCGGTCCTTTCGGGCAACCGCAACTTCGAGGCGCGCATCCACCCGAACCTCAAGGCGAATTTCCTGGCGTCGCCGCCGCTCGTCGTCGCGTATGCCATCGCCGGCACCGTGCTGAAGGATCTGACGACCGAGCCGGTCGGCATGGGCACGAGCGGCCCGGTGTACCTCAAGGATCTCTGGCCGACGTCGCACGAGATCGCGGCCGTGATGAGCTTCGCCAAGGACCCCGCCATCTACCGCGCGCTCTACGGCGACGTCGGCAATGCGAACCCGCTGTGGGGAACGATCTCCGGGGCGACCGGACAGGTCTATGACTGGCCGGCGTCGACCTACATCGCGAAGCCGCCGTTCTTCGAGGGCTTCAGGATGGCGACCGGCAAGAGCGGCGACATCAAGGGTGCGCGCGCGCTCGGGATCTTCGGCGATTCCGTGACCACCGACCACATCAGCCCGGCGGGCTCGATCAAGCCGACCTCCCCCGCCGGCGTCTATCTGCTCGAGCACGACGTGGCGGTCGTCGATTTCAACAGCTACGGCTCGCGCCGCGGCAACCACGACGTGATGATGCGCGGCACCTTCGCCAACGTCCGGATCAGGAACATGATGCTGCCGCTCAAGGCCGATGGCGGGCGCGAGGAAGGCGGCCTCACGCTGTTCCAGCCGTCGGGCGCAAAGCTGCCGATCTACGACGCGGCGATGAAGTACATCGCCGAGGGCACGCCGACGATCGTCTTCGGCGGCGAGGAATACGGCACCGGATCGTCGCGCGACTGGGCGGCGAAGGGCACGCAGCTTCTGGGTGTCAAGGCGGTGGTCGCGAAGAGCTTCGAGCGCATCCATCGCTCGAACCTCGTCGGCATGGGCGTGCTGCCCTGCCAGTTCAAGGGCGGGGATACGGTCGCCTCGCTTCGCATCCAGGGCGACGAGACGTTCGATGTCACCGGGATCGAGGCGGGGATCCGGCCGCAGATGGACGTAATGCTGACCATTCGCCGCAAGGACGGCACCGTGCAATCGGTGCCGGTGCTGCTGCGCATCGATACGCCGATCGAGGTCGATTACTACCTCAACGGCGGGATCCTGCCGTTCGTGCTGCGGGAGCTGATGGGCAACGCCGCGTAGCGGCGAGCGCGGATGCGCGACTCACCGGCCGTTCCCGGCTTGCCGCACGGCTTCGGCAACCGGATGCTGGTGACGCTGATCGGCTGCTGCCTGATGCTGCAGCCGGTCTCCACGGACCTGTATCTCGCATCGCTGCCGGGTCTCGCGTCGACGTTCGCGGCGTCGGTCGAGACCGTCCAGCTCACACTGTCCGTGTGGGTGGCGGCCTTCGGCCTGATGCAACTCGTCGCCGGCCCGCTGTCGGACCGGCACGGACGCTATCCGGTCCTCGCGGGAGGGCTGGGCCTCTACGTCGCGGCGAGCGTCGCCTGCGCGCTGGCGCCGTCGATCGGCCTGCTGATCGCGGCGCGCGCGTTCCAGGCAGTGGGCTGCTGCGCCGCGGTCGTGGTCGCGCGCGCCGTGGTGCGCGACGTGTACACGCCGCAGGTCGGCGCGAAGGCGCTCGCGCAGGCGTCCACCATCCTCGCGATCGGTCCGATCGCCGGACCGATTCTCGGCAGCTTCCTGGAAGTGCGGTTCGGCCATCGCGCCGCTTTCGTGGTGCTCGCGCTGCTCGCCGCGCTGCTGCTGACGGTAGTCCTGGCGAAGCCGCTCGAAACCAACCGGCACCGCAATCCTGCCGCGCTGCGGCCACGCGTTCTGGCGGCCAACTACGCGCATGTGCTGCGCTCGCCCGAGTTCCTGGCCTACACGTTGCTCGGCAGCGCCTCGTACGGCGGCCTCTTCGCGTTCATATCGGGCTCGTCGCTGGTGCTGCTCCGCGTGCTCGGCGTGCCGACCGCATACTTCGGTTTCGCCTTCGCCTTCTGCGTGTGCGGGTACCTGCTCGGCACCCTCCTGTGCCGCCGCCTGCTGTCGCGCATGAGCGTCCCGCGCGCGCTCCGGGTGGGTGCGGCCATCGCGCTGGCGAGCGGCGCCACGATGGCGGCGCTGGCCGCCGCGGGGGTTCACCACTGGGCCGCGCTGCTGCTGCCGGTCTTCGGCTATCTGCTGGCGCACGGCATCACCTTTCCCTGCGGACAGGTCAGCAGCGTCGCCCCCTTCCCGCGGCACGCCGGTGCCGCGGCCGGCCTGTTCGGGTTCTCGGTCATGGCCGTGGCGGCGCTGACCGGCGTCTGGATCGGCGCGTCGTACGACGGAACCGTCTATCCGCTCGCGCTCACGATGGCGGGCTACGCGACCGCCGTTTTCGCAATCGTCTTCGGCTGGATCGCGCGGCTCGATGCCCAGGCGATCGCGCGAAGATCGCGCTACCCGGAAGGCGAGGACACGTCGCTGTGACTTTCCGACCCTGGCTGAAGTACAATTACAAGTTGGCGGCAGCCCGCCAGTCACCAGGCCAGGCTCGGCCAGAATCCCTTTCACGCACCACCGAACTCAAGGAGAACACCATGCGCTCCCGTTTGCTCATCGTATTGACCGCCCTCGCCGTCGGCGCCACGCTCACCGCCTGCGGCAAGGAATCCAGCAATGCCGCCGACGCCGCGAAGAAAGCCGCGACGGAAGCCGCCGACAAGGCCAAGGAAGCGGCTGCGAAAGCCGGTGAGGCGGCAAAGGCGGCAACGAAGGAAGCC
>CAYGYQ010000253.1:3459-4607 GCA_964354035.1 uncultured Bordetella sp.
GCCGACGCCACGAAGGACGCCGCGGCCAAGGCGGTCGAGGCGGCGAAGGAAGCCGCCGCGCCGAAGAAGTAACGCGCCATCCTCCTCAATCGGGCGGGGCACCGGGTCGCGCCGGTCGCCCGCGCGGTTCGAGGTACGCGACCTTTTCGGGATTACGACCATGGCGCACATCGCCTTTCTCGGCACGGGCTTGCTCGGCAGCGCCTTCGCGGAAGCTGCCGTCAGGCGCGGTGACACGGTCACGGCGTGGAACCGTTCGCCGGACAAGGTCCTGGCCCTCGCCAAATTCGGCGTCAGCGCCGCCGCGACGCCGGCTGCAGCGGTGCGCGGCGCGTCGAGGGTGCACCTCGTGCTGAAGGATGACGCAGTGGTTGAAGAGGTCATAGCGGCCGCGCGTTCCGGACTTTCGGCTGACGCGATACTGATCGATCACACGACGACCTCGCCCACGCTCACCGCAGAGCGGGCCGAGCGGCTGCAAGCGCAAGCGGTGAAGTACCTGCACTGTCCCGTCTTCATGGGGCCGCCCGCCGCGCGCAATGCGCAAGGTCTGATGGTGGTCGCAGGGCCGCGGGCGCTCTTCGAAAGCGTCGAGGCCGACCTCGCCAGGATGACCGGGCGCCTCGACTACCTGGGCGAGCGCACCGATCTCGCCGCCGTCAACAAGCTGCTGGGCAACGCCATGATCATCGGCGTCTCGGCCGTGATGGCCGACGTCCTCACCCTGGCGAAGGCGTGCGGCGTCGATGCCGGTGACGCCGTCGGCTTGCTCGGCGCTCTCGACATGAATGCGATCGTCGCGCGACGCGGGAAGAGCATGGCAACGGGCGACTTCACTCCGAGTTTTGAGCTGGTAATGGCGCGCAAGGATGTGCGACTGATGCTCGAGACTTCCGGCGGCCTGCCATTGGCGACGTTGCCTGCGGTCGCCGCGCGGATGGATGAACTCATTGCCGCCGGGCATGGCGCCCGGGATTCCGCTGTGCTGGCCATCGACGCGGTGCGCCGAGCCTGAAATCCTGCGCCGTCGGCCACGGAACTTCCAGCACAACGCCGATCTCTTCCACTTCCCATCCCGTTCAACGTTCTGCCAGACCCGCTCAGGAGAACCCATGGTTCAGCACGTCAAGGTCCCGGCCGGTGGCCGG
>CAYGYQ010000254.1:0-4486 GCA_964354035.1 uncultured Bordetella sp.
GAAGTCGTCGTTCTTGGCGACGAAGTCGGTCTCGCAATTCACTTCGACCATCGCCGCGGTCTTCGCGTCGGGCGCGACGTACAGTCCGATCACGCCTTCGGCCGCGATGCGCCCGGCGGCCTTCGACGCCTTCGCTCCGCTGCGGATGCGCAGCAGCTCCTCGGCCTTCGCGAGATCGCCCGCGGCCTCCGTCAGCGCCTTCTTGCACTCCATCATGCCCAGCCCCGTGCGCTGGCGCAGGTCCATCACCATGCTTGCGGCAATTTCCGCCATGTCGTCGCTCCAATGCTTAACCGGTCGTGCCCGTCGGGATTCGCGCCCGCGGGCGGGAGGGGATCGCTTGCCTACGCCGCAGCGTTGTCCGCCACCTCGACGAATTCCTCGCCGGCCGTCACGATCTCCTGGATGACGTCGCTGCGGCCTTCGACGATGGCGTCGGCCGCGCCGCGAGCGTACAGGCGGATCGCGCGACTCGAGTCATCGTTGCCGGGAATCACGTGCGCGATCCCGATCGGCGAATGGTTGGTGTCGACCACCGCGACAATCGGAATGCCGAGCTTCATCGCTTCGGTGATCGCGATCTTGTGGTAACCGACATCGATCACGAACAGCGCGTCGGGCAGGCCGTTCATGTCCTTGATCCCGCCGAGGCTCTTGGTGAGCTTGTCCATTTCGCGCTGAAGCGTCAGCGCTTCGCGCTTGTTCATCTTCTCGAACGTGCCGTCCTGCGCCATCTGCTCGAGATCCTTCAGCCGCTTGGTGGAGGCCTTGACCGTCTTGAAATTGGTCAGCATGCCACCGAGCCAGCGGGCGTCGACGTATGGCATCGCGCAGCGGCGCGCTTCCTCGGCGATGATGTCGCGCGCCTGGCGCTTGGTGCCCACGAACAGGATCGTTCCCTTGTTCGCGGCCAGCTGCCGGATGAACTTCATCGCGTCCTGGTAGAGCTGCATCGTCTTCTCGAGGTTGACGATGTGAATCTTGTTGCGCTGGCCGAAGATGTACTCGGCCATCTTCGGATTCCAGTACAGCGTCTGGTGGCCGAAGTGGACCCCGGCTTCCAGCATTTGGCGCATTGTGACGGACATTCCCATACTCCTTTCAGGGTTGGACCACGACCCGCCGTTGGCTCGAACCTGCCGGCGGTTGTCAGCCGAGCCGGGTTCGGGCACCCTGAGGTGCGCGGGTCTGCGAATTTGCCCGAAGCAGCCACCGTTTCCGCAAACAGCGGAAAAGAAATCGGCTGATCGAGCTAACATTCAATTTTAGCACGGAAATGTCCTTAGTGGCGAAGCTCGCAATCGCCACATCGATGGATTCCGGTCCCTTGCACGGAGCCACCCCTGCCATGATGAACGCCCCATCGTTGCCCTCCGCCCCGGACGAATCCGCCCGCCTGGCCGCCCGCGACAGCGCGGTCGTGTGCGACCTCGCGCCGCTTCGCGTCCTCGCCGCGGGAGGAGCCGATGCGGAAACGTTCCTGCAGGGCCAGCTCTCCTGCGACGTCAAGGGCCTGGTTCCCGGGATCTGCCGGTACGGCAGCTTCAATTCGCCCAAAGGCAGGATGCTGGCCAATTTCGTTCTCTGGCGGAGCCCTGCTGGCGGCGACCACTTCGAGATGCTGCTGCCGGAAGACGTCATCGAACCCGTTGCCAAGCGGCTGCGCATGTATGTCCTGCGCTCCAAAGTCGTGCTGACGGACGTTTCTGCAGAATCACGGCGTTTCGGTATTGGCGGTCCCGCCGCGACGACCGCGCTGGTTGCGGCGTTCGGAGCAACCCCTGGGGTGCACGAAACGAAGCAGATCGGACAGGCAATGGTCCTCGGGCTCCCGGGCCCCCGCTTCGTGGTGCTGGCGGCGCCGGGAGAGGCCGCAGCCGTGCAGGCGCGGTTCGCCGGTCACGCGATGGTGGCCCCATTCGACATCTGGCAATGGCTCACCATCCGCGCCGGAGTGCCGATCATCACGGCAGCGATGCAGGATGCGCTCGTGGCGCAGGTGGCGAACTGGGACGTTCTGGGTGGCGTCGATTTCAAGAAGGGCTGCTATACCGGACAGGAGATCATCGCCCGGACGCACTACCTCGGCCGGCTCAAGGAGCGCACGTTCCTCTTCCACGCCGACGTGGCGGACGTCGCAATCGGGGACAGGATCTTCAGCGCGGTCTTCGCAGCCCAGCCCTGCGGCACCGTCGTCAATGCGGCGCGCGCTCCCGGGGGCGGATTCGATCTGCTGGCGGTGCTGCAGATCGGGGCGCAGGAGCGAGGCGATGCCCGACTTCGCGCGCCCGACGGCCCGGCGCTCGTCTCGCTTGCGCTCCCATACTCCATACCTGCGGCGACGGCGCCGCGCGGGCGCCCATCCTGATTCGTGCGGCATGTGTATCGCGCTGATCGCCTTCGGCGTACACCCGGAGTTCCGGGTCGTCATCGCCGCGAATCGTGACGAATACCACGCCCGTCCCGCCGCGCCCGCGGCGTGGTGGGACACGGGCATTCTCGCCGGACGTGACCTCAAAGAGGGGGGCACCTGGCTCGGGGTCGATCGGCGCGGGCGCTTCGCGCTGCTCACCAACGTGCGCGAGCCTTCGCGCAACGATCCTGGCGCGCCCTCGCGCGGCGCCCTGGTGCCGCGGCTTCTTGGCGCCGAGGCAGCGCCCTCGGTGGCGCTGCCGGAGCTCGTCGCCGCCTGCACCCGGCACAATGGTTTCAATCTGGTCGCCGGCGATGCGTCGGAACTGCTCTGGGGCTCGAATCGCGCATCGTCGCCGGCGGCGCTCGCGCCGGGCATCTATGGCGTGTCGAACCACCTGCTCGACACGCCGTGGCCGAAGATCGGGCGCACCAAGGCCGCCTTCGCGCGCTGGTGCGGTGGCCCCGCCGCGACCGACGATCCGGCGCCGCTGTTCGCGCTGCTGCGCGATACCGAGCGCGCCCCCGACGAAGCGCTTCCGGCAACCGGCGTCCCGCTCGAGTGGGAGCGGATGCTGTCGGCGCCGTTCATCGTCAGCCCGACCTACGGCACGCGCTGCTCGACCGTCGTCACCATCGATCGCGACGGGAACGTGCGCTTCGTCGAGCGCGGTTTCGATGCGGCGGGCAACGCCGCCGGCGAAGTCGACTACCGATTCACGCTGTCGGCGGCGAACGGCTCACGGCGGCGGTGACCGTAGTCGCTGAAGTCGAGCTGCGCCCGGCCATCGCGCACGGTCAGCGCACAATGCCCGCCAACGGGCAGCGTGAGTTTTTCGGGTACATGCCCGAACGGCAGGCCCGTGTAGAGGTGCACGCCGAGCTTCGCGCGGAAGTGGGCCACCATCGCCGCCGCGTCGTAGCCATTGTCGTTCGGAGCGAGATCGTAGCCGTTGAAGACGCCGAGCAGCACCGCGCGCTGGCGCGCCAGGATGCCCGCGAAGTGAAGCTGATAGAGCATCCGCTCGATCCGGTACGGATGCTCACCGATGTCCTCGAGGAAGAGGATGCCGTGGTCCACATGCGGCAGATGCGGCGTGCCGGCGAGATGCGCGACCATGGCAAGGTTGCCGCCCCACAGCGTTCCCTCGCCGGCGAAGTCAGGCCCGTCGAGCACGCACTCCACTTTGTAGTGGTCGCTGCCGAGCAGGCCCCAGCAATGGTCGAGCGTGAACGCGGACGGCATCGCGGCACCGAAATCGGTCGCCATCGGACCGGCGAACGTCGTCATTCCGGCGTGCGCCAGCGCGGCGAGCTGGAAGGCCGTGAAATCGCTGTGGCCGAGCCAGCGTTTACCCTTTTCGGCAACGCCGCGGAAATCGATGCGGTCGAGCAGGCGCGACCAGCCATAGCCGCCACGCGCGGCAATGGCGACTTCGACCCGGGGATCGTCCGCCATCCGGCCGATCGCCGCGAGCCGTTCGTCGTCGGAGGCTGAAAACCGTTCCCAGCGCGTCGTGCAGGTGGCATCGACGACCACGCGATGACCGAGCGCCGACAGCCTGGCTACGGCGCGTTCGAGGGCGCCGGGGTTCGTGACGAAGCCCGCTGGAGCATAGAGACCGATGCCGAGGCTCGGATTCATGAGTGCCGCCTGCTCATCGTCGTTCCTCGAAAAATCGGGCGAGGAGCCCGCCGCATTCGTCGGCCAGAACGCCCCCGACGACCGTCGCATGATGATTGAGGCGAGGTTCCGCGAAGAGATCGAGCACCGACCCGCAGGCGCCGGTCTTGGGATCGCGCGCCCCGAACACGACGCGCCCGATCCGCGCGTGCAGGATGGCACCGGCGCACATCGCGCAGGGCTCGATCGTCACATAGAGCTCGCATGCCGGCAAGCGGTAGTTGCCGAGCGTGCGGCCGGCATCGCGCAGCGCGGCGATCTCGGCGTGCGCCGTCGGGTCGTTGCGCGCGATCGGCGCGTTGCCGCCGCGGCCGATGATCGCGCCGTCCTTGACGACGACCGCGCCCACAGGCACTTCGCCACGCGCACCCGCACCCCGCGCCAGCGCCA
>CAYGYQ010000255.1:0-4475 GCA_964354035.1 uncultured Bordetella sp.
AGGCGGCGCTGCAGCGGCATCTGGCCGCCCTCGAAGCCCACCTTGTGGAAGCCGCCCGAGCGGGACTTCTGGCCCTTGTGCCCGCGGCCGGCCGTCTTGCCGAGCCCCGAGCCGATGCCGCGGCCGACGCGGCGGCGGGCCTTGTTCGAGCCTTCGGCGGGCTTGATCGTATTAAGACGCATCGCGTGCTCCGGTTTCCCTATCCGACAACCTTGACCATGTAGCTCACCTTGTCGATCATGCCGCGCGTGGCGGGCGTGTCGACGACATCGACCGCGTGGTTCGTCCACTTGAGGCCGAGCCCGCGCACCGTCGCCCGGTGGCTCTCCTTCGCGCTGGCGGTGCTCTTGAAGAGCTGCACCCTGATCTTTTTCTGCGCCGTCACCGTCAGGCTCCCATCATCTGTTCGACGGTCATCCCGCGCTTGGCCGCAATGTCCGCCGGCGCGCTGCAGTTCTCGAGCGCGTTGATCGTCGCCCGGACCAGGTTGTACGGATTCGTCGAGCCGTGGCACTTGGCCAGCACGTTCGTCACGCCGACCACCTCGAACACCGCGCGCATCGGCCCGCCGGCGATCACGCCGGTGCCATCGGCCGCGGGCTGCATGAACACCTTGGTCGCCCCGTGCCTGCCCTCGACGGCGTGATGCAGCGTGCCGTTCTTGAGGCGCACCTTGACCATCCGCCGACGCGCCTCTTCCATCGCCTTCTGCACGGCGACCGGCACTTCCTTGGCCTTGCCCTTGCCGATGCCGACTCTGCCGTCGCCATCGCCGACCACCGTCAGCGCGGCAAAGCCGAGAATGCGCCCGCCCTTCACGACCTTGGTGACCCGGTTGATGCTGATCATCTTCTCGCGCAGGCCATCGCCACGCTCGTCCTGCTGCTGCTGCCGCTGCTGCATTCTTGCCATGTCGATATTTCCCTGTTCGTTGCCGCGTCAGGCCGGCATCAAAACTTGAGGCCGGCTTCGCGCGCCGCGTCGGCCAGCGCCTGGACGCGGCCGTGATACCGGTAGCCCGAGCGGTCGAAGGCGACCGTCTCGATGCCGAGCGCTTTCGCGCGGTCGCCGATGCGCTTGCCGACGATCGCGGCCGCGGCCTTGTTGCCGCCGTTCTTGACATCCTTGCGCACGTCGGCTTCCGCCGTCGACGCGCTGGCCAGCACCTTGTCGCCGGCGGGAGCGATGATCTGCGCGTAGATGTGGCAGTTCGAGCGGCTCACCACCAGGCGCGTCGCCCGCTGCAGCGCGATGCGGATCCGCGTCTTGCGGGCGCGGCGGACACGGGCTTCGTTCTTGTTCATTGCCTACCTCTTCCGTCAGTCGGAAAATGCGATTCGGTCGTCGTCGCGCAACCGCGCGCACCGGACTATTTCTTCTTGGTCTCTTTGATCTTGACGCGCTCGTCGAAATAACGCACGCCCTTGCCCTTGTACGGCTCCGGCGGGCGGTAGGCGCGGATCTCCGCCGCCACCTGTCCGACCTGCTGCTTGTCGATGCCCTTGACGATGATCTCCGTCTGCGCCGGCGTCTCCACCTTGACGCCCTTCGGCATCGCGTGGACCACCGGGTGCGAAAAACCGAGCGCGAGGTTGATCTTGTCGCCGGCAGCCTGCGCGCGGAAACCCACGCCGACCAGCGTCAGCTTCTTCTCGTAACCTTCGGTCACGCCCTTGACCATGTTCGCCACGAGCGCCCGCAGCGTGCCGTGCATCGGCCGCGCTTCCGGGTTCGCGACCTTGCAGACGAGGGTGTCGCCGGCGCGTTCGATCGAGAGCTCGCTGCCATAGGTACGCGACAGCGTACCCAGCGGACCCTTGACCGTGATGCCGCCCGGCACCAGCGTGACCTCGACCTTGGCCGGCAGCGGGATGGGGTGATTGCCTATGCGTGACATCTTGCGATCCTCGATTAAATCTCAGTGCGCGCCCGGCCGCCCGAAGCGCACTGTGCTCCCCCTCGGGGGGCAGCGAACGAAGTGAGCGTGGGGGCTGTTCATATTAGGCGACGATGCACAGCACTTCGCCGCCGACCCCGGTGGCGCGCGCCTTGCGGTCCGTCATGACGCCATGCGATGTCGAAACGATGGCGATGCCGAGTCCATTCATCACGCGCGGAATGTCGTCCTTGCTCTTGTAGATGCGCAACCCCGGCTTCGACACGCGCTCGATCTTCTCGATGACGGGGCGGCCGGCGTAGTACTTGAGCGCGATCTCGAGCACGGGCTTCACCGCGTCGCTGGAGACCTTGAACGCGTCGATGTACCCCTCGTCCTGCAGCACGCGGGCGATCGCCAGCTTCACCTTGGAAGACGGCATCGCGACGACAGCCTGCTCCACCATCTGCGCATTGCGGATGCGCGTCAGCATGTCGGCGATCGGATCAGTCATGCTCATTTATGTGCCCCCTTGGCGCTGCGCGCCTTCCCCCCGAGGGGGAGCAATTCGCACTTGGGTCGGCCCTGCGTGCTCATATGCGTGTCCCTTACCAGCTGGCCTTGACGATGCCCGGAATCTCGCCGCGCATGGCGAATTCGCGGAGCTTGCTTCGGCCCAGGCCGAACTTGCGGAAGAACCCGCGCGGCCGGCCCGTGAGCGCGCAGCGGCTGCGCAGGCGGGTCGGGTTCGCGTTGCGCGGCAGCTGCTGCAGCTTGAGCCGCGCCGCGTAGCGGACTTCGTCCGACGCCTTCATGTTGTTGATGATCGAGACCAGCGCCTCGCGCTTGCTGGCGTACTTCTTCACCAGTGCGCGGCGCTTCTGGTCGCGGTTGATCAGGGACAGTTTCGCCATGGCACCCTCAGTTCTTGAACGGAAAACGGAACGCGGCCAGCAATGCCTTGGCCTCGGCGTCGGTCTTCGCGGTCGTGGTGATCGTGATGTTCATCCCGCGCATCGCATCGACCTTGTCGTACTCGATCTCGGGGAAGATGATCTGCTCCTTGACGCCCATGTTGAAATTGCCGCGGCCGTCGAACGAGCGGCCCGAAACGCCGCGGAAGTCGCGCACGCGCGGCAGCGCGACCGAGATCAGGCGGTCGAGGAATTCGTACATGCGGTTCTGGCGCAGCGTGACCATGCAGCCGATCGGGTAGCCCTCGCGGATCTTGAACACGGCAATCGCCTTGCGCGCCTTGGTGACCACGGGCTTCTGGCCGGCGATTTTCTGCATGTCGGCAGCGGCATTCTCCAGCAGCTTCTTGTCGCCCACGGCCTCGCCCACACCCATGTTGAGGACGACCTTCGACACGCGCGGCACTTCCATGACCGACTTGTAGCCGAACTGCTTCGTCAGCGCGGGCACGATTTCCTTCTTGTAGATTTCCCTGAGGCGGGCCATCGTCAGTTCTCCTTACGCGCCAATCAGCTCGCCGTTCGACTTGAAGTAGCGCACCTTGCGCCCGTCCTCGAGCGAACGCAGGCCGATCCGGTCGGCCTTCTTGGCCACCGGATTCCAGATGGCGACGTTCGAGACGTGGATCGGCATCTCCTTCGTCACGATCCCGCCCTGCTCGCCCTTCATCGGATTCGGCCGCTGGTGCTTCTTCACCTGGTTGATGCCGGCGACCAGCACGTGCTCGGCGAACACGCGCGTGACGTCCCCGCGCTTGCCCTTGTCGCGGCCGGCGAGCACGACGACGTTGTCGCCTTTCTTGATCTTGCGCATCGCTATCCTCTGCGTAACATCGCCCTACAGAACTTCCGGCGCGAGCGAGACGATCTTCATGAATCGCTCGGTTCGCAGCTCGCGGGTGACCGGCCCGAAGATGCGGGTGCCGATCGGCTCGAGCTTCACATTGAGCAGGACGGCCGCGTTGGTGTCGAAGCACACCTTGGCGCCGTCGTCGCGGCGCACGCCGTGGCGCGTGCGCACCACGACGGCGTTGTAGATCTCGCCTTTCTTGACGCGGCCGCGCGGCGCCGCATCCTTGACGGTGACCTTGATGACATCGCCGATGTGCGCGTACCGGCGCTTCGAGCCGCCGAGCACCTTGATGCACATCACGCGACGGGCACCGGTGTTGTCGGCGACGTCCAGGACCGACTGCATCTGGATCATGGTTGCTTCTCCAACTTAATCCGCGGAGTGCGCCGCAGCGCGTTCGGTTGCCGGCTGCGGTCGCGACATGCTGCCGCGTCCAGTTTTGGACCCCGTTCGGGGAGTGACCGCGGCCATCCGGCGAGACTTCCGCTTCGGGGCAAAGCCCGTCGGGTTACTCCGGCGGGCCGCGGCAGGCGAAACGAGAATTATGACAGGATTCTATGCCTCCCGCAAGCCCTATTTCGAATCAATATCTTGCAAACGCCACGGGCAATCGTGCCGGCTGGACCGACATCCGGTCATACGACCCGGGCCTTCTCGAGCAACCGGCTCACCCGGTACGCCTTGGTCTTGGCGAGCTTGCGACAGGCGACGATCTCGACCAGGTCGCCCATCTTGCACTCGTTGTTCTCGTCGTGCGCGTGGTACTTGCTCG
>CAYGYQ010000256.1:0-4369 GCA_964354035.1 uncultured Bordetella sp.
CATCACCTACAAGATCCTCTACAACGACGCGGTGGCGATGACCGGCGGCCAGCCGTTCGACGGTCCGCTCACGCCGGCCGCCATCGCGAGCCAGGTCGCGGCCGAGGGAGTCGCCCGGATCGTCGTCGTCTCCGACGATCCGGGCAAGTACCCGGCGGGCTATTTTGCCGCGGGGATCGCGATCCACCATCGCGACGAGCTCGACGCCGTCCAGCGCATGCTGCGCGACACGCCCGGCTGCACGGTGCTGCTCTACGACCAGACCTGCGCCGCCGAGAAGCGCCGGAGGAGGAAGCGCGGCAAGTTCCCGGATCCGCCCAGGCGCGTGGTCATCAACGAGCTCGTCTGCGAGGGCTGCGGCGACTGCGGGATCCAGTCGAACTGCGTGTCGGTCGCGCCGGTCGAGACCGAGTTCGGCCGCAAGCGCGCCATCGACCAGAGTTCGTGCAACAAGGACTTCTCGTGCGTGAAGGGGTTCTGCCCGAGCTTCGTCACCGTCGAGGGCGGCGCGCTGCGCAAGCCGGGGAAGGCCGAGGCCGGCGCCTTTGCCGAACTGCCGGATCCCGTACGGCCGGCGACGGCCGAGCCCTACGGCATCCTGGTCACCGGCATCGGCGGCACCGGCGTCGTCACCATCGGCGCGCTCATCGGCATGGCGGCGCACCTCGAAGGCAAGGGCGTGAGCGTGCTCGACATGACGGGACTCGCGCAGAAGAACGGCGCGGTGGTCTCGCACGTCCGGATCGCGGACGCGCCGGAGCAACTCCACTCGACGCGGATCGCCGCGGGCGACGCGAAGCTCGTGCTGGCCTGCGACATCCTGACCGGCGTCGGCTACGAGCAGCTGGCCAAGATGCAGAAGGGCGTCACCAAGGCGCTCGTCAACACCGCGCTGGTGATGCCGGCGGGTTTCACGCGCGATCCGGATCTCGCCTTTCCGCGCGGCTCGATGGAGCGCGAGATCGAGGATGCGGTCGCGCCGGGCGACGCCGAGTTCCTCGACGCGACCAGGCTCGCGACCGGTCTCATGGGCGACTCGATCGCAACCAACCTGTTCATGGTCGGCTTCGCCTTCCAGCGCGGGCTGCTTCCGGTCAGCGAGCAGGCGCTCATGCGCGCGATCGAGCTCAATGCCACCGCCATCGAGTCGAACCAGCAGAGTTTCGTCTGGGGAAGGCGCGCCGCCATCGATCCGGCGCACGTCACGGCGGCGGCAATTCCTGCGGCGAGACCCGAGTCGCAGCGGCTGTCGACGTCGCTCGACGAAACCGTGGCCCGCCGCGCGGACTATCTGACCGCCTACCAGGACGCCGCCTACGCCAGGCGTTACACCGATATCGTTGCCCGGGTGCGCGCCGCCGAGCAGGCGCGGCTGCCCGGGGCGACGGCGCTTGCGGAAGCCGTGGCGCGCTACTATTTCAAGCTGCTCGCGGCGAAGGACGAATACGAGGTAGCGCGCCTCTACGCCGAGACCGATTTCGCGGCGCGCGTCGCGGCGCAGTTCGAGGGCGACTACAAGCTGACCTTCCACCTCGCGCCGCCGGTGTTCAACAAGCCCGACCCGACGACCGGCGAGGCGAGGAAGAGCGTGTACGGCCCGTGGATGATGCGCGCCTTCGGCGTGCTCGCGCAGCTGCGCCGGTTCCGGGGCACGGCACTCGACGTTTTCGGCCGGACTGCCGAGCGCAGGATGGAGCGCGCGCTGATCGGCCAGTACGAAACGCTCATTGCCGAACTGCTGGCCGCGCTCGCTCCGCACAACCATGCGCTCGCCGTCGAGCTGGCACAGATTCCGGAGCACATCCGCGGCTTCGGCCACGTCAAGGAGCGCCACCTCGCGGCGGCAAGGGTGAAGGAGTCCGAACTCAAAGCCGCCTTCCGGGCGGCGCAGCCGGCCGGGGCGAAAGCGGTCGCGCAGGCGGCGGACTGACCCGCGTTATGCGGAGCTGCCGACGCGCCGTTTGGGAGGCGGCGCCAACCAGTCGGTCTGCGGGTCCTGGTTCAGGCCAGACGATGACGAAACAGCCGGCGGCCGGAGGGACGTCGCCCCGTGCGCCGGCGGTTCGGGCGACGGCTGGACAATGGGCCGCCGGCCAAGGACTTCGTAGGGCAACCAGATGAAGTCATCCTGTTCCTCGATTGGCTCCTTCAGTCGCACCGAGTATTCCGCCGTCGTCGATCGCAGCGTCAGCGATTGGGTGCCCCTGAGCTGCGCAGCCGAAAGCAGGAGCGTCTTGAACGGCATCACCGGCTGTTTCGCGCTCTCGCGCAGGTAGAGGGCCGTAAAGAGCTCGCCCTGGCTCTGTGCCGGCGCGCCGGGCGACGAGGCCCCTGCCCCGGCGACTGCCATCGTGACCGCCCGCGGACTATGCCCGACGTACTCCGCCCCGATATCGACCCGGTCGCCGATGCGTGCCTTTACGCGGCGCACGACCACCAGCGACCAGCGCATCGTCCCGTCGTCGAGAATGGCCGCCAGCGAACCCGGATGCACGCGGCCGGCGTCTCCGACCGGGGCGCGCAGCCGGCAGCCCGACACGCTGGAGTCCTTGACCTGCCAGACCTGATGCGGAACGCCGAACTCGTGCGCCGACGGAGGCTCGCGCGAACCATCCGGCGCGCCTGCGCCACCGTCCGGCGCTTGCGTATATCCTCCCTGGACGGTGATCGTGATCTCCTCGACTTCGGGCACGACCGAAGGCATGGCGGCGAACTTTCTCGTTTCCTCGTACCGCAGCATCCGCATGATGGGGCCAAGGCCAACGATGACTTTGACGCTTGACGTCAATGGCTTCCGTTCGCCGCGGCGGCTGACACGCTTCGGTCTGGGCGTGTAGTTCGCAGCGACCTTGCGCAGCAGCCTCGCCTGCCGGGCCCGTCCGAACGGCGATGGCACGCTCGTCTGGTAGTGCGGGTCGCTCAGCGACTCGACTTCCGCGCCGATCAGCGCCAGCAGCGGCGACGGGTCAAGTGCTAGCGCATTCTCCGGAACGCCTGCGGATGCGCGCCGCAGTCCCTCCGCGCTGTCCAGGTCCACAATCAGGTGGCGGCCGTCTCCGTTTCCGCCGGCACCCGGGCGCAGCGACACCGCCTCGCACCAGCGGGGCAGGAAGCGGCTGAGCCAGAAGGCGTCGTACGGCGAGAACTGCCCGTCGTTCATCGCATCGAGCAGGAGGACCCGGATATACTGGCGCTCGAGGGTGGCCCCCAGCGGGCATTCCTCGCCGCTACCCGGAACCGTCACGGACCGGTGCAGAAAGCCTTCGGCCTGCGCGTACCGGTATGCCTCGTGGAGCTCCCCCCATCCGTCCGGATGCGACGACGCGGGCAGGACCGGTCGCAGCAGAAAATCGACTTGTCGATGCTTGAACAGGCGCATGGTTGCGAGCGGCGCATATTCCCGCCAGGCGCGGGGGTTGGGCTCGTCGCGGATCATCCGCAGGAAATGCTCGAACGCTGCGGCGAAGGACTGGCTCAGGTCGGCGACGGACCGCCAGTATCTCTTCTCGAGCGGGCGCGACTGCGCGTTTCGCGTCGCGTAGTTCACCAGCAGCGCGTCCCGCAGCGGATGCGCCCGCTGGTCGAGCGCGAGCAGTGCGCGCAACTGGTCGCGTCCGGGATCCCGTAGCACGACGAGGTCGTCGAGCACCTCGGAGATCGCCCGCTGTGCCGCGACCGGATCGCTGCGCGGCAACATTTGCCAATATTTGTCCGCCGCGGCGGCATTAGCCAGCGGGCCCGGGTCGCCCCGGCGGAGTGGTGTCAAAAAACCAAACATAGGGACGGGTACCTCGCCACGGTTAGACGGCATGACGCACAAGTCATGCCAAAGTCATTGCTTCGCCACGGTCGCGCGCCTGCGCCGGGGGCGGCATTCGCCAAGGGCTCACCCCCGAGCCGTAGAATGCCCGGATGCAGCCTTCGTCGGCGCTGGCCCATAACGACCCGCTGGTCCGGGCGCGGGCATGGTTCGCCACGCAGGGCTGGTGGCCGTTCGCATTCCAGGAGGCGGTCTGGGCCGCGTACGCCCACGGCAGGTCGGGACTCGTCCACGCCCCCACTGGCATGGGCAAAACCTATGCCGCGGCGCTGCCACCCATGCTGCTCGGCCCCGCCGGCTCCGCTGACGCCCCGCCGCCGCTCACCCTCCTCTGGATCACGCCGCTGCGCGCGCTGGCCGGCGACACCGGTCTCGCCCTCGCGCGGGCGGCGACCGCTCTGGCCCCGCACTGGACCATCGACGTGCGCACCGGCGACACCGGACCCGCTGCGCGTGCGCGCCAGGGAAAGCGGCTGCCGACGGCGCTGGTCACCACGCCGGAGAGTCTTACTCTGTTCCTCGCCCGCGCCGACTGGCGCGAGCGATTCG
>CAYGYQ010000257.1:0-4350 GCA_964354035.1 uncultured Bordetella sp.
TACGCGCCCGTAGCTCAGTTGGATAGAGTGTTGGTTTCCGAAGCCAAAGGTCACAGGTTCGACTCCTGTCGGGCGCGCCAGATCCGGACCTGAAGGCACCCCCCGCCGCGGTCGTGATGCCGCGGCGAAATGCCTGTGCGCCGCGCGCAGCGGACGGGCGGCTACGACTCTGCCGGAGTCCCCCGCCGAAGCGGCAACCGACCGCCACCGAAGGAGTCAGCACCGATGCAACCGAGTCCCCATGCTCGCGCGAGTTCGCCGGCCCGACCCGCATGGCGCGCCTTCGTTGCCGCGTGCGTCGCGGTCGTGTTCGCCGGCCACGTCCTGGCGCAGGCGCCGGCCGTCGACGCCGGCGCGCCGCCGCCCATACCGGCCGAGGAGCTGGACCAGCTCGTGGCCCCGATCGCGCTTTATCCGGACGATCTCGTCGCGATCATCCTGCCCGCAGCGACCAATCCGCTGCAGCTGGTGCAGGCGGATCGCTTCCTCGACAAGCGCAAGGCGGATCCCAAGCTGCCGGTCGATGACAAATGGGACGATTCGGTCAAGGCGCTGCTCAACTACCCCGACATCGTGAAGACCATGAGCGCCGATCTCGATTGGACAGCGGCGCTGGGCGAGGCGGTGGTGGCCGATCAAGGCGCCGTGCTGGAGGCGATCCAGGTCTTTCGGCGCAAGACGCAGGCGGTGGGCAATCTCAAGTCCGACGACAAGCAGGTCGTCGTGGTCGAGAAGGAAGTGATCAAGATCGTCCCGGCCAATCCCGAGGTGATCTACGTGCCGCAGTACAACCCGACCACGATCGTGGTGGCCGGCGGATACCCGTGGGGCTACTGGCCGACGCCCTACCCGGTCTACTACTACCCGTACCCGCCCGGCGCAGCATTTGCCACCGGTCTCATCTGGGGTGCCGCCATCGGCGCGGCTTGGAACGGCGGCCACTGGAACACCAACTGGGGCGGCGGCGACATCAACATCAATCGCAATACCAACATCAACGTCAACCGGCCGGGCGGTGCGACGACGCTGCCGGCCCAGGGCGGCGGGACCGCGTGGAAATCGGACAAGCGGCCCGGGCAGGTCAGCAACACGGTGGGCCGGACGCCGTCGACGGGGCGGGTGGGAGATGCGCGCCCCGGCGGGGCGGGTGGCGCCGGCGCGGGTGCGCGCCCTGCGACATCGGCCGGCGGCGGCCTTGGCGGTGGCGCGGGACAGGGCGCGGCGGCGAGCGCAGCGCAGCGCGCCGGTTCGGTCAGCGCGTCGCCGCGTGACAGTTACGGCGGTTCGTCTGCCAGCCGCGGAGGCGCCTCCGCGAGCGGTGCCATGAGCGGCTATGGTTCAGGCCGCCAGACGCAGATGGACAGCTCGCGCGGGGCGTCGAGCCGCAGCTCGATGTCCGGTGGCGCGCCGCGTTCGATGTCGGGCGGCGGGGCGCGTGGCGGCGGTGGCGGCGGGCGTGGCGGCGGCGGACGCCGCTAGACAGCGGCGGCAGGTACCGACCCATCGCGACCCACAAGGAATGAAGCCGATGAACATGATCAAGATGATGGCCGTTGCGCGGCGCGCGGCGGCGGTGGTGCTGCTGGCCATTCCGCTCGCGACACTCGCGGCGGAGCAGAAGACGTTCGCCACCCCGGAAGCCGCGGTGGATGCGTACATGGCGGCGCTCAAGGCCGACGACGATGCCGCGTTGATCGCGATCTTCGGCGCCGAGCACCGGGAGCTCATCATCACGCCGGACACCGCCGCCAACAGCGCCACGCGCGCGAAGTTTCTGGCGGCTCTCCAGACGTTCCGGGTGCTCGCCGAGCGCAGCCCTGATCGCCGGGTGCTGCTGATCGGCGATCAGGCCTGGCCGTTTCCGGTGCCCCTGGTGAAGGACAAGGGCGCGTGGCGCTTCGCGACGGAAGAAGGGGCCGACGAGATCGTCAATCGGCGCATCGGCGGCAACGAGCGCAACGCGATCGTCGTGCTGCGTGCCTACATCGACGCGCAACGCCAGTACGCAGCGCGCGACCGCGACGGGGACGGTGTGCTTCAGTACGCGCAGAAGCTGGGCAGCACGCCTGGCAGGCGCGATGGCCTGTACTGGCCGGCTGATGCCGCCAAGGGCGAGGAGGCGAGCCCGTTCGGGCCGCTGGTCGCCGAGAGCGCTCCCTATCTCGAGGGGCACAAGCCGGGTGACGCGTACCGCGGCTACCACTTCAGGATCCTGGCGCGCCAGGGCAAGAACGCGCCGGGCGGCGCATACAACTACATCATCAACGGCCGCATGATCGCGGGCTATGCGCTGGTCGCGTATCCGGCCCGGTACGGCGAAAGCGGCGTGATGTCGTTCATGGTGAGCAACAACGGCCGGATCTACCAGAAGGACCTCGGCCGGAATTCGACCGCCATCGGGCTCAAGATGACGAGCTTCGACCCGGGCCCGGGCTGGAGCGCGTTGCAGGAATAGCGAACTGCCCCGGCGCGCCGCTCGAATTCGCGTGCCTCGCCGACTACCATTTTCGGCAGAGGGGAATCCGCGACCGCATCGACGCTTCAGCCTGCCGAGATGGCGCCTGCATGGACGCTGCCTCTGACCTATGATCGGCACATGAAGATCTGTATCGTCTCCGACAGCCATGACCGCGCCAACGCGCTTGCCGATGCGGTCCGCGAAGCGGCCGCGCAGGGTGCGGCAGCAGTGATCCATTGCGGCGATCTCATCGGGGCGCAGACCCTGCGGCCCGCGATGAGCGCCGGGTTGCCCCTGCACGTGATTCACGGCAACAACCTGGGTGATTCGGTCATGCTGCACAGGCTGGCACGCGACAGCGGCGGATTGCTGCAGTATCACGGCGTCGACGCGCGCATCGAACTGGGCGGGCGCAGGATTTTTGTGGTGCACTATCCCGACTACGGCCATGCGATGGCCTGCACCGGCGACTGGGACCTCGTGTGCTGCGGCCATTCGCACTGTGCTGGCGTCGAGCAGGTGGCCAACGTCAAGGGCGGAAGAACCTGGCTGGTCAACCCCGGCACTGTGGCAGCACTGGCGGCGCCCGCGACGTGGATTCTCGGCGACCTCGAGTCGATGCGATTCGACATCCAGCGACTCTAGACGCGTCGACGGACACCCGTGCGCAGGATCGAGGGTCGGGCCGCGCGGGGTTTCGGTCTGCGGCGCCACGCGCATTGGCTCCCGGCAACGCATCGAATCCGGGCCGCTGCATTCGTGTCATGACGGAATTCATCCAATCTATGGCGCCATAGCTTTTTTTTGTCGGCCGACGTGGGAGCCCCCTGTAGAATCAGCTGCGACGAGCCCGGATGAGCTCCGCCATGTGGACCGCGCGCACGAGCCCCGTTCTCGGCCGAGGGAGGAAATGATGTTCGCCAGCAATCCGTTCGCCGAGCTCTCGGCGTCCATTCCGCCTGTCGTCATGCAGGCCTATGTCGTCGTCATGATCGTCCTGGTTGTGGCGGGGACGCTGTTTGACGTCGTGCACAAGGGAAGCGCCAGGTACTTCTTCGAGAACTGGCGCAGGTCGAAAGCCAAGGGCGCCAAGCCGCTCGGCGGCGGCGAACTGGTGTCGATCGCAGTCAAGACCGGCGTGGTCGACGTCCTCACCTCCGGAGAATTCTGCAACCCGCGGCGCCGCGTCGCCCACCTGTTGGGGATGTACGGATTCGTGATCTACGTCGTCGCCACCGCCATCCTGATATTCGGCTACCCGACCCCCGCGACACCCGCGCCCGGCATCCTGCCGCTGCTGTGGTGGATCGGCGGCCTGATGATCTGCGTCGGCGGCTACTGGTTCTGGTTCTTCATCCGCGTCGATGTCGCCGCCGAGGGCCACTCGCCGTTTCGACTCGTGCGCGCGGACCTGTTCATCCTCTCGCTGCTCGCCAGCGCGACGCTGGGCCTGATCTGGGCCTACCTGCAGGCGCGGGGCGTCGCCGGGGCCGGCGTGTTCTTCGGCCTGTACATCCTGGCCACGACGGTGTTGTTCGCGGGCGTGCCCTGGTCCAAGTTCGCCCACATGTTCTTCAAGCCCGCGGCGGCCTTCGAGAAAAGAGTATCCGAGGCCGATGGTTCGGCCGAGAATTTGCCGACGCAGACCCGTGCCGATCCCGAGCAACGGCAAAAACACTCCATGGAACTGTTGCGAGACGCTCCGATGAACATGGGGCTCGGCATCAAGCGCGAAGCGCCCCGCCACTATTGAATTGAGAAGCAACCCGCAAGTTCTGCTGGACTAGATAAGGAACCGGAACAATGCCTACCTTCGTCTACATGACAAGGTGCGACGGATGCGGACATTGCGTCGACATCTGTCCGTCGGACATCATGCACATCGACAAGAC
>CAYGYQ010000258.1:0-4282 GCA_964354035.1 uncultured Bordetella sp.
GTGCTCCCTTGGCGCTGCGCGCCTTCCCTCCGAGAGGGAGCAATTCGCGCTTGGGGCGGCCCGGCGCGCTCATGTAACAACCAACGGAATCTTGCCGATGCGCTGCTGCCACTCGCGCGGGCCGGTCTGGTGGACCGAGGTGCCATTGGCGTCGACGGCGACGGTCACCGGCATGTCCTTCACGTCGAATTCGTAGATCGCCTCCATCCCGAGATCGCCGAACGCGACGACGCGCGCGCTCAGGATCGCCTTGGACACGAGGTAGGCGGCGCCGCCGACTGCCATCAGGTACGCGGCGCGATGCTTGCGGATCGCCTCGATGGCCACCGGGCCGCGCTCGGCCTTGCCGATCATCGCGATGAGCCCCGTCTGCGCGAGCATCATTTCGGTGAACTTGTCCATCCGCGTTGCCGTGGTCGGGCCCGCAGGGCCGACGACCTCGTCGCGGACGGGGTCGACCGGTCCGACGTAGTAGATCGCACGGTTGGTGAAGTCGACACCGGCAGGCAGTCCTTTGCCCTGTGCGAGCAGGTCGGCGATGCGCTTGTGCGCGGCGTCGCGCCCGGTGAGCATCTTCCCCGAGAGCAGCAGCGTTTCGCCCGGCTTCCACGTCGCGACCTCCGCCGGCGTCAGGCGGTCGAGATCGACGCGGCGCGCCGAGGGGGCGGGCGCCCACTGCACGTCGGGCCAGCGGGCGAGATCCGGCGGCGCGAGCTTCGCCGCACCGGTACCGTCCAGTGTGAAGTGCGCGTGACGCGTCGCCGCGCAGTTCGGGATCATGGCGATCGGCTTCGACGCCGCGTGCGTCGGGTAGTCGAGAATCTTGACGTCGAGCACGGTCGACAGGCCGCCCAGGCCCTGCGCGCCGATGCCGAGCGCGTTCACCTTGTCGTACAGCTCGAGCCGCAGGGCCTCCGTGCCGTTCGCGGGGCCGCGGCGGCGCAGCTCGTGCATGTCGATGGGCTCCATCAGCGCCTCCTTCGCCATCAGCACCGCCTTCTCGGCGGTGCCGCCGATGCCGATGCCGAGCATCCCCGGCGGGCACCAGCCGGCGCCCATCGTCGGCACCGTCTTCAGCACCCAGTCGACGATCGAATCCGACGGATTGAGCATTGCGAACTTGGACTTGTTCTCGGAGCCGCCGCCCTTGGCGGCGATCCTGACCTCCACGGTGTCGCCGGGCACGAGGTCGAAATGGACGACCGCGGGCGTGTTGTCCTTCGTGTTCCTGCGCGCGCCCGCGGGATCCGCGACGATCGACGCCCGGAGCGTGTTGTCGGGATCGAGATAGGCGCGGCGCACGCCCTCGTCGACCATTTTGGCGATCGACATCGTGGCGCCGTCCCACTGGACGCCCATGCCGACTTTCACGAACGCCACGACGATGCCGGTATCCTGGCAGATCGGGCGATGACCCTCGGCGCACATCCGCGAATTGGTGAGGATCTGCGCGATCGCGTCCTTGGCGGCCGGCGACTCCTCGGCCCGGTACGCCTCGCCCAGCGCCTCGATGTAGTCCTGCGGGTGGTAATACGAAATGAACTGCAGCGCGTCGGCGACGCTGGCGATGAAATCCTCCTGCCTGATCCTGGTCATGCGGCCCTCCGGAATTCAGTGGTCCTTGCGGTCGATTTCGGCGGCAGCGAGTTTCGCGGCATGGAGACGACCCTGGGGCATCATGCGGTCCACCGCGGCGATCGCCAGCGCGGAGATCAGGAACGTGATGTGGATCACCGTCTGCGCGATCAGCACCTTCGCGTCGTATGCCTGCGCGTTGATGAACGTCTTCAGCAGATGGATCGACGAGATGCCGATGATCGCCGTGGCAAGCTTCACCTTCAGCACCGATGCGTTGACGTGCGACAGCCATTCCGGCTGGTCCGGATGGCCCTCGAGCCGCATGCGGGAGACAAACGTCTCGTAGCCGCCGATGATCACCATGATGAGCAGGTTCGAAATCATCACGACGTCGATCAGACCCAGCACGACCAGCATCACGATGGTCTCGGGCGCGGCCTTGATGGTCTCGGCCCCGACGGGCGTGATGTTCCTGAGGATCGAGGCGAGGGCTTCCTTGTCCCCGAAGGCCGATTCGACCAGGTGCAGGAGCTCGATCAGGAAATACCAGACGTAGACGCCCTGGGCGACGATGAGCCCAAGGTAGAGCGGCAGCTGCAGCCACCGGCTCATGAACAGGATGCGGGGTATCGGACGCAGGTTCGAGGCGGGCATGGCGGAAGGGTATGGAGCGGGAGTTTTTCTGGGGCAGCGCAACCCGCCCGCGCGGGACCTGGCGGGCGGTCCCGCGCGGGCATCGAGCGGGCCATGAAGTTTAGCATCGCCCTGAGCGTCAACGGCATTCCCGTGTCGACCGCGTGCAGTGGTGCACCCCTGGAGCCGGGCGCAGGGGTGGTGCCACGCGCCGGGAGGTTGCGCTGCATCAAGGTGGCGCGTTGCGCCCGCCGTGCGCGTTTGGTTAGACTCAGGTTGTTTGCGCGTGCAGCGGCCGGGCCGCCCCCGGCATGTCCCTTTGAAGGAGATGACAGCATGTCCAATATCGAGTCGGTATCGCATGAACGCCGGATTTTCGAGCCGTCGCGCGAATTCGTCGCCCAGGCCAATGTAAAGAAAGCCGACTTCGACGCGCTCAATGCCGGCGCCGCCGCCGATTTCAACGGCTTCTGGGCGAAGCTCGCCCGGCAGGAACTGCTGTGGCACAAGCCATTCACCCAGACGCTCGACGAGTCCAACGCCCCGTTCTACAAGTGGTTCGAGGATGGGGAGCTCAACGTGTCGTACAACTGCCTCGACCGCAACCTCGCCAACGGCAATGCCGAGCGGGTCGCGATCATCTTCGAGGCCGACGACGGCACGGTGACCAAGGTGACGTACCGGGAGCTCCACCGCCAGGTCTGCCGGCTCGCCAACGGCTTGCGGTCGCTGGGCATCCGCAAGGGCGACCGCGTGCTGGTCTACATGCCGATGTCGATCGAGGGCGTGGCCGCCATGCAGGCCTGCGCCCGGATCGGCGCGACGCACTCGGTCGTGTTCGGCGGCTTTTCCGCCAAGTCGCTGCAGGAGCGCATCATCGACGCCGGCGCGGTGGCAGTGATCACCGCGGACGAGCAGGCGCGCGGCGGCAAGAGCCTGCCGCTGAAGACGATCGTCGACGAGGCGCTGGGCATGGGCGGGTGCGAGGGCATCCGCAACGTCGTCGTCTACCGGCGGACCGGCGGCAACGTCCCGTTCTCGGCGCCACGCGACGTATGGCTGCACGAGCTCGTCGCAAAGCAGGCCGACACCTGCGAGCCGGAGTGGGTCGGCGCCGAGCATCCGCTGTTCATCCTCTATACGTCGGGATCGACCGGCAAGCCCAAGGGCGTGCAGCACAGCTCCGCGGGCTACCTGCTGTGGGCGATGCTCACGATGCGCTGGACGTTCGACATCAAGCCGACGGACACCTTCTGGTGCACCGCCGACATCGGCTGGGTGACCGGGCACACCTATATCGCGTACGGTCCGCTCGCGGTCGGCGCCACCGAGGTCGTGTTCGAGGGTATCCCGACGTATCCCGACGCCGGGCGTTTCTGGCAGACCATCGCCAAGCACAAGGTCTCGATCTTCTACACCGCGCCCACGGCGATCCGTGCGCTGGTCAAGGCCTCGGGCGTGACGCCGTCGACCGCGCCGAAGAACTACGATCTGTCGAGCCTGCGCCTGCTCGGCACCGTCGGCGAGCCGATCAATCCGGAAGCTTGGATGTGGTACCACGAGCAGGTGGGCGGCGGCCGCTGCCCGATCGTCGACACCTGGTGGCAGACGGAGACGGGCGGCCACATGATCACGCCGCTGCCGGGCGTGACGGCGACGGTTCCCGGCTCGTGCACATTGCCGCTGCCCGGCATCATGGCGGCCATCGTCGACGAGACGGGACGCGACGTCGAGAACGGCCAGGGCGGCATCCTGGTCGTCAAGCGGCCCTGGCCCGCGATGATCCGCACGATCTGGGGGGATCCCGACCGGTACCAGAAGTCCTATTATCCGGCCGAGCTCGGCGGCAAGCTCTATCTCGCCGGCGACGGCTCGGTGCGGGACAAGACGACGACCTACTTCATGATTATGGGCCGCATCGACGACGTGCTCAACGTGTCCGGACATCGCCTGGGCACGATGGAGATCGAGTCGGCGCTGGTCGCCAATCCGATCGTGGCGGAGGCGGCGGTCGTCGGCCGTCCGGACGACATGACGGGCGAGGCCGTCAGCGCCTTCGTCGTGCTGAAGG